>DASPNP010000045.1:0-5960 GCA_035626475.1 Azospirillaceae bacterium
TGCCGACCGAGGACATCGACCGGCTGTGCGAGGCCTATATCCGCGACCATGGCGCGGTGCCGGCGCCGCTGGGCTACCGGGGCTATCCGAAGTCGACCTGCATCTCGATCAACCATGTCGTCTGCCACGGCATTCCGGGCGAGAAGCGGTTCCGCGACGGCGACATCGCCAACATCGACGTGACGGTCATCCTGGACGGGTGGTACGGCGACACCAGCCGCATGTACCTGATCGGCGACAATGTCCCGGTCAAGGCGCGCAAGCTGGTGGACGTCACCTACGAGGCGCTGATGCGCGGCATCAAGGTGGTGCGGCCGGGTGCCACGCTGGGCGACATCGGCTGGGCCATCCAGTCCTATGCCGAGAGCCAGCGCTTCTCGGTGGTCCGGGACTTCTGCGGGCACGGGCTGGGCCGCGTCTTCCACGACGCGCCCTCGGTGCTGCATTACGGCCAGCCCGGCCAGGGCGCCGTGCTGCGCGAGGGCATGTTCTTCACCATCGAGCCGATGATCAATGCCGGCCGCTTCGACGTGAAGGTGCTGGCCGACGGCTGGACCGCCGTGACCAAGGACAAGAGCCTGTCCGCCCAGTTCGAGCATTCGATCGGCGTGACCAGGGACGGCTGCGAGATCTTCACCCTCTCGCCCGCCGGCCACACCAAGCCGCCCTACGCCTGAGGGCGGGTCAGCCCGCCAGCCGCTCCAGCATCGCCACCGCCTCGGGCCAGCCGCGGCGCGACGGTGCCATGGTGCGGGCCTCGTAGCGCTTCACCGCCTCGATGATCTGGTCCACCAGCGGCTCCAGGCCCGCCGGCGCGGTGCGGCGCATGCTGGCGTCGTCCAGAACGCGCAGGGCCTGGCGGTATTCCTCGGGGGTGCGGATCAGGTCGGTCATGGGGCGCTCCGGTGGGGGAGCCGTCACCATCGCAAGCCGCGTGCCAGAGCCGGGGTCCCGGCGCCGCCTGGAATCACCGGCCAAGCGCCTGCTTTCGCTTGGGAATCCGATTCCGCCCGGCAGAAACTTCCCCGACATGCCGGCACCGCTGGCGGGTGCGCATCCCCGCGTCTATACTCCATCCAAGAGTATGAGGAAGCGCGCCCCCACCCATGAGCCGAAGCAGCGACCGCCGAGCACCGCCTGAACGGGAGGGCCCCGCATCCTCCGACGCCGCCGCGGAGGCGGAGAAGCCGCACTATCATGGCCACCGGGAGCGATTGCGCGAGCGCTTCCTGGAGACGGGGCCCGACGCGCTGCAGGATTACGAGCTGGTGGAGCTGCTGCTGTTCCAGGCCATTCCGCGCCGGGACGTGAAGCCGCTGGCCAAGGCGCTGCTGAAGCAGTTCGGCTCGCTCTGGGGCGTGGTCAACGCGCCGGTGGACAAGCTGCGCAACGACCACAAGCTGTCGGACACGGTCATCGCCGCCCTCCGGGTGGTGGGCGCCGCGGCGCTGCGCATGGCCCGGCAGGAGGTGCTGGGGCGGCCGGTGCTGTCCTCCTGGCAGAAGCTGCTGGACTACTGCGCCGGCGCCATGGCGAACGAGGCGAATGAGCAGTTCCGCCTGCTGTTCCTGGACCGCAAGAACACGCTGATCGCCGACGAGGTGCAGCAGAAGGGCACCGTCGACCACACGCCGGTCTATCCGCGCGAGGTGGTGAAGCGGGCGCTGGAGCTGGGCGCCAGCGCCATCATCCTGGTGCACAACCACCCCTCGGGCGATCCCACCCCCTCCAAGGCGGACATCGAGATGACCCGCGCCATCGCCACCGCCGCCTCGGCACTGGGCGTGACGGTCCACGACCACATCGTCGTCGGCAAGGGCCGCCACTTCAGCTTCAAGAGCGCCGGGATGCTGTGAGGGGGCGGGACGATGCGGTGGATGCGGCGCTCCTTGACGGGCAGCGGTGGCGTTGTGCGTCCTTCGACAGGCTCAGGATGAGGACGTTCTTGCTGCTCCCGGCCGTTCCTTCGTCAAAGGTATCGGGAGTGCCTGGCATCTCCCGTCCCTCATCCTGAGCCTGTCGAAGGACGCAGAACGGACCAGCCTCTCCGCTTCATCGATCACCGCTGGCTGCAACCGCTCGGTCCCGGCCGCAAGGCGAGCTCCCGCTTGACCGCGCGGTACCCATTGGTTCTCCTGTCCATCAGCGAATGCCGGATCAACCGGCGCTGCGGAGGGGGAGACGATGGCGGCGGGGCGGTTCCTGTTCCTGGAGGATGTGGCGGGCGGCGGGGCGCGCCTCTCCGATGCCGGGCCGCTGCTGGTGCGGCTGCTGACCGGGGCGTTCCTGGTCTGCGGCACCCAGGACAACATCCTCAGCGCCGAGCGCATGCAGGAGTTCGTGCATTTCCTCACCGCCAACGGCTTCGCCTGGCCTGAGTTCATGGCGCCGCTCTCGGTCTGGGCGCAGTTCCTCTGCGGCCTCTGCTTCATCCTGGGGCTGTTCGTGCGCTGGGCCGGGCTGGTGACGGCGGTGAACTTCGTCGTGGCGGTCGCCATGGTCCATTGGCAGCAGGATCTGCGCGGCTGGTGGCCGGCGGCCGTGCTGGTGGTCATCGGGATCGACCTGTTCCTGCGCGGCGGCGGGCGCTATTCGCTCGACGCCCTGCTGGCCAGGCGCGGATAAAAAGCCGCCCGGGAGCGGGTGCTCCCGGGCGCCAGTTCTCTCAGGGAAAATCGTCGGTACGCGAGAACCTTACTTGTCGGCCTTCAGCGAGACCGAGTTCTGGTCGTACTCGTGCTTGGCCATCGCCTCGAGCTGGGCCTTGTCGCCGCCCTGCAGGACCCAGCGGTCCTGGTTCTGCGGGTCCTTGCTCAGCTTGGTCATGTCGAGGGCGACGTCCTTGTCGTTGCCTTCCAGGTCGAGGACGACCTGCTTGGCCTTGCCGCCCTTCTGGTCCAGGATCACGTCCTCGACCTCGCCGAGCTCGTTGCCCTTGGCGTCGTAGACGCTCTGGCCGATGATCTTGGCCAGGCTGTCGCCGCCCAGCGCGACCTCGCCCGCAGCGGCGCCCGTCGCGGCACCGGCGGCGCCACCCACGGCGGCGGCGGTCCGGCCGGCGGCGTCACGGGACTCGCGGGTCTCCTCGCGGGCTTCCTGGCGCGCCTCGCGGGTCTTCTCGTCAGCGTCCTTGCGGGCCTCCTGGATCTCCTTCTTCTCCTCGCGCGCGGTCGCCTGGGCCTCCTTGCGGTCCTCGCGGGCGGCCTCTTGGGTCTCCTTGCGGTCCTCACGGGCCTGCTCGCCCGCCTGGCGCTGCTCCTGCTGGCGCTCCTGGGTGGCGGCGGCGCGCTGGGTCAGGGAGGCGCGGTCGCTGCTGTACTCGAAGCCGGACATGGCGGCCAGTTGGGCGCCGTCGACGCCCTGCAGGGTCAGATTGTCGCCCTTGGCGGCCGCCTTCAGCTTGGCGGCGTCGATGGCGACGTCCTTGTCGTTGTCTTCGAGGTCGACCACGGCGTGGACCTTGCCCTGCTGGTCGAGCACCAGATCCTCGACCTCGCCGATCTCCTTGTCCTGGGCGTCGACGATGGACTTGCCGACCAGGCCGTTCAGGCTGGTCCAGCCCGTGGGCTGCTGGCCCGGCTTGGCCGCGTCGGCCGCGAAGGCGCCGCCGGACAGCAAGGCGAGAGCGGAGACCGCTCCGATCAGGGTAGTGCGCATTTCGATCCCTCCGATTTTTACGGCGGTGCCTGAGGCCCGCCTGCATGGGAGGAACGCGCGCCGGCGGTATTTATTCCGCGCCGCTGATGGAAACCATCGGGATAGCCCCGATGGCGAGAGGGCCTGCGCCGGGAGGAGGGTGCAACCCGGCGTCGTACTCCGGCGTTCCTCTTGCAGTCATGGAACGAGGGAGCCCGCCATGTCGACGATCCTCATCATCATCCTGGTCCTGCTGGCGCTGGGCGCGCTGCCGTCCTGGCCGCACAGCCGCTCCTGGGGCTACGGGCCCAGCGGCATCCTGGGCGTGGTCCTGCTGGTAGTGGTGGTGCTGGCGGTGTCGGGGCGCTTCTAGCCGTCGCATTGCCCCTGCGGCTCCATGCGACCTACGGGGGCAAGCGCCGTAGGTCGCATGGAGCGGAGCGCAATGCGACTTGGGGCGAGGCCTACGCCGCCTGCAGCGCCGGGGCCATCGCGGGCTTGCCGATCAGGAAGCCCTGCAGGAGATCGACGCCGGCCCCGCACAGCCAGTCGCGCTCGCCTTCGGTCTCCACACCCTCGCCGACGACCTTGATGCCGTTGTCGTGGGCCATGCCGATGAGGTGCCTGGTGATCGACTGGCGGAACGGGTCCTCGTCGACGCCGCGCACCAGATCCATGTCGATCTTGATGAAGTCCGGCTTCAGCTTCGAGAGCAGCCGCAGGCCGGAGAAGCCCGAGCCGATATCGTCCAGCGCCACGCGGAAGCCGGCGTTGCGGTAGACGTCCAGGATGCCGCGCAGATGGTTCTCGTCGCGCGACTGGTGGCTCTCGGTCACCTCGAACACGACGTTCCAGGGCTTCAGCCCCAACTCCTCCACCAGCGCGCCGGTGCTGCGCAGGCAGTAGGTCGGGTCGTAGATGCTGGACGGGTCGAAGTTCACGAAGATGGTGCTGTCGGTCAGGCCGGCATGGGCCGCCGACTTCAGCGCCGTGCGCCGGGCGATGAGGTCGACCGTGTGCAGCATGCCCGCCTCGTCGGCCACCTTCATCAGCTGGCCGCCGCCGATGATGCCGCCGTCGGCCTCGCGGCCGCGCAGCAGCGCCTCGAAGGCGTAGCCCCGGCCGTCGGCCTGCACGATCGGCTGGAAGAAGCTGGTCAGCCGGTCGCCGCGGATCAGATCCAGCAGCCACTGGCCGCGGATGGCGCCGGCGAACTGGCCGATGGTCACGGCCGACAGATAGTCGCCCATGGTGGCGTCCTGGTCGGCGTCGACGCAGGCGACGCGCCCGGCCTGCAGCTCCTCCACCGACAGCACGGCGTGGGCGGCGTCGGCGAAGGCTCTGGCCTCGCGCCGGTCCAGCAGGAAGCCGAGGCACCCCTCGGTCTCCTCCATCACGGGCTGGATGCGGGCCGTCCCCAGCCGCTCCACCAGCTTGGTGCGGCTATGCTCCATGGGAAGCCACAGCACGACCCAGTTGCGGTCGAACAGAGCCGCGCGAACCTGCTGGCAGTCGGGGCAGTCATCGGGAAAGGGAATCATCGCGCACTCCGTCGCCGGCCGGCTGGCATATCTGCGGAAGCGCCTAAATTAGATTGGGGAGGGCGATGGGCAACAATGCCTATCGGTATAGCCGGGGCAGTCCTTTTGGTGATGCCCTCCGCGCGTCTCCGCGACCCGCATTAGTGCGGGGGCGCTCCCATGCCTCGGCACTGGTCAAAGGGCGCCCGCCTCCTTAAGGTCCCGCCCCATCACGCCCACCACCAGGCCGAAGGCAGTGCCATGATCCCGCGCTACAGCCGTCCCGAGATGACCCGCATCTGGGAGCCGGAGAACCGCTTCCGCATCTGGTTCGAGATCGAGGCCCATGCCTGCGATGCGCAGGCCGAGCTGGGCGTGATCCCGAAGGCGGCGGCGAAGGAAGTCTGGAAGAAGGGCAAGTGGGAGATCGCGCGCATCGACGAGATCGAGCGCGAGACCAAGCACGACGTCATCGCCTTCCTCACCAACCTCGCCGAGCATGTCGGCCCCGCGGCGCGCTTCGTGCACCAGGGCATGACCTCCTCCGACGTGCTCGACACCTGCCTCGCGGTGCAGATGAAGCAGGCGTCTGACATCCTGCTCAAGGATCTCGACCAGCTGCTCGCCGCGCTCAAGAAGCGCGCGCTTGAGCACAAGATGACGCCGACCATCGGCCGCAGCCACGCCATCCATGCCGAGCCGACCACCTTCGGGCTCAAGCTCGCCGGCCACTACGCCGCCTTCGACCGCGCCAAGCGCCGCCTGATTGCCGCCCGCGACGAGATCGCGACCTGCGCCATCTCC
>DASPNP010000046.1:0-51558 GCA_035626475.1 Azospirillaceae bacterium
CTCAGCGAAAGGGCGGCGGCCCTCCGGCCCGGCCTCCCCGCCCTGAGGCCCGGCACCCGCCGCACCCGCAGCCCCCGCCCGGCCCGCCGCCTCGCGCCGGACCGTCGCCAGCTCCTGCATGCGGCGCTGGGAGAGCGGGCCGAGGTCGCGGCGGCCGTCGCCGGTCAGCGGGCGCGCATGGCGCCGGCGCGCGCGATGCGGTAGAGAAGAGGTGTCCGCTCGCGCCCCGAGGACCACCCCATGCGCCTAATCACCGCCCTCATTCTTTCCCCCATGATCGCCGCTCCGGTTGCGTCGGCTACAGAGGCGGGACTGGAAGCTTCCGGGAGCATGGGCGAGTGGCGCACGGCGACGAAGGACGACGCGGACACCACAAGCCGCTGCTATACGAACCAGATCGATCCTATTTGCCTCGTCGATGCCTACCTGCTGTGCAAACTGAGATTAGATAAGGCTATCTGCGACTCTATCGGGAAAGCGCCAGGTCAGAACGTCGATTTTTTTCTGACATGGAAAGACTACCGCAAGAAGTACGAGACACACCTGAATCGCTACCGTTATCGGGTGATATTTTTCAGAGGACCGTATCGGGAGGTACCATTTATTTCCATGCCTTGGGAGGAGTGGCAGTTTGGTGAAACCGGGAACCATGTGATCGGCATTGAATACATTGATTGTTTCACCCCCCCGTCAAAGAGCGAAGAAAGTTGCGCAGCCGAACCCGGCTTGCAACTGTTCCTCGCTCTTCAGAGAGTTGGCCATAGATGGCTATACGTTGATAGCTACGAGCCTAAGGTGGATTAGTCGTTATAGTGCTGCAACCGAACAATATCTCCGGTGGCGCTAGACTTCACTTTTTCCGATCCGTCGGGCAATCTTTCCACGTATTTCTCTCGCCTCTTTGCGATTAGAGCACTCCTGAACTTTCTGGCAGCCTGCGACGAAGAGTTAACAACTGTAAGCAGCACATCCCCTGTCCCCACATCAATCGAGCCAGTATCAGCAACTCTATCCGGCAAGCCAGCTTTACGCCTCTCCGCGGCAGTCATGCCGCTCAGCATACTATTGAGAGCGGCGCGAACCATCTTTCCGCCGCCGCCCATCCCATGGCGAAACAGCGTGTCGGCGACAAGCCCGCCCGACTTCTGGTCGGGGAAGCGCTCCAATGCGGAGAGGCCGCCCATCGGCCGCAAGGCCCGATCCAAGTACCAAGCCTTCACTTCTTTCACCTGGGTCGGGGTCAGCTGATCTGGGCGGATGAGCACGCCGCCATCGTCAACAGGCAAGGTGAAGCGATGCTTGGTCGCTTCCTTGTCCCGCTGCATCTCCTGCAAGGAGACAGGCATGATCCCGGCATAGGCGGAACTGCCTGGTTTTGGCTTTCCATTCTCATCCCGACCCGCATTGTCCTTCTGCAGCCCTCCTTCGTAAGCGAAGATGTCGGCCAGCACTCCACGCTGCAGGTTGGTCAACGACTGGTCGGCAATCAGGACATCCCGGTATGTGGTCCAGCCAGGCGTGTCCTTTGCCTTCGCGGCCGGCGGCTTCAGCGGCACGCCGCCCGGTGCCGGATCAGTGCCGCCGCCCTGGCGGTCCTCCTCCGGATCACGCAGGAGGCGCATGCCCTCATGGCGCGGGTCCTCCGCCACCGGGCTGGGCGTGCGGTCGCCGGCGCCGGACGCCTTGCTCCCGGCTCCGCCGCCACCCCCGCCATCGGTCCAGCGCCCGTCCTCATCGCGCGCTTGGTCCGGGTCGAACTCCGGATAGCCCTCAGCGAAAGGGCGGCGGCCCTCCGGCCCGGCCTCCCCGCCCTGAGGCTCCGCACCCGCGGCACTCGCCGCCCGGCCCGCCGCCTCGCGCCGGGCGGTCGCCAGCTCCTGCACCGGGTCCAGCTTCACCCCCAGCTGCCGCGCCGTCTGCGCGATCAGCGCCGATGCCGCCGCCTCGCTCAAGAGACCCCGCTCCAGCGCCGGCAGCAGAGCCCCGACCAGGTTCGCCAGCGCCCCCGCATAGGCCGTCGTGTCGCGCGCGGTCAGCTCCGGGAACTCCACCCGCACCCGGTACTCCGGCCGCCCCACCTTGTCCGGATGCCCCAGCGCCCGCAGCCGGCAGGACAGCACGTGCCCGCCCACGTCCGACAGCAAGGCGCCGAGTTCCCGCTGCTCGTCCGACAGCGCCTTGAAGGTCGGCTCGCCCATCTCCCCCGCCGTCGCCCGGTTCACGTCGCCGCCCTGCCCGTACCAGTGCTCCGGCAGCGTCGCTCCCCCCAGCACATGGCCGCGGATCAGCCGCGCGGTCTCCGACGCGTCCCCGGCCCGCAGGTCGGGGGTGAGCACCTGCCATTCCTCGGCCTCGTTGTGGACGCGGACGGACAAGGGCCTGGGCGTCTCGATGGTGCGGGCGCGGGCCTGCACCTCCGCCTCGGTGGCGCCCTTCAGCGTCACGTCGTACACCACCTGGCGCAGCACGGTGGCGCGCTCGGCCTCGCCATAGATCATCTGCTCATACAGGTCGCAGAAGTCGATCGCCGACAGCAGGTCGGAGCGGCCGCGCCGCCCGTCCGGCAGGGCGTTGCGGCGGAACAGGAAGCAGTCGCCAGCACTCATGTAGGCGCGCATCGCCCGGGCCTCCTCGCTGAACAGCAGCTCGGCGCGCTCGGGATCGGCGCCGGGCAGCAGGGTGCGGAAGACCAGGGCCTCGCCGTCGGGCCCGTGCACCTCCACCCCGGCCACCAGGCCCGAGCCGCCCGGGTCGGTGACGACGTCGTGCACGGCGCCGGGATCGACATAGCCCAGGCGCACCTCGCCGGAGACGGGATGCGCGGTGACGGGCAGCACGAGCTCGCCGAACAGCTTGTAGGAGCGGACCAGCTCCTTGAGGCGGCGGTCGAGGCGGTTGACCGGATCGTGCCAGAAGGCGTCGAGCCAGGCCTGGCCCTGCGCGTCGTCGCAGACCAGGCGCACGCCCTCGCCCAGCAGGTAGGAGAGCGGCAGCTCGATCAGGCGGTTGGCGAGCCGGTTGCGCTCCCACTGGTGCACCGCCAGCTCCTGCATGCGGCGCTGGGACAAAGGCCCCAGGTCGCGGCGGCCGTCGCCGGTCAGCGGGCGCCAGCCCGGCCCTTCCTCCAGCGTCAGGCCGGCCGCCTCGGTCACGCGGAAGCTGCGCCAGGCGCGGCGGAGGCGGTCGGCGAAGGGAAGGGGAGCGGTGTTGCGTCTGCTCATGGCATGTCCTTTCCTGTGGGGGTGGGGGAACTCAGGGCTCGGCGCGCGTGTCGGGGGCCAGGCCGTAGACCTCCTCCCGGATGCGGGCCAGGGCGGCCTTCAGGTCATCAGGCCGCCCCTCGGCGGCGCGCTCGGCGGCGGCCAGTTTGGGCGCCAGGCTATCGGCCAGTTCGCGGCGCAGGCGCAGCTCCAGTTCGGTGGTGATCTGCTCGGCCGCCGCGACCTCCCGGACCGCCTTCGCCAGCTCGGCCAGCTGCTTGGCGTCCGGCACGGTGCCGTCCTCGCCGACGGCGGCCAGGGTCTGGAAGGCGACGGTCTTCAGCATCTCCTGCAGCAGCCGGCCGACCTGGCCCTGCGCGGTGCTTCCCAGCGTGTCGGTCCAGGCGCCGGCGACCATCTTGGCCTCGCGGTAGTGCTCCAGCCGCGCCGAGTGCCTTTTCCTGAAGCGGTGGGCGGCCGTTTTGGAAACCGAGACGCCCAGTTCCGACAGCCGCTGGGTCATGCTGTCGACGGTCGCGTTCGCCTCCACCATGCGCTCGAGCTCCGATCTGACAGCCGGCGGCAAGCGCTTCAGCTTGCCCGGCGTGTGCACGCCCGGCTCGATGCCGTAGAGGCCGCTCAGCAGCCGCGTCGGCTTGATCCTGTCGACCGTCAGCATGCGCCGGAGCCGATTCGCCAGCTTGACCATGACATCCGGGCGGGTGCCCTCGGTCGGCGGCTCCCAATCCACGGCGGCCTCCAGCAGGGCGGCGGCTTCCGTCGTGGTCCAGCCGGCGGCAATGATCCGGTCGATGGCGGCGTGCAGACGCTCCGGATCCTGGCGGCGGCGTACATAGACCGAAGAGGCGATGTTCGGGTTGCCCATCGGGATCACTCCCGCCCATCGGGCAAAGGGCTTGGAGCGGCGTACGTGGTGCGGCTGGTCATGCCCGGTCTCCTGGCCTGGATCGTGGAGATGCCGATGCTGCCGCACCGCCGGCGCGCGTTTAAGGCCGCGCCGCGCCCCCCATATGCCAAGTGGTTGAGAGGGAAGGGGTTTGCGCCGGGATTTATTTTCGGGGTGGGTCGCTAACTATCCCTCGCCCCTTGCGGGAGAGGGATGGGACCCATTGCGTATGCAATGGGAGGGTGAGGGGTCGGCGGGCGAAAGCCCGACGTTCTTCCCCTGTGTCGCAAACTCATCCATCGAGAAGGCCCGGGCTGCCGCCCGGTCCACCCCTCATCCCCCCACGGCTTCGCCGCGGGCCCCACCCTTCTCCCGCAAGGGGAGAAGGATGAAAGGTCTATCTACACCCGCCTTTCGCCTGTCACCGAGGAGTCAGTTGACAGGGCGGGGCCTCCCCCCTATTTTCCCGGCCTTCGAATGCGTCCGTCACCAGCGTCCGAGTAAGAAATCATGAAGATCGTCAATTCGCTCAAGTCGATGAAGACCCGCCACAAGGCCTGCCGCGTCATCCGCCGCAAGGGCCGGGTCTACGTCATCAACAAGCAGAACCCGCGCTTCAAGGCCCGCCAGGGCTGAGTCCTCCGGGACTTAGCCGGGCTCCGGCCCGGCCGCGTATCACGGATGCTTGCGACGGCCGCGCCTCTCGGGGCGCGGTTTTCGTATGCGCGCGTGCGTTCACGGCGCCTGCTGGCGTCCAACCCGCGCATCCTGCTTGAACTTACCCCCCGCAGCGCCATTATCCTGAGCTCCCCCACGAGCCCAGGAGCGGCCGCCCCATGCGCATGCCCGACCCCGACGCCGGGATCATCGCCCGGCGCGACGATCTCGTGGCGCGGCTGCGCGCCATCGTGCCGGACGGGGTGGTCGACGATGCCGACGGCCGCCGGCCCTATGAGACGGACGCGCTGACCGCCTACCGCCAGATGCCGCTGGTGGTGGTGCTGCCGACCTCCACCGCCCAGGTCGCCGCCGTGCTGCGCGCCTGTTGGGAGATGGGGGTGAAGGTTGTGCCGCGCGGCGCCGGCACCGGCCTCTCGGGCGGCGCGCTGCCGCTGGCGGACGGGGTGCTGCTGGGCCTGTCGCGGCTGAACCGCATCCTCGACATCGATTTCCAGAACCGCACGGTCACCTGCCAGCCCGGCGTGACCAACCTCGCCATCAGCCATGCGGTGGCGCATGAGGGCTTCTACTACGCCCCCGACCCGTCCTCGCAGATCGCCTGCACCATCGGCGGCAACATCGCCGAGAACTCGGGCGGGGTGCACTGCCTGAAATACGGGCTCACCACCAACAACGTGCTGGGGCTGGAGCTGGTGACCATGGAGGGCGAGGTGCTGCGCCTGGGCGGCAAGCACCTGGACCCGGAGGGCTACGACCTGATGGGCGTGCTCACCGGCTCGGAGGGGCTGCTGGGCGTGGTGACCGAGGTCACGGTGCGCATCCTGCCGAAGCCCGAGACGGCGCGCGCCGTGCTGCTGGGCTTTCCCACCAGCGAGCAGGCGGGCCTGGCGGTGGCCGCCATCATCGGCCGGGGCATCATCCCCGGCGGCATGGAGATGATGGACCGCTTCGCCATCAAGGCCGCCGAGGAGTTCTGCCACCCGGGCTACCCGCTGGATGTCGAGGCGCTGCTGATCGTCGAGCTGGACGGGCCGGCGCGCGAGGTCGACCATATGGTGGAGCTGGTGGTCGAGATCGCCAACGGGCAGGGTGCGGTGACCGCGCGGACCAGCGCCGACGAGGCGGAGCGGCTGCGCTTCTGGGCCGGGCGCAAGGCGGCCTTCCCGGCGACGGGGCGCATCTCGCCCGACTATCTCTGCATGGACGGCACCATCCCGCGCAAGGCGCTGCCCCGGGTGCTGCACGCCATGAAGGAGATGGAGACGGAGTTCGGCCTGCGCTGCGCCAACGTCTTCCATGCCGGCGACGGCAACCTCCACCCCCTTATCCTGTTCGACGCCAACAATCCGGGCGAGCTGGAGCGGGCCGAGGCCTTCGGCGCCGCCATCCTGCGACTCTGCGTCGAGGTCGGCGGCGTGCTGACCGGCGAGCACGGGGTGGGGGTCGAGAAGCGCGACCTGATGACCGAGCAGTTCGGCGAGGCCGACCTCGCCCAGCAGCAGCGCCTGAAATGCGCCTTCGATCCCAAGCAGTTATTGAATCCAGGAAAAGTGTTTCCGGTACTTCACCGCTGCGCCGAACTCGGCAAGCTCCACGTCCGCGGCGGCGCGCTGCCCTTCCCCGACATTCCCCGGTTCTGAGCCATGGCGACCTTCACCCCCGAGACGGACGCGCAGGTGCTCGACGCGGTGCGCTGGGCGCTCGACAAGACCGAGCCGCTGGAGCTTGTCGGGCGCGGCAGCAAGCGCGGGCTCGGCCGGCCGGTGCAGGCGCCGCACAGGCTGGACCTGTCGGGCCTTGCCGGCATCGTCGCCTACGAGCCGGAGGAGCTGGTGCTGACCGCCCGCGCCGGCACCGATCTGGGCGAGGTGGCGGCGGCGCTGAACGAAAAAGGCCAGGCCTTCGCCTTCGAGCCACCCGACCTGGGGCCGCTGCTGGGCGCCCCCGCCTGGACCGCGACGCTGGGCGGCATGGTGGGTGCCGGCTGGGCGGGCCCCCGGCGGCTGAAGGCCGGTTCGGTGCGCGACCATCTGCTGGGCTTCGAGGCGGTGAGCGGACGGGGCGAGGCCTTCAAAGCCGGCGGCCGGGTGGTGAAGAACGTCACGGGCTACGATCTGCCGAAGCTGGCGGCCGGCTCCTTCGGCACGCTGGTGGCGCTGACCAGTGTCACGCTGAAGGTGCTGCCGGCGCCGCAGACCGGGCGCACCCTGCTGCTGGAGGGGCTGGACGATGCCCAGGGTATCGCTGCCCTGTCCCTGGCGCTGGGTGGTCCGGCGGAGGTGTCGGGCGCGGCCCACCTGCCGGCGGGAATCGCGGTGACGGGCAAGCCTGACGGGGTGGCGGTGACGGCGCTCCGGCTCGAGGGCGTGGCGCCGTCGGTGGAGTACCGGCTGGAAGGGCTGAAGGCCCGGCTGCCCGGGGCCTCGCGCCTGCTCGGGCCTGAGGAGACCATGGAGTTCTGGCGGGCCCTGCGCGACGTGCATCCCTTCGTGGAACAAAGGGAGCGGCCGGTCTGGCGCCTGTCGGTTCCGCCCTCGGACGGGGCGGCGGTGGCGGCGCGGCTGGGCAAGGTGGCTCCGGGCGCCGACTGGTATTTCGACTGGGGCGGCGGGCTGATCTGGGCGGCGCTGCCGGCGGGCCCGGCGCTCGCCCGCGAGGTGCGTGGCTGCATCGGCAGGGGCGGCGGGCACGCGACGCTGGTCCGCGCCCCGGCCGCCGACCGGGCCGCCGATCCCTTCCACCCGCAGCCCCCGGCGCTGGCCGCGCTGTCGGCGCGGGTGAAGGACCAATTCGACCCGAAGCACATCCTCAATCCCGGCCGCCTGCATTCCCCGGCGGCCGAACCCGTGGCGGGCGTCCGATGAAGACCGAGTTCACCCTGGCCCAGCTTGCCGACCCGGAGATCGCGGAGGCCGACAAGATCCTGCGCGCCTGCGTCCATTGCGGCTTCTGCACGGCCACATGCCCCACCTACCAGCTCACGGGCGACGAGCTGGACGGGCCCAGGGGGCGCATCTACCTGATCAAGGACATGCTGGAGGGGGACAAGCCGGCCTCCGCCACGGTCGCCAAGCACATCGACCGCTGCCTCTCCTGCCTCAGCTGCATGACGACCTGCCCCTCGGGCGTGCACTACATGCACCTGGTCGACCATGCCCGCCACCGCATCGAGGAGACCTACAAGCGGCCGGCGGGGGAGCGCTTCGTCCGGGCGCTGCTGGCGGCCGTGATGCCGCACCGCGGCCGCTTCCGCCTGGCGCTGTGGGCGGCATGGCTGGGCAAGCCCTTCCGGCCGCTGGTGCCGGGCCGCCTGCGCGCGATGATGGACATGGCGCCGGGGCTGCCGAAGAGCGCCGGCCGCACCGGCCGTCCCGGCGTGTTCCGGCCCGAGGGCAAGGCGATCAGGCGCGTGGCGCTGCTGTCGGGCTGCGTGCAGCCGGCGCTCAAGCCCGGCATCGACGCCGCCGCCATCAGCCTGTTGAACCGCCACGGGGTCGAGGTGGTGATCTCGAAGGGCCAGGGCTGCTGCGGCGCGCTCACCCACCATATGGGCCGCCAGGACGAAGGCCATGCCGCGGCCCGCGCCAACATCGAGGCCTGGACCCGGGAGATCGAAGCCGGCGGCCTCGACGCCATCATCGTCACCGCCAGCGGCTGCGGCACCGCGGTGAAAGACTACGGATTCGTCTTCCGCAACGACCCCGAACTGGCCGAAAAAGCCAAAAAGATTTCGGCCCTCGCCCGCGACGTGACGGAGCTGCTGGCCGAGCTGCCGCCGCTGCCCACGCGCCTTCCCAAGCCCTACCGCATCGCCTACCACGCCGCCTGCTCTCTGCAGCACGGGCAGAAGGTGCGCGAGGCGCCGAAGGAGCTGCTGCGCCGCGCCGGCTTTACGGTGGTGGAGCCCGCGGACCCGCACCTCTGCTGCGGCTCCGCCGGCACCTACTCGATCCTGCAGCCGGAGATGGCGGTGCCCTTGCGCGAGCGGAAGGTGCGCACGCTGGAGGGCACCAAGGCCCAGGCGGTGGCCTCCGGCAACATCGGCTGCCTCACCTGGATCGGGGCCGGCACCGGCCTTCCGGTGGTGCATACGGTGGAACTTCTGGAATGGGCGGCCGGCGGGCGGAATCCCCTGACGCCCTGACTGTTGGCGTTGGAGAGACATCGGAGGTCCGCCCATGCTCGCCCGCCGCCTCGCCCCCCTGCTGCTGCTGTTCCTCGCCCTCACCGCGCCTGCCGCCACGCCCGCTGCGGCCACCCCCGAGGACCGCCTCGCGCCTCTTTTCGCCGAGCTCAAGCGCGACCTGCCGCCGGAGCGGGTGGGCGAGATCGAGGCGGAGATCTGGTCGATCTGGGCCGCCGCCCCGCCGGGCCGCAGCGACATCGAGCTGCTGATGGAGGCGGCCGGCGACATGATCCGGCACGAGGAGTTCGGCAAGGCCGTGGTGGCGCTGGACGAGGCCATCAATCTCGCCCCCGACTACCCCGAGGCGTGGAACCGCCGCGCCACCGCCCACTACCATGCCGGCGACTACGCCGCCTCCATCGCCGACATCGCCCGTACGCTGGAGCTGGAGCCGCGGCATTTTCCCGCCCTCGCGGGGCTGGGCATGATCAACATGAGCCTGGGCCGCATGAAGGAGGCGCTGGCGAACTACGAGGCGGCGCTCGCCATCAACCCGCATTTCCGCGCCGCCAAGCTGCACGCGGCGGCGTTGCGCGAGCTGCTGAAGGGCGAGCCGACCTGACGGGGCCGCCCTACGCCCCCGTGTCCCACCCGCCGTGCATGCGCAGCAGCAGCTTGTGCCGGCGCAGGAAGATGCGCTCGTAGAGGGGCAGCAATAGCCGGTCCAGGCCGGGCACCCGGCTCTCGAAGCTGACTTCGTCGGTCAGCCGCGTGCCGCCGCCGGGCAGGGGGGTCAGCCAGCGTTCGTGCCGCCATTCGCGCATCATCAGCGTGTCGGAGCGTTCGGAGAAGCCCTCGCCGGCGGAGATGGCTTCCAGCCCGAAGCGGTGACGATCCAGCGGGATCACGCCGCCGAGCGTGATCCAACAGGTGAAGAGGTGCGGGTCCGAGCGCCAGATGTCGGCGTCCCGCCAGTGCGGCGGGATGTGCATGACGACGGGCCAGAGCTCGGCATTGATGCCCTCCGCGCTGGCGGCCCAGACCCAGACGGTCTGGGGCGGGGCCGCCAGGTCGGACGTCAGTTCGAACCCTACGCTCATGCCATCATATGGCCCTTCAAAGCCCGCCGATCAGGACTGCCGTTCCCTCTCCCAGGGGGAGAGGGACAGGGAGAGGGGGTACGGGATCGCGGAGCAATCCGCAAACCCAGATGAAGCGCCTCTCCCCGACCCTCTTGCCCCCTCACCCCAACCCTCTCCCCCCGGGAGAGGGGGTTTTTGGCAACCCGGCGGGCGAACTCCGCTCAGCCCAGCCGCTCCAGCTCGTCGATGAAGCCCTTCAGCATGGTCAGGCCCTTGCGCCAGAAGGCGGGGTCCGTCGCGTCCAGGCCGAAGGGCGCCAGCAGCTCCTTGTGCCGCAGCGTGCCGCCGGCCGCCAGCATGTCGAGATAGCGCCGGGCAAAGGCGTCGGAGCCGTTGTGGCGCGATGCCTCCTCATAGGCGGCGTAGAGCGAGTTCACCAGGCAGTCGCCGAAGGCGTAGGCGTAGACATAGAAGGGCGAGTGGACGAAGTGCGGGATGTAGGACCAGAAGGTCCGGTAGCCCTCGTCGAAGCGCAGCGCCGGGCCCAGGCTCTCGGTCTGCACCTCCATCCAGATCTCGCCCAGCCGCTCGGCCGTCAGCTCGCCCTCGCGGCGCTCGGCATGCACCCGCCGCTCGAACTCGTAGAAGGCGATCTGGCGCACCACCGTGTTCAGCATGTCCTCCACCTTGGAGGCCAGCAGCGCCTTGCGGCGCTTCACGTCGGTCTCGCGCTCCAGCAGCCCGCGGAAGGTGAGCATCTCGCCGAACACGCTGGCGGTCTCGGCGAGCGTCAGCGGCGTGTCGGCCTGCAGGTGCCCCTGGCGGCCGGCCAGCACCTGGTGCACGCCATGGCCCAGCTCATGCGCCAGGGTCATCACGTCCCGCGTGCGGCCCATATAGTTGACCAGCAGGTAGGGATGCGCGCTGGGCACGGTCGGGTGGGCGAAGGCGCCGGGGTCCTTGCCGGGGCGCGGCGCGGCGTCGATCCAGGGATTGTCGAAGAACTTGGCGCCGACCGACGCCAGATCCGGGCTGAAGCGGGCATAGGAAGACAGCACGATCTCCCGCGCCTCGTCCCACGGGATCGGCCGGTCCTCGGCCTCCGGCAGCGGTGCGTTGCGGTCCCAGTAATCCAGCCGGTCGCCGCCGAACCATTTGGCCTTCAGCTTGTAATAGCGGTGCGAGAGGTCCGGGTAGC
Organism: Azospirillaceae bacterium; assembly: GCA_035626475.1. Taxonomy (GTDB): domain Bacteria; phylum Pseudomonadota; class Alphaproteobacteria; order Azospirillales; family Azospirillaceae; genus DASPKT01. The sequence goes on from DASPNP010000046.1 coordinate 11,195, forward strand.
TGGCCTTCACGGCGGTGACCAGCGCCTCCACCACCTCGTCCTCGACCCGGTTGGCGAGGTTGCGCGAGGACCAGGGGGCGGCGAAGCCGCGCCACTTGTCCTCGATCTCCTTGTCCTTGGCCAGCGTGTTGGTGACCAGCGAGAACAGGCGGACATTCTCCTGCAGCACCTTGCCGACGGCCAGCGCCGCCTCCTTGCGCACCTCCGCCCGATTGTCCGACATCAGGTGGAAGGCCTCGGCCGAGGTCAGGCTACGGCCGCCGATCTCGAAGCGCAGGCCGGCCATGGTCTCGTCGAACAGGCGGGCCCAGGCGGACCGGCCGGCGACATGCTTCTCGTGCAGCAGCTTCTCCAGCTCGTCCGACAGCTGGTGCGGGCGGAAGGCGCGGACGTCGCGCAGCCACGGCCCGTACTTCGCCAGCTCCGGCGCCTTCAGCTTGGCGGCGAGGTCCTTGTCCTCCAGCCGGTTCAGCTCCAGCGTGAAGAACAGCAGATGGACCGAGATCGCCGTCGCCCGCTCCTGCATGCCCTGGAAGAAGCGGCCCACCTCCGGGTCGCTGCGGTCACCGGCATAGACCAGCCCGGCATAGCTCATGATCCGGGTCAGAACCTCGTCGAGAGTCTCGAACTCGGCCACCGCGCGGCCCAGATCGGCGCCCGACAGGCCGGCCAGCTTACCGGCGTAGCGCTGCTCGAACGCCTTGGCCTCGCGCTCGGCCCGGTCCAGGTCGGTGCGCAGCTCGGCGCTGTCGCGGCCGGGATAGAGGTCGGCCAGGTTCCAGGCGGGAAGCTGGCCAAGGTCTTCGGTCTCCGGGGCGGCGGCGGTCGCGGTCTGGGCGTTCATGCGGTTCCTCTTCGATGCGGGAGCCTTGGAGATGGGGCGCGGGGCCCCGGCGCAACAGTAGCGCGGACACCCCGCCGCAGGGCAACCGGCTATTCGGGGAAGGGGGGAGGTGCGAGGGTCATCCTGTCCTCGCCCCTTGTTCCCATAGGCTTGGTGAAGTGGGATGCGCTCCGTGCCACCCTCAACCCGTAACCCCGGCGCAGGCCGGGGGCCAGGGGTTGCAGCCGTGGGATATCGATGAAGCGGAGAGGCTGGGGCGTGGTGCGTCCTTCGACAAGCTCAGGATGAGGAACGGGAGATGCCAGGCACTCCCGTTCCACGCAGCGATGGCTCGACCGGGAGCAGCAATAACTTCCTCATCCTGAGCTTGTCGAAGGACGCACAGCCTCAACGCTGCCCTTCACGGCGCGCTGCATCGACCGTATCCTGCTGCAACCCTTGGGTCCCCGCCTCCGCGGGGATGACGTGTAGAGAGGGGGACGGTCGTCACGGCCCTCCTGACCTAGGCCCTCAACTCCGCCACCGCAGCACCACGTCCCGCACCGGGTTCTCGAACGGCCGGCCCTCGGCCCGGGCGCGGGCGTACTCGTTCTTCAGCTGGTGGTACCAGCGCGCCTGGGTGTCGGCGTCCTTGATCAGCATCAGGGTGGGGTCGTGGCGCAGGCCCCGCTGCTGCATCACCACCACGTCGCGGTCCTGGCCCAGGAAGGTGCGGGCGATGGGGCGCAGGACCGGCTTCAGCAGGCCGAGCCAGGGCAGGGTCCAGAAGAACAGGTTGGTGATGCGGGTGGTCGTCTCGTCCACCGGCGTGACGCAGGTCAGGTTCCAGACGGCGTTCGGGCCGACCCGGATGTGCTCGGTGCGGACGCCGGGCAGGCGGAAGGCGATCTCCGTCTCCGGCGTGCCGCCCAGCACCTTGTAGGCGCGGCTGTTGCTGGAGGGGCGGTGGCGCTTCATCACGAAGCCCAGCTCCGACGGCCCGAACGCCTTCGCCTTCTCGTGGATGGAGCGGCGGGAGCGCCAGAACCAGCTCTTATGGACGAAGGGCCCGTGCGCCGGGTCCATGAGGCCCACCACGGCATGGTCGATGTGGCAGGGGAAGTCCATCCGCTCGACCATGGCGGGCCGCAAATGCGTCGGCGCCTCGGGCAGGGCGGGCGGCGGAACGTCGGGCTCGCCGTCCCCCATCCAGACCCAGACCAGGCCGTTGGCCTCGATCACCGGGTAGCGCTTCACCCGGATGCGGCCGACATCGAATTCCTGGCCCTCCACCAGCGACGGGATGGCGGTGCACTGGCCCTGCCGGTCGAAGCGCCAGCCATGGTAGCAGCACTCCACCTCCCGCCCGTCGAAGCGGCCGCAGGAGAGCGGGATGCCCCGGTGCGGGCAGATGTCGCGTAGCGCGAAGACCTCTCCATCCGCCGCCCGGCCGAACAGCAGCGGCTGGCCCAGCAGGGTCAGCGGCGCCATGGCGCCCGGCTTCAGCTCGGGCCCGGGTAGGGCGAAGTACCAGATGTCGGTCAGCAGGGAGGGGAGATCGGCCAAGGAACGGGCTCGCGGGGTCCGGGGGCGGGCGGCACTCTACACGGGGTGCGCCGGCCGGTCAGCGGTGGAGATGCCGCTCGCCGGACCTATGCGCAAGGTCCCGCGATTGTCCGCGCCACAGGGCGCGGTTGCGCGTAGGATGGGCGGACCAGAATTGCCGGCCTGCCGATCAGGAGCGCCCCATGACCGAGCCCCATAGCCAAGGCGTTCCGTCGCCCGACCAGCTGGACGGCCTCAAGGACCAGGCCGGCGCCATGATGGCCGAGCTGCAATCCACCCAGGCCCAGCTCGCCGCCGCGGCCGCCACGCTGGACAGCATCCGCGCCATGAGCGCCAGGATCGACGAACTCTGCAGCACCGACGGCCCGCCCGACGTGGAGGCGCTGGAGCGGCTGCGCGACGAGCTGCTGGCGAGCCTGCGGAAGTAGGGACGGCGGCCGGTGGCGCGGGGCCGGTTCAGCATGCTGCGCAGCCGGCTGGACGGGGTCCAGGCGGTCGCGGCCTGGTCCGGCCACAGCTTCGCCCGGCACAGCCACGACCAGTTCGGCCTCGGCATCATCGACCGGGGCGCCCAGCGTTCGCTCAGCGGACGCGGCACGGTCGAGGCCGGCGCCGGCAGCGTCATCACCTGCAATCCCGGCGAGGTGCATGACGGCGCGCCCATCGGCGGCGAGCGCGCCTGGCGCATGCTGTACCTGGACCCCGCCTTGGTCGCCGATTCCGTCGCCGACATGACGGAGGGGCGCGCCGGCATGGCCGAGTTCCCCGATCCGGTGCGGGTCGACGGGCGGCTCGCCGCGCTGGTCGGCCGGCTGCACGCGGCGGTGGCCGGCCCGGACGGTGACGCGATGCGGGCCGAGGAGCTGCTGCGCCTGGCGCTGGCGGCGCTGATCGGCGACGGCGGGCGTAAGCGTGCCGGGCTGCCGGCCGGGATCGGCCGGGCACGGACGCTGGTGGATGAGGACCCGGCGGCGCCGCTGGCCCTGGCCGACCTCGCCGCCGCCTCCGGCCTCAGCCGCTGGCAGGTGATCAGGGGCTTCCGCGCCGGCCTGGGCCTGACGCCGCACGCCTATCTGGTCCAGCGCCGCATCGACCTGGCGCGGCGGCACATCGCCCTGGGCATGGGGCTGGCAGAGGCGGCGGTCGCGGCCGGCTTCGCCGACCAGAGCCATATGACCCGCATCTTCACCGCCAAATACGGGCTGACGCCCCGGGCCTACGCCGCCGCGCTGCGGTGAGCCGCAATTCCGTTCAAGATTCCGGGCGCCCGGATGCGCTCTCCTCCCCACCTCGGCCAACTCGGCTGGAAGACAGGGAGGGAATGATGATTGGTGCCGTGGAGCTGGAGGTGACGCGCTGCCGGCCGGACGAGACGGGGCGCATCCTGGAGATCGTGAACGCGGCGGCGGAGGCCTATCGCGGGGTCATCCCGTCCGACCGCTGGCACGATCCCTACATGACCGGGGACGAGTTGGCGGCGGAGATCGCGGCGGGCGTCGATTTCTGGGGCTGCCGGTCGGGCGGGAATCTCGTCGGAATCATGGGCATGCAGCCGGTGCGCGACGTCATCCTGATCCGTCACGCCTATGTGCATCCGTCGAGGCAGCGCTCGGGCATCGGCGGCGTGCTGCTGCGCCGCATCCGCGAGGCCTCCGACCGCCGCATCCTGGTGGGCACCTGGGCGGCCGCCGACTGGGCCATATCCTTCTACGAGCGCAACGGCTTCCGCCTGGTGCCCCGGGATAGGGTCGCGCCGCTGCTGCGCACCTACTGGACGGTCCCGGAGCGCCAGATCGAAACCTCGGTCGTGCTCGCCGACCCGCCCTTGGGGTGAGGGGGCAGGGATCCTAGGACCCATTAGACAATGGCTGATGGATAGGAATCCCTACAACCCGTCACCCCGGCGAAGGCCGGGGCCCAGGGGTTGCAGCGGGATGCGCCGGATGCAGCGCTCCCTACCATCTCTTGATGATCTCTTTGGTTGTGCATGGGCGTGCTTCATCGACGGACCATGGCTGCAACTCCTGGGTCCCGGCTTAGGCGCTGCGCGCCAGCTGCGCAAACGCCGGGATGACGGTAGAGCTCGAAAGCGGCCGGCAAGCACCATGCGACCGGTTCCTTGAGGGGTCAGCCCTCCCGCCGCTGCTTCTCGACCCAATCGACCAGGATCGCGTCGATGCGGCCCTGCCAGCCGGGGCCGGTCGCCTTGAAATGGTCGAGGACCTGCGGCGACAGGCGGATGTTCACCGGCCGCTTCGGCGCCGCCGATTTCGGCCGGCCCCGCCTCACCAGCACGCCGCCGACCTTGAGGTCGGCCCCTTCGAACATCTCGTCTGTCCATTCCGGAAGTTCCTCGTACTCCTCGGGCTGGATGACGTGGGCGTCAACCTTGGCGAAGTCGGTCTCGAAACCGGGCTTGTTCGCGCTCATTGGCCTTCCTCATCGAGATTTATTGTAGATACAATAAATCGAAGGCGGGCGCGCTCCTTTATCCTTCTCCCCTTGGTCGGGCTTTTCGAAACGCCTGGAACGAGCCCAATTTCCTCCTCTCCCAGGGGGAGAGGGTCGGGGTGAGGGGGTAAGAGGGTCGGGGAAAGGCACTTCATCACAGTTTGCGGACAGCTCCGCAGTCCCGTACCCCCTCTCCCTGTCCCTCTCCCTCTGGGAGAGGGGACGGCAGTTCGTCCCCGATAGACTTCTGACAAGGCTTATCGAGGAGAGAAGGATATTGGCACCCCCTACAGCCACTCCTCCCGCACGTCCAGCGTCGTGCGGTCGAGGCTCTTCAGCAATGCTGCCTGGGGGCCGATCTTCGGGAGCTCCCAGGCGAAGAAGTAGCGGCAGGCCGAGAGCTTGCCGCGCAGGTAGTCCTCGTCGCCGCCCGCATCCAGCGCGGCGTGGGCGGCCAGCGCCTGGCGCAGCCAGGTCCAGGCCATGACCGTGTGGCCGAACAGCTCCAGGTAGGCCACGGAGTTCGCCAGCGTCTCGGCGACCTTGCCCTCCAGCCGGGCGCGGCCGAGGAACTCGGTGGTGTCAGCGACCAGTGACAGCGCCTTGCCCAGGTCCTCGGCGTGACCGGCCAAGTCGGGCAGGCGCGAGGCGGCGGCGATGGTCCTGCCGATCTCCTCGCCCAGCAGCTTCAGCGCGGCGCCGTTCTCCATGAAGACTTTGCGGCCCAGCAGGTCGAGCGACTGGATGCCGTAGGTGCCCTCGTGGATCGGGTTCAGCCGGTTGTCGCGGTAATACTGCTCCACCGGATAGTCGCGGGTGTAGCCGTAGCCGCCCAGGATCTGGATGGCCCATTTGTTGGCCTCCAGGCAGTGCTCCGACGGCCAGGACTTGGCGATGGGGGTCAGCACCTCCAGCAGCAGCCGGGCGCGGTTGCGGGCCTCTTGCGTCTCGGCCGTCTTCTCCTCGTCCACCAGCCGGGCGCAGGTGAAGCAGAGCGCCAGCGCGCCCTCGGCCGCCGCCTTCTGCTGCAGCACCATGCGGCGTACGTCGGGATGGCGCAGGATCGGCACCATGGGGGAGGCGGGGTCCTTGGCCTCCACCGGGCGGCCCTGCGGCCGGGTCTTCGCGTACTCCAGCGAGTAGCGGTAGCCGGCATAGCCCAGCGCCGCGGCGCCGAGGCCGACGCCGATTCGCGCCTCGTTCATCATCTGGAACATGTAGGACAGGCCCTGGTGCGGCTGCCCGACCAGGAAGCCCTGGCAGGCGCCGTTCTCGCCGAAGCCCAGGATGGTGGAGGTGGTGCCCCGGTAACCCATCTTGTGCAGCAGGCTGACCAGGTGGACGTCGTTGTGCTGGCCGAGGCTGCCGTCCTCATTGACGCGGAAGCGCGGCACGATGAACAGGCTGATGCCCTTCACGCCGGCGGGCGCGCCCTTGATCTTGGCCAGCACCATGTGGACGATGTTCTCGGACAGCTCATGCTCGCCGGCGCTGATCCACTGCTTGGTGCCGGTGATGCTGTAGCTGCCATCCTCGTTCGGCGTCGCCGTGGTGCGGATGTCGGCGAGGCTCGATCCCGCCTGCGGTTCCGACAGGGCCATGGTGCCGAGGAAGCGGCCGTCCAGCATCGGCGCCATGAAGCGCTGCTTCTGCTCCTCGGTGCCGAAGCTGTCGATGAGGTTCGCCGCGCCGATGGTCAGGAACGGGTAGGCTGATGTGCTGACGTTCGCCGCCTGGAAGAAGCTGAAGCAGCACTGAACCACGGTCCAGGGCAGCTGCATGCCGCCCCGCGCCTCGTCATGGTGGGCGGCCATGAAGCCCGCCTCGGCCATGGCGGCGACGGCGGCCTTCACTTCCGGCAGCATGACGACCTTGCCGTCCACCACATGCGGCTCATGCTCGTCGGCGGCGCGGTTGTGGGGGGCGAAGTGGCTGTCGGCGAGCTTGGACGCCGTCTCCACCACCTGGTCTATGACGCCGCGGTCGAGATGCCGGAAGCGCTCGCGCTCCAGCAGCGCCGGGACGTCAAGCACATGGTCCAGAAGGAAGTGGATTTCGCGCGGTTCGATCCGGCTCATGGCGCCCGTCCCCGTCAAACGTTTGTTTGAAGGACCATAGCGCGGATGGGCCCTGCCGCCAAGCGACGCAAAAGAAAAGGGCCGCCGGCGTCGCCGCCGCGGCCCTTCCCAATAACCGTGAGTAAAGCCTTACTCGATGCCGAGGGCGGACAGGTAAAGCTCAAGAATGGCCTCAGTTTCCTGGCGCTCATTCTTCTCCATTTTGCGGATGCGGATGACCTGCCGCATCACCTTCGTGTCGAAGCCGACACCCTTGGCCTCCGCGTAGACGTCCTTGATGTCGTCCGCGATGCCCTTCTTCTCTTCCTCCAGCCGCTCGATACGCTCGATGAAGGAACGCAGGCGATCGGCCGCGATGCCGCCGACATCGGACATGGGGTGCCCCTTTAGGATGGGTGAAAACGAGGCCGGGACCATACCTTCGGGCGCACGGAGATTCAAGCCATGGACCTGTGACGATCAGTGGCCGGGATTCGCCTTGGCGAACGCGGCCTGCTGCTCCGGCGACGCTTCCTTCTGGTACTGGTTCTTCCACTCCTCGTAGGGCATGCCGTAGACGATCTCGCGGGCATCGTCGTAGGAGATCTCCAGCCCCTTCTCCTCGGCCGCCGCCCGGTACCATTTGGACAGGCAGTTGCGGCAGAAGCCGGCCAGGTTCATCAGGTCGATGTTCTGCACGTCGGCGCGCTCGCGCAGATGCTGGACCAGCCGGCGGAAGGCGGCGGCCTCGAGTTCGGTGCGGGTGGCGGCGTCCATCTCCGGGACCATGCGTGTCTCCATCAGTCGGGGCGCCTGGGGCGCCGGTGCGGGAAGTCCACCCCACCTATCCCGCGGGGCAGCCCCCGCGCAAGGCACTTGGATCGGGCCCCTCGAAAGTGTTAAAGAACTCTTAATTAGATCACGCCGGAACGCCGGCCTTTCCGGATGGAAGGCGGCCTCAACGCGGCGGGCATTGGAGGGCCGGAACGACGGCCGAACCGATGGGGCGACGGGACTGCGCCCCAGCCGACCGAGAGACACCGGAATGATCATCGACATGCGCACCCGCCTGCCGCACGGCCACCTCGCCAACCACGGCGCCGACATGCACCACCACGCCCGCCAGCTGCGCAACTGCGCCGAGGCGCTGCGCGGCGCGCTCGACGCGCTGAAGGCGATCGACGTGCAGGGCTTCGTCCGCGCGGTCGAGACCGAGCGCCGCTGACCCTCAATAGCGCTCCGCCCGGTACAGTGCCGGGTCGGACAGGATGGGCTCCAGCGGCCGGGCCAGACGCCCGGCCCAGTGCGCGGCACCCGCCTCGTCGCCGATCAAGTCCTGCCGCACCTCCACCATGACGGTCGGCAGGCCCGCCGGCGTCGCGTGCGTCTCGATCGTGTGGCCGTGGCCGGTGCGGGCGGAATAGGGCTCGTTGTCGCCGACGCAGACGTCGCCCCCGGCCGCCAGCATCTCCATCAGCGGTACGGCGATCCTGGGGTCGCGGTTCCACAGGACCCCGACGTGCCAGGGCCGGTGGAAGCCGTTCATGACCGGCGTGCAGCTGTGGATCGACAGCACCGCCGGCGCCGTGCCGCGCGCCCGCAGCCCCGCTATGATCTCCGCGACAGTGGCGTGATAGGGGGCGTGGAACGTCTCGATCCGCGCCTGCCGCTGCGCCGGCGTCAGCCCGATGTTGCCGGGAACGGGGGTGCCGTCGCTCTCCTCCGGGATCAGGGTCGGGCTGGAGAGCGGCCGGTTCGGATCGATCACCAGCCGCGAGTATGTCGCCAGCACCGCCGGCGCGTCGAACCGCTCGGCCAGGTGGCGCGCCACGGCGGCGGCCCCGATGTCCCAGGCGATGTGCCGCTCCAGGTCCAGCCCCGTGACGCCCAGCGTGCCGAGCGCGCGCGGGAACCGCCTGCCGGCATGGTCCACCACCAGAAGCACGGGTGCGCGGCCTCGGCCGTTGACGACCTCCACGGCGGGCGGCTCGTCGGGGGCGATCAGGGGAGCGGGAAGGGGTGGTGGCGTCATGATGAGCGCACTTATACCAAATTGGTACGTCGCGCAGGGGGCCAAGTCGCGGTTAGATGCTGTCATTAACCTTGATCGGGTTGCCTTTGTAACGAATTCCGGTAATTTCGTTCCCAACGAAGAGACGCCAACCGGCCGTCAGACGCCGGACGCCCAGGAGAGAGCCGTCCCATGAAGCGCAAGGTCGCCGCCTTCCATCGCGAACGCCTGACCAAGATCGTCGCCACGCTGGGCCCCGCCTCCAGCTCGGCCGAGGTCATCCGCGAGCTGTTCCTGGCCGGCGCCGACGTGTTCCGGCTGAACTTCAGCCACGGCAAGCACGAGGATCATGGCGAACGCCTTGCCATTATCCGCGAGCTGGAGAAGGAGATGCGCCGGCCGGTCTGCGTCATGGCCGACCTGCAGGGCCCGAAGCTGCGCATCGGCACCTTCGCCGCCGGCCCGCTGGACGTGGAGCCTGGACACCGCCTCCGCCTGGACCTGTCGAAGGAGCCCGGCGACGCCAAGCGCGTCTGCCTGCCGCATCCCGAGATCTTCGCGGCGCTGAACGACGGCGACGATCTGCTGGTGGACGACGGCAAGGTGCGCCTGAGGGTGCTGCGCCACGGCAAGGATTTCGCCGACACCGAGGTGGTGGTCGGCTCCCGGCTGTCCGACCGCAAGGGCGTGAACGTGCCGAACACGGTGCTGCCGCTGTCGCCGCTGACGCCGAAGGACCGCGACGATCTGCGCTATGCCTTGGACATCGGGGTCGACTGGGTGGCGCTCTCCTTCGTGCAGCGGCCGGAGGACGTGGCCGAGGCGCGGCGCCTGATCGCCGGGCGCGCGGCGCTGCTGTCCAAGCTGGAGAAGCCCTCGGCCATCCAGCATCTGGACGAGATCGTCGAGATGTCCGACGGCATCATGGTCGCCCGCGGCGATCTGGGCGTTGAGATGCCGCCCGAGGACGTGCCCTCCATCCAGAAGCGCATCATCCGCGAGGCGCGGCTGGCCGGCAAGCCGGTAATCGTGGCGACGCAGATGCTGGAGAGCATGATCTCCGCGCCGACGCCGACCCGCGCCGAGGCCTCGGACGTCGCCACCGCCGTGTATGACGGGGCGGACGCGGTCATGCTCTCGGCCGAGACGGCGGCCGGCCAGTACCCGATCGAGGCGGTCTCCATCATGAACCGCATCGCCAAGCGCGTGGAGAGCGACCCGCTCTACCGCACCCTGATCGAGGCCGGCCACCCCGACCCCGAGAGCACCACGGCCGACGCCATCACCGCGGCCGCCAGCCAGGTGGCGCGCACCATCCAGGCCGCCTGCATCGTCACCTACACGACCTCGGGCTCCACCACCCTGCGCGCCGCGCGCGAGCGGCCGGGCGTGCCGATCCTCTGCCTGACCTCGAAGATGGAGACCGCGCGCCGCCTCTCCATGGCTTTCGGCGTCCACGCCGTGCACACGGCCGACGTCCACAGCTTCGCCGAGATGGTGCAGAAGGCGGTGCGCGTGTCGGCCGAGGACGGCATCGCCCAGGCCGGCCAGCGCATCGTCATCACCGCCGGCGTCCCCTTCGGCACGCCCGGCAACACCAACGTGCTGCGCATCGCCTGGGTCGAGGGCTGAGCAGGCGAGCCATGAAGCTCGACCTCGCCCGTCCCGTCGTCGAGGCCCGCCTCACCGCCTGGCAAGAGGCGGGGCTGATCGACGCGGAGACGGCCGGACGCATCCGCGCCTTCGAGCGGCGGGGCGCGCTGCCCTTCCTGCCGGCGACGCTGGTGGTGCTGGGCGCCTTCGCCATCGCGCTGGGGCTGGTCGCCATCGTCTCCGCCAACTGGGGCGAGATCCCGGTCTGGCTGAAGCTGGGGGTGCACATCGCCGCCAACCTGGCGCTTGGGGTCCTGTGCTGGCGCTGGTGGAGCACCGGCGGCGGCCGCTGGACCGAGGCCGGGCTGCTGGTGCTGTCCGCCTCCACCCTCGCCCTCATCGGCCATGTCGGGCAGAGCTTCCAGCTGCAGGGCGAGCTCAGCGGCGCCCTGGGCCTGTGGCTGCTGCTGGTGACGCCTTTCACCCTGTGGATGGCGCGGGCCGGCCTGCACCGGGCGCTCTGGACCCTGGGCTTGGCGATCTGGCTAGGCGCCCTGGCGGAGCAGCATTGGGACTGGCTGGAGGCGCACCGGCTGCTGGGATCAGGGCTGTTCCTGCTGCTGGCCGCGACATACGCGCTGCGCTTGGCGCCGCTGCATGAGCGCTGGCGCGAGCATTTCCACGGGCTGGGGCTGGCGCTGATCCTGGCGGCGCCGACCATCGCGCTGATCGGGCTGTTCGACGACATCTCCCGTGACGAGGCCGCCATCGCGGAAGCCATGGTGGCGGTGCCCGTGGGCACGCTCGCCATCCTCGCCGCCCATTTCGCCGGGCCGGCGGAGCGGCGCGACGGGAGCCGGGTCATGGGACTGCTGCTGGCCGCCTCGCCGCTGCTGACCTTCGTGCCGGTGCTGGCGGCGGGAAGCGGCCTCGCCACGGTGCTGACGGCCGCGCTGTTCGCCCTCTACTGGCTGCTGCTGGCGCGCGAGGCGCTGCGCACCGACCATCCCGCCCTGTACAACCTCGCCGTCGGGATGATCGCGCTGAGGGGATTCATCGTCTTCCTGCAGGCGGCTGGCGGGCTGCTTGCCACCGGCTTCGGGCTGATCCTGGGCGGGCTGGTGGTGATCGCGCTGGGGGCGGTGGCCCGGCGCTTCATGGTGCGCACCGGAGGGGACAAGCCATGAGGCGCGTCCTGGCCCTTGTCCTCCTGCTGCTGCCGACCCTGGTGCTGGCCGGCTGGATCGGTACGCTGGTCCTGGGCCGGTCGGGCGAGGGCATCCGCGTGGCGCTGGTCGGCGTCGATCCGCGCGACCTGCTGCGCGGGCACTATCTCGTCGCCCGCTTCGACCTGGCCGGGGACCAGTTGCGTGGGGAGCCCTGCGTCTGCCTGACGGAGAACGGCGCTGACCCGCTGCGCCCGAACGCCACGCCGCTGGACCGGTGCGAGGTCTCCGCCCAGTGCCGCTGGCCGCTGGCGGAGCCCGCCAAGCCCTTCCGCGTCTACATCCCCGCCGACCGCGCGCCCGACTATGAGCGGCTGCTGCGCGAGGAGAAGGCCACCTTTTCCGTCCTGGTGCGGCCGGGGGCGAGCGGCAAGGCGGCGATTTCCGACCTGCTGGTGGAGCTGCGGTAGGGAACGTTCACACCGCTCGTCCTACTCTCAACCGTCATCCCCGCGGAGGCGGGGACACAGGCATTCCGTTTGCACCGGATCATTCAGGAAGGAGCGCAACGCGTCCCCTTAGGCCTTTCTGACCACCGAGTAGCCGGCTCATTACCTGGGTCTCTGCCTCCGCGGGGATGACGGTTAGGGGGTGGGACAGCCGGCACATCCCATCGCCGCGCCCCCACTAGCCCAACCTCCCCCTGCACCCCATCTTAAGCGCATGGCAGAAGAGAGCACTCTGGGTGGCCGCCTTGCCCGCTATGCGCGGGTCGGCTCGGCCATGGGCGGGCTGGCGGCGCGGGTCGCCGGCGAGCGGTTCCTGGGCGTCAAGCTGGAGCGCGAGGCGCACGCGGCGGAGCTGCGGACGGCGCTGGGGGGCCTGAAGGGTCCGCTGATGAAGGTGGCGCAAATCCTGTCCACCATCCCCGACGCGCTGCCGCAGGAGTATGTCAACGAACTGGCGCAGCTGCAGGCGGACGCGCCGGCCATGGGCTGGCCCTTCGTCAAGCGCCGCATGGCGTCCGAACTGGGGCCGGACTGGCAGACCAAATTCCGGAGCTTCGAGAAGGAGGCCGCCAGCGCCGCCTCGCTGGGGCAGGTGCACCGCGCCGTCGGCCTGGACGGGCGCCATCTCGCCTGCAAGCTTCAGTATCCGGACATGCAGTCGGCGGTCGAGGCCGATTTGAAGCAGCTGTCGCTGATCTTCTCGATCTATGGCCGCTACGACAAGGCCGTCTCCACCCGGCAGGTCCACCAGGAGATCGCGGCGCGGCTGCGGGAGGAGCTGGACTACAAGCTCGAGGCCAAGCATATGGGCCTCTACCGCACCATGCTGGCGGACGAGCCCGGCGTGCACATCCCGGAGGTGGTGCCGTCCCTCTCCACCGCGCGGCTGCTGACCATGGGCTGGGTCGAAGGCGCCAAGATCCTGACCCTTCGGGATGCGGATGTGGAGACGCGCAACCAGGTCGCCATGAACATGTTCCGCGCCTGGTACGTGCCCTTCTACTGCTACGGCGTGATCCATGGCGACCCGCACCTGGGCAACTACACGATCCGGCCGGACCGGTCGGTGAACCTGCTGGATTTCGGCTGCGTCCGCGTCTTCCGCCCCAGCTTCGTCAAGGGCGTGATCGATTTGTACGAGGCGCTGCAGGCCAATGACGACGAGCGCGCGGTGGAGGCCTACCGCGCGTGGGGCTTCCAGAATGTCTCCAAGGAGATGGTGGAGGTGCTGAACCTCTGGGCCCGCTTCGTCTACGGGCCGATCCTGGAGGACCGGGTGCGCTCCATCCAGGAGACCAACAACAGCCAGTACGGGCGCGAGACGGCCGAGAAGGTCCATGCGGCCCTGCGGCAGGCCGGCGGGGTGGAGATTCCGCGCGAGTTCGTCTTCATGGACCGCGCGGCCATCGGCCTGGGCTCGGTCTTCCTGCACCTGAAGGCGGAGATCAACTGGTACCGGCTGTTCCACGACCTCGTCGGCAACTTCGACGTGGCCGCGCTGGAGAAGCGCCAGACCGCCGCGCTGAAGAAGCACGGCGTGCCGCTGCCCAAATAGGGAAGTCCTTGACCCGTCCCGGTTGATAGGATGCGCCCGATCCCTCAACGGGGCCGCCTGCGGGCGGCCGGGAGAGTGCAGTGCGCGCGTTCCTCAAGCTTCTCGGCGGCGTCCTGGCGGTGGCGCTGCTTCTCGTCGCCTGGATCGCGCTGACGCCGTTGCCGCTGCCGGAGAACCGCTTCACGACGCCCGGCTGGATCGGGCCGGTGCATGTGGTGGATGTCGAGTCCGGCACCGTATCGCGCGACCGGGTGCTGCGGATCGAGGGCGGGCGTATCGCGGAAATCCTGGACGCCGCCACCCTGGACCCGTCGGTGCGGCCGGAGGGGCCGCCGGGCGCCTATGTCCTGCCCGGCCTTTGGGACATGCACGCCATCCTGCTGCGCTATTCCCGCGCGCTGGACCACCCGGCGCACCTCGCCCATGGCGTCACGCGCCTGCGGAACATCCTGGACTGCCCGGCCGAGGGCGCGGTGAACCTCTACCCCTGCATGCACGACAAGCGCGCCTGGAACGAGGATGTCCGGGCGGGGCGCCTCGCCGGGCCGATCGTCATGGAGAGCGGCAGCTACCCGCTGAACGGTCCCGGCCGGCCGCATCCCGACATGCATCCGGTCTATAGCGCCGCCGATGCCGAGGGCGCCCGCGCGCTGGTCCGCCACCACATGGCCCGGCCCGGCCGCAGCGACCATCTCAAGAGCTACGACCGGCTGCCGCGCGACGCCTTTCTGGCCCTGGTGGAGGAGGCCCGCGCCCTCGGCAGCAGCGTCAGCGGCCATGTGCCCCACGCGGTGGCGGTGCTTGAGGCGGCGCGGGCCGGCATGAGGTCCATCGCCCATGGCCGGTCGCTGCCCGTCGCCTGCTCCGCCGAGGAGCCGCGCATCATCGAGCTGCGCCTGGCCCGGGCGCCCCAGGCCGAGTGGATGCGGGCGGCGCTGGACGGCCACGACCCAGCCCGCTGCGACGCCACCCTGCGCGAGCTGGCGGCGCTTGGCACCTATCTCTCGCCCACGCTGGTGACCCGCTGGAACGAGACCCGGGACGGGCTGGCGGCCCTCGGCACCGCTGGCGCCAAGTCCCTGACCCCGCCGCTCATCGCCCTGCTCTGGCAGGAGGACACGGCCGAACTGGACACCCGGACGGCGGAGGAGGAGGCGCTGTTCCGGCGCTTCTTCGAGGCGGCGGCGGACCGGGTGCGCGAGGCCGAGGCGGCCGGCGTGCCGCTGCTGCTGGGCACCGACACCTGGGAGCCTGGCGTGCTGCCGGGGGCCGGGATGCATTCGGAGATCGGGCTCTGGCGCGACGCCGGCCTGCCCCCGGCGGCCATCCTGCGCGCCATGACGCTGACCGCCGCGCGCTACCATGGGCTGGAGGCGACGCACGGCCGGGTCGCGCCGGGCCACGTCGCCGACCTGGTCTTCACGGCGGGGGACCCGTTGCGCGATCTCTCGGTGCTGGCGACGCCGGCCGCGGTGATGCAGGAGGGGCGCCTCTACGACCGCGCCGCGCTGGACGGGCTGCTGGCGCATGCGCGGGAGGTGGCGGGGAGCTGGCGGCTGAGCGTGCACATCCTGCGCGACTTCACCCGCAATCCCCGGGGATTCGGGAACTAGGCCCGGTTGCGCCCATCCTCGATCAGCACCGTCACCGGATAGCCCTGGTACTCCTCGGGCGCGCCGTGCTGCTCGGAGGTGACGCGCAGGAAGATGCGGCCCTCGCCAACGCCGACGCCCTCGATGGGCTTGCCGGCGTCGGTCAGCTCCTTGAAGAGCGCGCGGGCGGCGGCGGCCAGCGGGTGCGGGCCGTCGGGCGGGGTCTGGTCGGCGGACATCGGGGCTTCCATCAGCGGGTCAGGGCGATCTGGGTGGTGTTGGGGGCGAGGCGCCAGGTGGCGGTGCCGTCGGCGCCGATCCGGGGGGCTTCTCCGCCGGCCACGGGGGACAGCGACGCGCCGGCCTTCAGCAGGGATCCCACCGGTACGGCCACGTCGCGCGGCTTGTCCGAGAGGTTCACGCCCACCAGCGCCATCGCATCGCCGTCGCGCTTGGCCATGACCAGCGCGGTGTCGTCGGCCAGGAGCGGCAGGCGGGCGCCGCGCCACAGCGCCGGGTGCGCCTTGCGGGCTTCCAGATAGGCCCGGACCTTGGCGATCATGGCGGTGTCCAGCCCGTCCCAGGGCATGGGGATGCGCGCCTCGTCGGTGAAGCCGCGTTTGGCCTGACCGGCGAGGCCGGTCTCGGTGCCGTAGAACAGCACGGCCGGGCCGCTCAGCGCCGCCATCAGCCCGACCGCGGCCACTACCCGGTCCTTGTTGCCGGCCCAGGCGTTCAGCCGCGCCACGTCGTGATTGTCCAGGAAGTAGGAGGGGCGGCCCAGCCTTCCGTACAGCGCCTCCCCGCGCTGCAGCCATTCCTCCACCTGCACCAGCGATGCGCCGCGGCCGAAGGCCTCGGTGGCGGCCATTTGGAAGGGGAAGTCGAACAGGCTGTCGAACTGCGGCCCGATGCCCTCCACGGGGCGGTAGTACAGGGCGGTGTCGACCGCGTTCGCCTCCGGTCCCTCGTCGTCCTGCCACGCCTCGCCGATCAGGATGGCGTCGGGCTTGGCGGCCTTGATCTCGGCGTAGAGTTCCGCCCAGAAGGGATGGTCGACGCCGCGCACATAATCCAGCCGCAGCCCGTCCGCGCCCTCACCAACCAGCCAGTGCAGGGCCACGTCCTTCAGGAAGCGGCGGGTGTTCGAATCGTCGAAGTCCCAGTAGCGGAACTTGGCGCCCCAGCCCTCCCAAGTCTTCTCGGCCTTCTGTTTGGCGCCGGTCCGCTTGGGCTTGAGGCCCTGCGGGTCGCCGGCGGCCATGTCGTAGTTGCTGTGGGCGTGGTTCAGCGGCACGTCCAGGATCAGCTTGATCCCCTTGGCGTGCAGCGCGTCCCGCACCCGGCGGTACAGCGCCAGCGACTCCTCGGGCTTGCCGGGCACCGCGCGGACGTCGCCGATCCGGTAGTAGTTCAGCACGTCGTAGCCATGGTCGGTCTCGGCCTGGAAGATCGGCGACAGCCAGACCGCCGTCACCCCCAGCGACGCGATGTGGTCGACCTTCGAGAGCAGCCCCTGCAGGTCGCCGCCGGCATAGGCCTTGTGCACGTAGCCGCGCAGCCCCTCCGTGTCGTTGGCCTTGTTGCCGTTGGCGAAGTGCCCGACGAAGATGTGATAGACCGCCAGCGGGCCGGCCGCCGGCGGCGTCGGCGCCAGCGCGACGGCGGCGCGCGGCTGCCCGCCCTCGGCCAGCGCCAGGAACCGGGCGTCGGCCGCTCCCCTGACGGTGAGGCGCCCGGCGGTCGCCACCGCGTCCACCGGCTTGCCGTCCAGCAGCAGGGCAGGCTTCGCGCCCGCCCCCTCCAGCGTCACCACCCACTCGCCCGGCGCCGCGCCCGGCAGGACGGAGGCGATGCGCGGCTCGGCGAGCGCGGTGCCGGCCAGCAGCAGCGTGCCGAGGATGGAGGTGAGGCGCAGGGCGGATCGCATGGCAGCTCCGGGATCGGGAGGCCGCAGTGTCGGGCGCCTCTCCGGCATTGGTCAAGCGCCCAGGGCCGGGCGGCACCCCACAAGAGAAGGGGCCGGAACGAAAGGGGTGCCGGAACAGAGCCGGGCCTGCGCGGTTGTACGGGGCACAGCCCCTATGGACAGCCCTAGCGGAGGAACTCCAACCATGCGCTTCAAGACTCTGCTGCTGTCGGCGGTGGCCGCGGTCAGCCTGGCGGGCGTCGCCGCCGCCCAGGAGACGCCCACTTCCGGCACCACCTCCACCAGCCGGACCACCAGCGCCGGTCCCGAGACGGGCGGCACTGAGCTGCAGAACAACGCCCAGAGCCCGACCGGCAGCGACACGAGCGGCGCTCCCGGCGCCGCCGTCGGCACGCCGAAGAGCGGCATGACGGTCGAGCCGACCACCGCGCAGACCGTGCCGCAGACCCGCGTCGACACCGACACCGGCCTCACCGCCGGCGGCACGACCGCGGGCGGCACCGCCGCGACCGGCACGGCCAGCACGGGCACCACCGACACCGGCACGGCCACGGCCGACCAGTCGGCGACGACCAATTCGGACACCTCGGGCACCAACAGCCGGCCGCTGCCGAACAGCACCGACACCACCGGCTCCTCGACGGCGACCACCGGTTCGGCCGGTTCGGCTTCGACCGGCTCCACCACCTCGAGCGGCACGTCCGACACCAGCGTCGGCACCGCCACGACGACCGGCACCGGCTCGACCGCTTCGTCCGGGATGGGCTCGTCCAGCACGGGCTCGTCCAGCACGGGCTCGTCCAGCACGGGTTCGTCGGACACCGCCTCGACCGGCTCGGCCTCGACCGGTTCGTCGGGCTCCTCGACGGGCAGCATCGCCACCACCGGCGGCGCCACCAACTGGAGCGGCGTCGAGAAGGACACCGCGACGGCCGGCAGCGGCGCCTCGGGCGACACGGCCTCCGGCGACACCGCGACGAGCGACAGCCCGTCGGGCACCACCACGGGCACGAGCGGCACCAGCGGCTCGCTCTCCTCGGGCGGCACGACTTCCAGCACCGCTACCGACAGCGCCAGCCCGACCGCCACCAGCGGCACGGCCTCGACCGGTCCCGAGACCGGCGGCATGGAGCTGCAGAACGACCGCGCCAGCGCGACCGGCAGCTCGGTGGGCGAGACCTCGACGAGCAGCACCTCGTCCACCGGCACGGCGGCGACCGGTACCGCGACCACCGGCACCGCGGCCACGGGCACGGCGTCGGACAACCGGACCAATCCCAGCAGCGCCGTGGACACCCCGACGGGCGTCTCCAGCAACATCACCTCCGGCACCCCGGCGACCAGCGCCGGCTCCGACGTCCAGGGGCGCACCGGCACCTCCTCGCGCCCCGAGGACCAGCTGCCGCGCAAGGATCTGGGCAAGACCACCACGGACACGGGTGCCGCCGGCGCCGCGACCGCGACCGGTGCGCCCGAGGCCACCAAGGGCGGCCCGGCCGGCTCCTATGAGGCGACCGGAACCGGCGCCGGCTCCACCCTCTCCGGCACCGACTCGCTGCAGGGCACCGGCAGCACCGGCACCGGCACCAGCGTCGGCGGCGCCGCCGGCGGTTCGGGCGGCGGCTCGGGCGGTGGTGGCGGTTCCGGCGGCGGCGGCTCCGGTGGGGGCGGTGGCGGCGGTGGCGGTGGCGGCGGGTTCTGATCCGCCCCGCATCCCGGCACACAGGACTTGAGGCGGCGGGCCGTCCCGGAAGGGGCGGCCCGCATGCTTTTTACGCAGGCGCGCATCTTCGATGCCGCTTATGCGTCCCCGTCTTCACAATGATTTCCCGATCGGGCAGAGTACCTAACCAAATCAATCGCCTGCCAAATGGGCGACTACGGAGGAAGGGGGTCGAGCCGGGATGAGAATCGCCATACCCAAGGAGCGCCGTCCGCATGAGTTGCGGGTCGCGGCCTCACCGGAAACGGTCAAGAAATTCAAGGCGCTCGGACTGGACGTGGTGGTGGAGACCGGGGCCGGCGTCGGCAGCGCCGTCACCGACGACGCCTTCGCCGCCGCCGGCGCCACCATCGCTCCCGACGCGGCCAGCGCGCTGCGCGACGCCGACATCGTGCTGAAGGTGCAGCGCCCGCTGACCGCGGCCGAGGGCGGGCCGGACGAGCTGGGCATGATGAAGCGTGGCGCCATGCTGGCGGCGATCCTGTCGCCCTACAGCGATCCCGCCCAGCTGCAGGCCTACGCCGCCGCCGGCATCGACGCCTTCGCCATGGAGTTCATGCCGCGCATCACCCGCGCCCAGAGCATGGACGTGCTGTCCTCTCAGTCCAACCTGGCCGGCTACAAGGCCGTGCTGGACGCGGCCGCCGTGTTCGGCCGCGCCTTCCCGATGATGATGACGGCGGCCGGTACCGTGCCGCCCGCCCGCGCCTTCATCATGGGCGTGGGCGTGGCCGGCCTGCAGGCCATCGCCACAGCCCGGCGCCTGGGCGCCATCGTCTCGGCCACCGACGTGCGCCCGGCCACCAAGGAGCAGGTGCAGTCGCTGGGCGCCACCTTCGTCGCGGTCGAGGACGAGGAGTTCAAGCAGGCCCAGACGGCCGGCGGCTATGCCAAGGAGATGAGCCCGGAATACCGGGCCAAGCAGGCGCAGCTGATCGCCGATACGATCAAAAAGCAGGACATCGTCATCACCACCGCGCTCATCCCCGGCCGCAAGGCGCCGGTGCTGGTCACGGCGGAGATGGTGCGCAGCATGAAGCCCGGCGCCGTCATCGTCGATCTGGCGGTGGAGCAGGGCGGCAATGTCGAGGGCTCGCGCCCGGCGAGGTGGTGGATGTGGGCGGCGTGAAGATCGTCGGCCACTACAATGTGCCGAGCCGGATCGCGGTGGACGCCTCGGCGCTCTACGCCAAGAACCTGCTGAACTTCCTGACGCCGCTGATCGACAAGGAGACCCAGGGGCTCAAGCTCGACTGGAACGACGAGATCATCAAGGGCACGGCGCTGACCCGCGGCGGCCAGGTGGTGCATCCGGCCTTCGCGACGGCGGCTCCGGCCGCCCCGGCGGCGGCGGTCACCCCCACCGCCGTGGCCGACGTCGTGCCCGCCCCGGCGCCGGCCGCCCCGGAGGAACCGTCCGCGGCCGCCGCGCCGGTGGAAGGGGAGGCCGCGGCCAAGAAGCCGCGCGCCAAGAAGGTGACGGTCAACCCGACGCCCGACACGCCGCCCGAGAACGGCGAAGCCACCAAGAACGCGGGGGAGTGAGAAGATGGATCCGCAAACCCACGCCAAGGACGCGGCCGACCTGGCCAATTCGGCCAAGGATCTGGCCGCCCAGGCCGCCGACCTCGCCAACCAGGCGACGCAGCTGGCGGTGCAGAGCAACGCCGAGGGGCTGCCCTTCATCGTCACCGGCCTGACGATCTTCGTCCTGGCCTGCTTCGTCGGCTACTACGTGGTCTGGCGCGTGACGCCGGCCCTGCACTCGCCGCTGATGGCGGTCACCAACGCGGTGTCGTCGGTCATCATCGTCGGCGCGCTGATCGCCACCGGCTCGGGCGACTTCGACTTCTCCTCCGTGATGGGCTTCCTCGCGGTGGTGCTGGCGGCCGTCAACATCTTCGGCGGCTTCATCGTCACTCAGCGCATGCTGTCCATGTTCAAGAAGAAGGCGGCCCCGGCCGCCGCGAAGCACTGAGGGGGGCCGCAGCATGGCAACGTTCGCGGCTCTCGCCTACCTCGCGGCAGGCGTCTGCTTCATCCTCGCGCTGAAGGGGCTCTCCAGCCCCGAGACGGCGCGGTCGGGCAACAATTTCGGCATCGCCGGCATGGCCATCGCCATCGCCACGACGCTGCTGGTCATCCCGCAGATGAGCGGGCTGGACTGGACGCTGATCCTGGCCGGCCTCGCGGTCGGCGGCGCGATCGGCACCTACATCGCGCGCAAGATCCAGATGACCGAGCTGCCCCAATTGGTCGCCGCCTTCCACAGCCTGGTCGGCCTGGCGGCGGTGTTCGTGGCGGCGGCGGCCTATTACGCGCCGGAGAAGTACGGCATCGGCGCGCGGGGCGACATCCACATCGGCTCGATCATCGAGATGAGCCTGGGCGTCGCCATCGGCGCCATCACCTTCACCGGCTCGCTGGTGGCCTTCGCCAAGCTGCAGGGGCTGGTCTCGGGCAAGCCGCTGGTCTTCCCGATGCAGCACATGCTGAACGCCGCCCTGGGCGTACTGGTGCTGGTGCTGCTGGTGCTGCTCTGCACGACCCAGTCCGACTTCGTCTTCTGGATGATCGTGCTGGTCTCGCTGGCGCTGGGCTTCCTGCTGATCCTGCCGATCGGCGGCGCCGACATGCCGGTGGTCGTGTCCATGCTGAACAGCTATTCCGGCTGGGCGGCGGCGGGCATCGGCTTCACCCTGCAGAACCCGCTGCTGATCATCACCGGCGCGCTGGTCGGCGCCTCGGGCGCGATCCTGTCCTACGTCATGTGCAAGGGCATGAACCGCTCGATCTTCAACGTGATCCTGGGCGGCTTCGGCGGCGATGCCGGGGCGGGAGCGGCCGCCGGCGGGGCAGCGGTCGACCGCAGCTTCAAGGCGGGCTCGGCCGACGACGCGGCCTTCATCATGAAGAACGCGTCCAAGGTCATCATCGTCCCCGGCTACGGCATGGCGGTGGCCCAGGCCCAGCACGCGCTGCGCGAGATGGCCGACATGCTGAAGGCGGAAGGGGTGGAGGTGAAGTACGCCATCCACCCGGTCGCCGGCCGCATGCCCGGCCACATGAACGTGCTGCTGGCCGAGGCCAACGTGCCCTATGACGAGGTGTTCGAGCTGGACGAGATCAACCGCGATTTCGGCCAGGCGGACGTCGCCTACGTCATCGGCGCCAACGACGTGACCAACCCCGCGGCCAAGACGGACCCGGCCTCGCCCATCTACGGCATGCCGATCCTGGACGTGGAGAAGGCCAAGACCGTGCTGTTCATCAAGCGCTCGATGGGTGCCGGCTACGCCGGCGTGGAGAACGAGCTGTTCTTCCGCCCCAACACCATGATGCTGCTCGGCGACGCCAAGAAGGTCACCGAGGAGGTGGTGAAGGCGCTGTCCGGCGGCGGCCACTGAAGCTCGTTCCGGAAGCGCAATGAGCGAGGGCCGGCGGAGCGATCCGCCGGCCCTTATCATTTGCCGGGAGAGCCTATGGACGCCCAGGAGTATTCCCCCTCTCCCAGGGGGAGAGGGTAGGGGTGAGGGGGTAAGAGGGTCGGGGAAAGGCGCTTCATCGACGTTTGCCCCTGCTCCGCATTCCCGTACCCCCTCTCCCTGTCCCTCTCCCCCTGGGAGAGGGGACCGAGAACCAGGCCGGTGCATGCTGGTGGTGTCGTCTTTCCTGGAGCCGTCTCCGGCACCATATGAAAGGCATGCCCCGCCTGTCCCCGCTGCCCCCTGAAATGCCGCTTCCCCGTGCCAGGGCCCCGACCGGCCGCAGCCTGGGCCCGTGCCCCCTGTGCGGGCGGGAGATGATCGCCGGGCCCAGCGTGGAGGAGCACCATCTGGTGCCGCGCTCGGAGGGCGGGAAGGCGACCACGGCCATGCACCGGGTCTGCCACCGCAAGATCCACGCGGAGATCGGCGAGCGCGAGCTGGCCCAGCGCTACAACACGCCCGAGGCGCTGCGGGAGCACCCGGAGATCGCCTCTTTCGTCCGCTGGGTCGCCCGCAAGCCCCCGGAATTCAGCACGGCCACGTTCAAGCGGAAGCGGTGAGGGGGAAGGTTGGGGGAGGGCCATGCCGCCATCCCATCCACAACCCGTCATCCCCGCGGAGGCGGGGACCCAGGGTTTCCATTCTCTCCGGAGCGTCGAAGAGGGGCGGCAAGGGTGCCCTTCGCACCTGCTCACCCGCCGGATAGCACGCTCATCACCTGGGCCCCCGCCTCCGCGGGGATGACGGTGATGGGGATGGGACGGCACAGGCCGTAGGTCGCATGAAGGCGGAGCCGCAATGCGACATCCCTGGCCGGAGTAACGCCGCATTACGGCTCCGCCCCTGTGGGGCCTGCGACGCCACCCGCAGCAACGACGAAAAGCCGTCCGGCGCCAGGCCGGACGGCTTATCCCGTGCGTCAATCGATGAGCTGAGAGACGCTACTCGTGAGAGGGAAGGCTTAGTAGCCCTCACGCTCCAGACGCTTGCGCAGCAGCTTGCGGGCGCGGCGCACTGCCTCGGCCTTCTCGCGGGCGCGCTTCTCCGAGGGCTTCTCGTAGTTGCGGCGGAGCTTCATCTCACGGAAAATGCCCTCGCGCTGCATCTTCTTCTTCAGCGCGCGAAGGGCCTGATCGACATTGTTGTCACGGACGAGGACTTGCACGGGTCGTCACCACTCCCAGCTGTGCCACTAAGGCAAATACGAAAGGCGAGCCGGCGCGCACGGTCGCGCGGCCGCCCGAACGGAGGAGCGGTGTATAGCAAAGCCGGCCGGGCTTGTGAACCCCCAACCGGACTCACCGTCGGATGCCCCGGCCACAGACCTTCCGGAGGGGGTGGCGGATGGACCCCGGGCGTGGCATCTATCCCAGCATAATCAACGATCCGCCTGTCAACGAGGGGGGCAGCCATGGCCATCCTGAAGATCGCCCGCATGGGCCACCCGGTGCTGCGCCGCCGCGCGCAGGAGGTGGATCTGCCCATCCCCGGCTACATCCGCCAGCTGACGACGGACATGATCGAGACCATGGTCGACGCCTCGGGCGTGGGGCTGGCGGCGCCGCAGGTCCATATCGGCTCGCGCATCATCGTTTTCCGGGTGCCGGCGGACCGCAGCTCGGGTGCGGCGGGCGACCAGCCGGCCGAGGCCCAGGCGCTGATCAACCCGGTGGTGGAGCCGCTGTCCGACGAGCTGGCCTTCGGCTGGGAGGGCTGCCTCTCCATCCCCGGCCTGCGCGGCATGGTGCCGCGCCATACCCACATCCGCTACAGCGGCCTGGCGCCGGATGGCACAAGGATCGAGCGGGAGGCGACCGGCTTCCATGCCCGGGTGATCCAGCACGAGATGGACCATCTGGACGGCATCCTCTATCTCGACCGCATGCCGGACATGCGCCTCCTGACCTTCCAGGAGGAGATGAAGTATTTCGGACCGGACAGCCTGCCGAAGAACTGATCTCGTGAACCGATCCCGGGCCGGCCTGTTGAAAACCGGACCGACCGAACGAACTGGCTCCGGAAGGAGAAGCGCCATGCCGACCAAGGTTCCCACCCCCGGCCCCGCCACGGTCTCCTCGGCCGACGAGTCGCTGCCGGGCGACGTCAGCCCGGAGGTCATGGCCGCCGCCCCGCTGCTGGAGGCGGGGGTGGAGCATGACGACGAGCCCGCCGGCGCCGCGCGGTCCACCGGCGACGCCTTCGAGGAGGTCCCGCTCGACGCGCTGACCGAGCTGCGCGACCGGCTGCTGCTGGCGGCCCTGCCCAACGTCGCCTTCGACGGCTGGACCTTGGCGGCCCTGCGCCAGGGAGCGGAAACTGAGGGGCTGAGCGCTGCGGAGGCCGCCGCGGCCTTCCCCGGTGGCGTGTCCGAGCTGGTGGAGCATTTCAGCGCCTGGGCCGACCGGCAGATGCTGGCGCGCCTCGCCAAGGCGGACTTGGCATCGATGAAGGTGCGCGACCGGATCACGCTCGCCGTGCGCAGCCGCATGGAGGCGCTGGCGCCCCATGTCGAGGCGGTGCGCCGCAGCGTCGCCTATCTGGCCCTGCCGCAGAACGCCGCGCTGGGCACCCGCATCCTCTACCGCACGGTCGACGCCATGTGGTACGCGGCCGGCGACACCTCGACCGACTATAATTTCTACACCAAGCGCCTGCTGCTGGCCGGCGTGCAGTCCTCGACCATCCTCTACTGGGTCAACGACCGGTCGGAGGGGCACCGCGACACTTGGCACTTCCTGGACCGGCGCATCGCCGACGTGATGCGGATCGGCAAGGGCATCGGCCAGCTGAAGGATCTGCTGCCCTTCGGCGCGGGCATGCTGTCGCGCATGCCGTCGCCGGGCCGCTTCGCGCGCCATTTCGGCCGCGGCGGCACGCGCTGAGCCGTGGCCGACGGCAGCCCGCCCCCGCCGGGACGGCCCTGGCACCATACGGAGAAGGGCTTCCGCAACCCGCCTGATAGCCCGACCCGCCCTGCGGGCAGCTTCTGGCCCATGGCGCGCTTCCTCTGGGGCCGGCGCCGCGACCGGCGGGTGCCGGTGCCCCCGCCCGGCCATGTGCTGCCGGAGGAGCGGGCGCTGGCCGGCTTCCACGCGCTCGGTGGCCGCGACGGCGTCACCTGGCTGGGCCATGTCGCCTTCCTGATCCGGCTGGGCGGTCTGACCGTCCTGACCGATCCGTATTTGGGCGACTGGGCCGGCCCCTGGCCGGGAGCGGGGCCGAAGCGCTACGTGCCGCCGGGCATCCGCGCCGCGAACCTGCCGCCTGTCGACGTGCTGCTGCTGAGCCACAACCACTACGACCATCTCTGCGTGCCGACCCTGAAGGCGCTGGCCGGCAAGGACCGGATGCGGGTGTTGGTGCCGCTGGGGCTGGGGCCGATGCTGAGCCGGCTCGGTTATGGGAATGTGACGGAGCTGGACTGGCACCGGCGGGCGGAGATCGGGCCGCTGACCGTGACGGCCACACCGGCCATTCACGCCTCTTCCCGCACTGGCTTCGATTTCTGCCGCACCCTCTGGTGCTCCTACCGGCTGGAGGCAGGCGGGCGGAGCGTCCATTTCGGCGGGGACAGCGGCTACGGACCGGTCTACCGGGAGATCGGCCGGGCCTACGGGCCGGTGGATCTGGCGCTGGTCGGCATCGGCGCCTATGAGCCGCGCGCCCTGATGCGGCCCGTCCACACCAACCCGGAGGAGGCGGTCGCCATCGCCCGCGACCTGGGCGCTTCCAAGGTCGCCGGCATGCATTGGGGCACGGTGATCCTGACGGAGGAGGACCCCTGGGAGCCCCCGATCCGCTTCCACGCCGCCGCGGCCGCGGCCGGCTATGCGGCGGACGACGCCTGGGTCATGGCCATCGGCGAGACCCGCGCCCTGTAGGTCGGGAGAAGCGGAGCGAATCCCGACGGACGTGGGATGAGAGCCGTCGGGATGCGCCGGCGGCTTCTCCCGACCTAGGCGCCCGCCTTCACCTCGGCGATGACCTGCTTGAGGAGCGGGATGCGGTCATTGCCGAAGATTCGCTGCCTGCCGCCGACCACCCAGCTGGGAATGCCGAACACGCCGGCCTTCACGGCCGCCTCGATGGTGGCCTGATGGATGGCCTCGGTCTCCGGGTCGTCCAGCATGGGGCGGAACAGGTCGGGCTCGATCCCGGCCGTGTCGTTGGCGATCTCAACCGCGAGGCTGTCGTCGGCCGGCGAGCGGTTGTCGACGAAGATGGCCTTCATCAGCGCCCGGGCGAAGACCTGGCCGGCATCGAAGCGCCGCGCGGCGACGCAGGCCAGCGCCAAGCGCTTGGGATCGGGCACCTCGACCTTGTCGATCGGGTTGAAGGGCACACCGTAGAGCTTGGCCCAGCGCAGCAGATCCTCCCGCCTGTAGTCCGGCTGCAGTGCGCCCGAGGCCTTCTGCGCGGCGGTGAAGTCATAGCCTGCGGCGGAAATCAGCGGCCGCCCGGCGACCGGATGCCACTCCACCCGGCAGCCCGTCTCGATCTGCAGCTGCAGCATCTGGGTCGAGGCCAGATAGGCGTAGCCGCTGCTGGGGCTGAAGTAGAAATCGACGGTGACGGGCGCCGGCATGATGCTCTCCGCTGGACGGGGACAGGCGCCAAGCCTTGCCAGCCCCGGGCGGCGAAGGCAAGTCCCGGACTGTCCCACACCGGCCGCGATGCCAAAGGGTTGCATCCGGCCGCGCCTATGGGCAGAGTGCGCCACTGACCGCTCCGGGCATGTGGGCCTGTAGCTCAACGGTTAGAGCCGGCCGCTCATAACGGTCTGGTTGCAGGTTCGAATCCTGCCGGGCCCACCATCCCGTTCCGCGATCAGAATACCCCCGCCTCCAGTCCCGCCGCCATCAGCATGCCCAGTTCCTCGGCCTTCGCGAGGAACCCCTCGTCCCACGTCCCGCGCAGCACCAGCGGCTCCTGCACCTGGCGCCAGCGCAGGCCGGTGAGGATGGTGTCGAGCGCGCGGCGGGTGCCGGTGCCGTCGTGGCCGGCGCGGATGTAGAGGGCGCAAGGGGTGCCCTGGGTGCGCTCCAGGCAGGGATAGTAGCTGCGGTCCAGGAAATCCTTCAGCACGCCGCTCATGTAGCCGAGATTCTCGGTGGTGCCGAGGATGATGCCTTGCGCCGCCAGCACATCGTCGGGGCCGGCCTGCATCGGGTCCAGCGCCACCGCCTCCACGCCCCCGATTTCAGGATGCCGGGCGCCGCGCAGCACCGCCTCGCGCAGCGCCAGGGTGTTGGGCGAGGGGGCGTTCGCGACGATCAGCAGGCGCTTGGGCATCGTAGGCTGGACCAACCGGATCTCCGGGCCATCGTCCTGGGGGATCTCCGCCGGGAGCCATGCCGGAAGGATGATTGACGGTAGATATTCTTTCCTATGAATTCCCTTAGAACGAAGGGTGCGGCAATTCTTCCGCCTCGACATTACCAGGAAACCGCCGTGCCGACGATCACCGGAACCTTCCAGGACGACACGATCGTCGGCACCGCGGGCGACGACATCATCCAGATGCGCAGCGGCGAGGACGATATCGACGGCGCCGCCGGCACGGACCGGGTCATCTTCCCCGGCGCCTACGCCAACTACGACATCAGGACGCTTGCCGGCGTGACCTGGGTCAACGGCAAGGTGCCGGGCCTGTACGAGTTCACCGCCCGGCTGCGGAACGTGGAGCAGCTCGAGTTCTCCGACCGGCTCCTGGTGATGTCGCCTGCCTCCGCCGACGCGGTCATCATGGGCACGCTCCGGGAAGACACGCTGGTGGGGACCGGCGGTAACGACGTCTTCGACGGCAGGGGCTGGCACGACGTGATCGACGGCGGCCCTGGCCTCGACACCGCATTGTTCTTCCATCGTCGGGCCGAGTTCACCGTCGTGACGGCCGCCGGCATCACCCGCGTCTTCCCCAGCATCACGGCGGGGGAGTACGCTTTCAGCACCGTCACCCTGAGAAACGTGGAGCGCCTGCGCTTCTACGACCAGGAGATCGCGGTACCGACGGCGGGGCCGGTGCCGATCTCGGGAGCGACCGCCTATTCCTACGATTCCCTCGTCGGCACCGACGGGGACGATCTCTTCGACGGGAAGGGCGGTTCGGACACGATCGATGGCGGACCCGGAACCGACACGGCGGTCTTTTTCGGGCGGCAGGGCCAGTATTCCATCACCACCGTCGCCGGAGTGACGCGGGTGGTGTCCTTTCTGGCACCGGAGGACGTCTCGGCGATCCTGCGAAATGTCGAGGTGCTGCAGTTCAGCGACTCCACACGGCCGCTGACGACCTCGTCGATCGTGCCGATCACCGGGACGATCGACGGCAATCTGCTCATCGGTACGGCCGGCGACGACCTGTTCCAGGGCAATGGCGGCGACGACACGATCCTCGGCGGGCTAGGCAGCGACAGCGCCATCGTGTTCCAGCCCGCCAGCAGCTACACGATCAGCAGCATCGCGGGCATCACTCGGCTGTCACAACGGTTCGAGACCATCATCCTGCATGGCGTCGAGACGGTGCAGTTCACGACCGGGCCGGTCAGCCTTCCCACGACCTCGCTGACGCCCTTCATCGGCACGGTGGGCTCAGGTGCTCCGATCTACGGCTCGGTCGGCGACGACGTGATCGATCCGCAGCGGGGGATCCGCTACATCGACGGCGGCGAGGGGAACGACACGCTGGCGCTGTTCACGACCAGTTCGAACTTCAGCATTGTGACGCTCGCCGGCATCACCTACCTCAGCAGCAATAATGAGCTAGGCAACCCCTATGCGATCGGCACCGGGCTTACGGTGGAGCGGGTCGAGACGGTGGGCTTCCTGGACCGAACGCTCCAGCTGCCGACCGCCACACGGACAGCAATCCGCGGCGGCACGACGTCCGACCCCCTGGTCGGGACCGCCGGTGACGACATCTTCGAGACGAATGTCGTCAATCTCGTCCAGGGCGGCGAGGGGAACGACACGATCGTCTATTTCGCGCCGCGCGCCAACTACGACATCCGGACCTTGTCCGGCGTCACCCGGATCGCGGCGTTCGGGCACAGCGCCCGCTATTCGAACAACCCCGTTCTCGAAGGAGTCGAGCGCATCCTCTTCACGGACGCGGAGGTCACGCTGCAACCGACATCGCGTCCCCTGATCCGATCGGTCTCCGGCGTGCTCGACAGGATAGGAACGGGCGGTGACGACCTTTTCCTGGGCAGCGGCTTCGGACGCTTCGATGGAGGCGCGGGCCGCGACACCGTCCTGCGCTTCGAGAACAGCACAGGTTACAGGGTCGAGACCATCGCGGGCATTACGCGGATCATCAGGTCGGAGAACTACCCGTTCGGTAACTTCAGCATCTATTCCAACGTCGAGGAGGTCCAGTTCCTGGACAGGACCATTGCTCTCGACGCACCAGCGGTCACGCTCCTCACCGCCCCCTTCGGCTCCATCCGGATCAATGGAACGACCGGCTCGGACCTGTTCCTGCCGACCTCCTTCGTCACGCTCTTCGGCGGCGCCGGCCTGGACACGGCTGTCGTCTTCGCCGACAGCAAGGACTTCACCTTCGAGCGAACCGCGACCGGCGTGGCGATGACCGGTACGCCGGGGACCAGCTACCTGTCCTTCACGACCGTCGCCATGGAGAGTGTCGAGCGCGTCCGCTTCCTGGATCGCGAGCTGGTGCTCCAGACCTATGCCAACGACCTGTTCCTGCTGCGCACCGTCAACGGGCTGGTGGGCTGGAGCCAGCCCGACGGCGCCGGCGGCTTCACTTCCTTCGGCGCCCCCGCGGGGCTCGACCTCGCGTCACTTACCGTGCGCGGCATCGGCGACTTCGACGGCGACGGACGCGGCGACCTGCTGCTGGGCCGGCCGGGCGGCCCCGACCTGGTCTGGGCCCTGACCGGCGGACCCTCGGCCCTGTCGGCGGTAGCCGGCTATAGTGGACAGCGGGTGGCCGCCAGCGGGGACTTCATCGGCTCGACCGCCACCGACATTCTGCTGACCGACGGGGCGGGTGCCTTCTCATTCGTCGATGTCGCCGCGGGCACCACGCGGCCCTTTCTGACCCTGGCGCCGGGCTTCGCCCTGGTGGGGGTCGGAAACCTGGACGGGACGGGGAAGGACGACGTGCTGTTCCAGAACACAGCGACCGGCGCCCTGCTCTACTGGAACGGCGAGGCCTTCCGGAACTCCCTGACCTTGGCCCCGGCAAGCGGCTGGCAGGTGGAGAGGATCGGCAACTTCGTCGGCAGCGCCACGGACGACATCCTGCTTTTCAACACCAAATCCCGCGTCCTGCTGTTCTGGGACGCCACGCGGGGGACCGCTGGCTTCCAGGACTTCATCACCCTACCGGAGAACTACCTTGTGGCCGGCGCCGCCGATTTCGATGGCGACGGGCGCGACGACGTGCTGTTCCGCAGCAACGACGGCGCGTCCTCGGTCTATTGGAGCGGCACCGGCTTCGTCGATGTCGGGGGCGTGCTGGCCTCGGCCACCCTGGTAGGCGTGGGCGACTTCGGCTAGCGCCCGCGCCGGGTCAGGTTGATCGCCTCGTCGAGGGCGGAGAGGAAGCGGGACTTATCCTGCTTGCTCATCGGCGCGTTGCCGCCCTGGACCACGCCCATGTCGCGCAAATCGCGCATCAGCGTGCGCATCGCCATGGCCTGGCCGATGCTGGCCGTGGTGAAGGGCCGGCCGGAGGGGCCGATGACCTTGGCGCCGTTCTTCAGGCAGCGGTCGGCCAGGGGGATGTCGGCGGTCACCACGATGTCGCCCTTGGCCGCGCGCTCGGCGATCCAGTCGTCGGCGGCGTCGAAGCTGTCAGAGACGACGACCAGCTGCACCCGCCCGCCGGGCGGCACGCGCAGCGGCCCGTTGGCGACCAGGAAGACCTGAAGCTGGTAGCGATCGGCCACCCGGAAGATCTCGTCCTTGACCGGGCAGGCGTCGGCGTCCACGTAGATGTCGAGCATACCTCCCAATACCACCCGGCCCCGCGTTGCGGAAGCACCCAAGGGTAGGGTAGAACACCACCGCCGCTGGGACCCCGGGTTCCGGCGCCCAGACCGTTTTTTCCAGCCGCCGGAGCGATACGACCCATGGCTCACCAGTACATCTACGTCATGAAGGGCCTGACCAAGGTCTATCCGGGCGGCCGCAAGGTGTTCGAGAACATCTGGCTCAGCTTCTACCCCGGCGCCAAGATCGGCGTGCTGGGCGTGAACGGCGCCGGTAAGTCGACGCTGCTGAAGATCATGGCCGGCATCGACAAGGACTTCTCCGGCGAGGCCTGGGCCGCGAACGGCGTGAAGGTCGGCTACCTGGCGCAGGAGCCGGAGCTGGACGCCTCCAAGACTGTCGGCGAGAACGTCATGGACGCGCTGGCCGAGACCAAGGCGCTGGTCGACCGCTTCAACGAGGTGTCCAACCTCATGGCGGACCCGGACGCCGACTTCGACGCGCTGATGGCCGAGCAGGCCGACCTGCAGGAGAAGATCGACGCCGCCGACGCCTGGGAGCTGGAGCGCACGGTCGACATCGCCATGGACGCGCTGCGCTGCCCGCCGGCCGACGCCGACGTGACCAAGCTGTCCGGCGGCGAGAAGCGCCGCGTGGCGCTGTGCAAGCTGCTGCTGTCCAAGCCGGACATGCTGCTGCTGGACGAGCCGACCAACCATCTGGACGCCGAGAGCGTCGCCTGGCTGCAGCGCTTCCTGGCCGACTATGCCGGCACTGTCGTGATGGTCACCCACGACCGCTACTTCCTGGACAACGTCACCGGCTGGATCCTGGAGCTGGACCGCGGCCAGGGCTTCCCCTACGAGGGCAACTACACCAGCTGGCTGGAGCAGAAGCAGAAGCGCCTGGAGCAGGAAGGCAAGCAGGAGCAGTCGCGCCAGAAGCAGCTGGCGTCGGAGCTGGAGTGGGTGCGGCAGAGCCCGCGCGCCCGCCAGGCCAAGTCCAAGGCCCGCATCCAGGCCTATGAGGAGTTGCTGGCGCAGCAGGGCCGCGAGCAGGTCTCGGAGGCCCAGATCGTCATCCCCGTGCCGCCGCGGCTGGGCAACCTGGTCATCCAGGCCGAGCAGCTGAAGAAGGGCTTCGGCGACAAGCTGCTGATCGACGGGCTGGAGTTCAACCTGCCGCCGGGCGGCATCGTCGGCGTCATCGGCCCGAACGGCGCCGGCAAGACCACGCTGTTCCGCATGATCACCGGACAGGACAAGCCCGACGCCGGCCATTTCCGCGTCGGCGAGACGGTGGTGCTGGGCTATGTCGACCAGAGCCGCGACAGCCTGGCCGCCAACAAGACCGTCTGGGAGGAGATATCCAACGGGCTGGACGTGATCGAGCTGGGCAAGAAGTCCATGCCGAGCCGCGCCTATGTCTCGGCCTTCAACTTCCGCGGCGGCGACCAGCAGAAGAAGGTCGGCCAGCTCTCGGGCGGCGAGCGCAACCGCGTGCACCTCGCCAAGATGCTGAAGTCCGGCGCCAACGTGCTGCTGCTCGACGAGCCGACCAACGATTTGGACGTCGAGACGTTGCGGGCGCTGGAGGAGGCGCTGACCAGCTTCGCCGGCTGCGCCGTGGTCATCAGCCACGACCGCTGGTTCCTGGACCGCATCGCCACCCACATCCTGGCCTTCGAGGGCGACAGCCAGGTGGTCTGGTTCGAGGGCAACTACGCGGACTACGAGGCCGACCGCAAGCGCCGCCTGGGCGCCGAGGCCGACCAGCCCCACCGCATCAAGTACCGCCCGATCGCCCGCTGATCGGACAAGTCGTCGACAGGGAGGGGCGGCGTCTTCATCCTTCTCCCCTTGCGGGAGAAGGATGGGGCCCCAAGCCTGCTTGGGGAGGATGAGGGGTCGACCGCCCTTAGGCGGTCGTTCTCCACCGCTCGTCCAGGATCGGGCGTCGAGAACGTCGGGCTACGCCCGCCGACCCCTCACCCTCCCACCGCTTCGCGGTGGGGCCCATCCCTCTCCCGCAAGGGGCGAGGGATAAAGCGGGCCGCCTCTATTTTGTCATACTGGCGGTGTGCAATGATGGTGGGGCGGATCGTCGCCCGCCATCGGAGCACCAGCATCATGTCCAGTTCCGGCCGCGCCCTGCCGGCCCTCGCCCTTCTCCTGCTCGCCACTGCCTGCGCGCCGACCTACACGGGCTCGGCCCGCGCCCCGGCCGGACCGCCGCCGCTGGACGACAATGGCCGCTGCGACGATCCCCGCTTCCTGCAGAACAATGGCGGCCGCGCCGCGCCCGGCACCGACGAGGCGGACTGCCAGCTGCATGGCGGCGGCATCGACGAGCGCTATGAGGGGTTCCGCGGTCCTCTCGCCCGCAACGGACGCTGCGACGATCCGGACTTCGCCAACAGCACCCGGCAGGGCGAGCGCGGCACCGACCTGTACGACTGCTCGCGCTACGGCGCCGGGCTGACGGCCGAGGCGGTCGCCCGGCTGCCGCGCCCGCCGGCCAACTACGACCCGCGCACCGGTCAGGCCTATCCGACCCAGCCGAGCTACACCCCGCCCGTTTACGGTCCGGCGCCGTCGCGGCCCTACTATCCGCCGCCGGTCTACGGGCCCCCGCCGCCGGCCTATTATCCGCCCTACGACAGCGGCTACTGGTCGCGCGACTACTATGAGGGCGAGCGGCGCCGGTACAATCGCAAGTACAATTTCAACGGCCGCTGCGACGACCCGCGCTACGAGACCTCGCATGGTGGCAACGCCGAGGAGGGTACGGACGAGTTCGACTGCCTGCTCTACGGCAACGGGCTGAAGGGCCGCTATGTCGGCAAGGAGGGCGACCTGGCGCGCAACGGCGTCTGCGACGACCCGCGCTTCGCCGTCACCACCGGCCGCGCCCGCGCCTACCGCGACGATTTCGACTGCTCGCGCTATGGCCAGGGGCTGAAGAACTTCTATCCCCGGGGGAAGACGCCGCCGCCGGTGGTGGTCACCAACCCGGCCCCGCCGCAGCCTCCGGCAGTCCAACCGCCGACGGTGCAGCCGCCGCCGGCCCCGCCCCAGCCCGGCGAGCGTCCGCGCCTGTTCGACCGGGTGTTCGACCCGGTGGAGGGGCGCGAGCCCGCCGGGGAGCGCCAGCGCGACCGCCGCCGGCGCGAGGCCGAGGGCGTGCCGCAGACCCATCCCCGCTTCCCGGGCTCGGCGCCGGCCGAGGCGCCGGTCATCGTGCCGACCGAGCCGCCGCCCGCCCAGTCGGCGCCTGTGGAAGCCGCCCCGCCGGCCGACCCGGGCCCGGCCATCGAGGCCGAGCGCGCGCGGGCCGAGATGGAGCGGCAGCAGCGCGAGCAGATGCAGGAGCGGCAGCGTCAGGCCCAGGAGGAGGCCCGGCGAGAGGCTCAGGAGCGGCAGCGCCTCCAGGCCGAGCAGGCGGCCCAGGAGTATGAGCGCCAGCGCGCCCAGGCCGAGCAGGCGGCGCGCGAGCATGAGGCGCTGCAGGAGCGGCAGCAGCGCGAACTGGCCGCCCGCCAGGCCGAGGCGGACGCCGCCCGCGCCGCCGCCCGCGCCCAGGCCGAAGCCGAGCGCGCCGCCCGCGAGCAGGCCCGGCAGGAGCAGGAGGAGGCGCGCCGCAGCCAGCGCCAGGAGAACCCGGACGCGCAGAAGGTCGAGCCCTGACGCGCGTCTCCTGACTTGGCCGCCCGCGCCCGCCGCATGGCTGCAAGGGCGCGGGCGTCGGTTGTGGGGGCTAAGTGCGGCGGCCTAACCTTTCCCACACCCTCTGCATGGTGATGGGAGAGACGGCATGTCGCGTTCGACGCTGGTCCTGGTCTGCGGGTCCCTGGCCCTGTTCCTGACCATGGGCATCCGCCAGGATTTCGGCCTGCTGCTGGCGCCCATCACCCGCGACACCGGCTGGGCCGTCGGCGGGCTGGCGCTGGGCTTCGCCCTCCAGCAGATCGTCTGGGGCCTGGTGCAGCCGGTGGCCGGCGCCATCGCCGACACGAAGGGCCCGCGCCTGGTGGTCGCCGGCGGCGGGCTGCTCTATGCGGCGGGCCTCGTCACCATGGCGGCTGGCGGCAGCGTCCCGGCCTTCCAGGTCGGGGCGGGACTGCTGGTGGGCGCGGCGCTGGCCTCGGTCAGCTTCTCGGTGGTGCTGGGCGCCATCACCCGCGCCGCACCGCCAGAAAAGCGGATCTCCTATGCCGGCATGGCGACGGCCGGCGCCAGCTTCGGCATGTTCGCCTTCGTGCCCGTCGGGCGCGAGCTCATCGGAAGCTTCGGCTGGCAGGGCGCGCTGTTCGGCCTGGCATCCATCTCGCTGCTGATCCTGCCGCTGTCGCTGGCCCTGGGCGGCCGTCCCGCGGCACCGGCCACCTCGGCCGTGCCCGGCCCGTCCCTGCGCGAGGCGCTGGGCATGGCGATGGGGCATCCGGGATTCCGGCTGCTGACCCTGGGCTTCTTCGTCTGCGGCTTCCACCTGGCCTTCGTCAGCGTGCACCTGCCGGCCTACGTCGCCAGCTGCGGCCTGCCGGACAGCGTCGGCGCCTATGGCCTGGCGCTGATCGGGCTCGGCAACGTGGTGGGCAGCCTGGCGGCGGGCAAGCTCGGCTCGCGACACCGGCCCAAATACCTGCTGGCCGGCATCTACGCCGCGCGCGGAATCGCCATCGCCGCCCTGCTGCTGGCGCCGAAGACCGCGCCGGTCGTCCTGACCTTCACCGCGGTCATGGGGCTGCTCTGGCTGTCGACCGTGCCGCTGACCAGCGGGATCGTGACCGGCATCTTCGGGCCGCGCTACGCCTCCACCCTGTTCGGCATCGTCTTCCTGTCGCACCAGGTCGGCGGCTTCCTGGGCGCGTGGCTGGGCGGCGTCTCCTACGATCTGTCCGGCAGCTACGACGCCATCTGGTACGCCAGCCTGGCGCTCGCCGCCTTCGCCACCATCGTCCATCTGCCGATCCGCGACCGGCGGCTGGAGGCCTTCGCGGCGGCGTGAGGGGGCAGCGCTGATGCTGTGCGTGCTTCGACAGGCTCAGCATGAGGAGGATTTAGCTGCTCCCGGCGAATGAACCGGGGGTGCCTCGCGTACCCCCTTCCTCATCCTGAGCTTGTCGAAGGACGCACCACCTCGCAGCCCCGTCCTGGCGCACGGCACGACGGCCGCGCACTCAATCCGCCCCGTCGCCCGGCGGCACGGGCTTGGGCTGGGCGGTCTTCAGGCTGACCAGCAGAACGCCGGCCAGGATCAGCACGGCACCTACGCCCTGGATCCAGGTGAGGTCCTCGCCCAGCCCGACATGGCCGATGACGATGTTGGAGACGGGGCCCAGCGCGCCGGCCATGGCGACCGGGTTGGCGCCGATGCGGCGCAGCGCCTCGGCGGTCATGAAGATCGGCAGGACGGTGCTGACCACCGCCATGACACCCGACAGGGCGAAGACCTGCCAGGGCAGGTCCAGGGCCGCCATGGGGCGCAGCACCAGGAACTGGGCGATGCAGAACAGGCAGGCGACCGTCGTCGCCCAGGCGGTGAAGCGCAGCGAGCCGATGCGGCCGATGACCCGGCTGCCCATCACCAGATAGACGGCGTAGGCGAAGGCGCTGGACAGGATCAGCGCCGCGCCCAGGGGCAGGTTGGCGTTGGCGCCGGCGACCGCGTGGCTCAGCACCAGCCCGACCCCGCCATAGGTCAGCGCCAGCGCGCCCGCCTCGCGCGCACCGATGCGCTTCCTCAGGAACAGCCAGGACAGCACCACGACGAAGGTCGGGTAGAGGAACATCAGCAGCCGGCCGATGCCGGCGGTAACGTACTGCAGCCCCATGAAATCGAGCATGCTGGCGAGATAGTAGCCGACGAAGCCCAGCACCCCGACCATCACGAGGTCGCGCCGCTCCACCCTCGGCCCGCCGCCCTTGCGGGCCAGCCACAGGGCGATGGCCAGGAAGAAGGGCAGGGAGAAGGACATGCGCAGGAACAGCAGCGTCACCGGGTCGGCGCCGTGCGCGTAGCTGAGCTTGATCAGCAGCGGCCGCAGCGAGAAGGCCAGCACCCCGCCGATGGCGAGGAGCAGGCCGGTGACCCGGTAGGCGGAATTCCCCGGAGCCGCGGGGGAGGCGGTGGCGATGCTCATGCCGCCAGCATGGCCGGGCGATCAGCGCCTTGGCAAAGCCGGCCGGCGGGACCCTCCTCGGCGCTTTGCGCATGGGCGGCTGATGCCCTTAGGGCTGCATGACCTCGAACCTGACGATGGCGGTCCGGCCGCGGCGGTTCGGCGTGTCGCGGTCGTAGCGCTCCACCGGCCGAAAGCCGCAGCGCCGCAGCACCGCCTCGGAGCGGGCGTTCTCGGCGTCGATGAAGGCCTCCACCCGGCTGCGCCCCAAGGACCCGAACAGATCGGCCAGCATGGCCCGCACGGCGGCCGAGGCGTAGCCGCACCCCGTCTCCTCCGGCATGAGCCAGTAGCCCACCATGGCGCCGCCCGCCTCCTGCAGCCGGACCGTGGCGCAACCGACCATGGCGTC
The DNA here is from genome assembly GCA_035626475.1 of Azospirillaceae bacterium. Classification (GTDB taxonomy): domain Bacteria; phylum Pseudomonadota; class Alphaproteobacteria; order Azospirillales; family Azospirillaceae; genus DASPKT01. The sequence continues at coordinate 49,153 of DASPNP010000046.1, forward strand.
ATCCTCCGCCCGCGCGATGGCCTGACGGCGGGAGACGCCCTCGACCAGGCCGCTACGGCTGGCCGCCACCATCGCGTCGGCGTCGGCCGGGGTGAAGGGGAAGGGCGTCGCCAGCAGCCATTGCGCCACCTCCAGCCGGTTCAGCGTCTCCAGCAGCAGGCCGCGCTCATGGTGATGGAAGGGGCGTAGGACGATCCGGGGAGGGGTCATGCGGGATCGCGCAGCGTCGCCTGCACCCTCGTACGGATGGCGAATTTGCGGCTGGCCTCGCCGCGCGGGGCCAGCAGCCAGTCCCACTCCCGCAAGGGCGCCGCGAGCGGCAGCGCCATGAGCGATGCTGGCGGCCGGGCGCCGAACAGCGGGTCCTCGGTGCGCAGCACGCCACCGTCAGGCGCCTCGAAGACCCGTTCCACGTCGGTCACCAGCAGCGTGCGGCAGGGAAAGCGCGCCAGATGCTCCAGGTGCCGCTCGACGATGGCGCGGCCGAAATCCGGTCGCGCCGCCGCGTCCTTCAGCGCCGCCACGGGACGCAGCGGTAGCTGCGAGGCGAGGTTGGCCGAGACCACCAGGTCCAGCATCGGCTCCGCCAGGAAGGCGTCCGACGGCCGCGCCTCGGGCAGGCGGCCGGCGGCGGCATCCTCCACCGTGCCCGTCAGGTCCAGGGTCGCGAATTCGACATTGGGGAAGAGGCGGGCGGCCCGGCGCGCGGCCGGCGGATGGGCGATGTCGGCCAGCAGCACGCGCTGGAACGACTCGGCCAAGCCCGCCAGCGGCACGTCCAGCAGGGCGCCCGAACCCAGCACCAGGACGGTGCGCCGGCGCCGCAAGCCGGTGGCGGCGTCGAGAATGGCAGTCCGGGTCGCGGCCAGATGCGGTTCCCAGGCGGCGCGGCAGCGGCGCGCGCGGGCCTGGATCGCCGCCACCTCGTCGGCATAGCCCAGACGCCGCGCCGGGGCGGGGCAGGTGGTGAGCGCGCTGGAGAGGAATTCGCGGATCATGGCACCGCCATTCTGCCCCGCCCGGTGCGGGACCCAAAAACGAAAACGCCGCCCGGTGGGGGCGGCGTTCCCGATTCGCTGAGGACGGTTCAAGTTACTGCGACTGGGCCGTCTGGATGCGCGAGCGCAGCGCGTCCAGCAGCGCGTCGAAGCGGCCGCCGTTGCTCTCGATCACCGAGGCGAACTCCGAGCGCTGGGTGACGCTCATGCTGACATTCTCGACCACCACGTCGATGATCTTGAAGTTGGCGTCCTTCTGGCGGACGCGCCAGGCGACGTTGACCGGCGGGCCGTTCGGGCGCAGCACCTGGCTGCTCACCACGGCGTCGCGCTCGCCCTCGGGGCGGCCGCCCGTCACCTTGAACTTCTCGCCGGCATACTGGCTGAAGCGCTCGGCATAGACGTTGACGATCATGCTCTCGAACAGCTTCTGGTACTCGTCCTTCTGCGGCTGGCTGGCGGCGTTCCAGTAGCGGCCCAGGACGAAGCGGCCGATCGTCGGCACGTCGAAATTGGCGTTCAGCAGCTCGCGGAAGACGGCCTGGCGCTGCTGCGGCGTGTTCTTCGGGTCGGACACGACCGCGATGGCCTTGTCGCCCAGGCCCTGGACGAACTTGGCGGCATCGGTGGAGATGTCGGCGCGGGCCGGGGCGGCGCTGGCGACGAAGCCGGCGAAGGCCAAGGCGATGATGCCGAACAGGCCGCGGCGGCGCATGGAAATGGTCTTCATGGTCTCGTTCTCTCAAACCCTTGTCAGCGTCGTCGATTACAACACGCGACGCTGTGATGCGGATCACCGCATGCGATGATGGCCTTTGTGGGGCCGCGTTTCATTTCCGCCGGATGCCGGCGCCCCCTCGCTCCCGCAGGATGTCACTCCTGGTCGAAGTCGGGGATGTCGGGCATCTGGTTGGGATCCTCCTTGCCGTCGCGGATCCAGCCGTCGCGGCGCTGGCGGTAGAGCGAGCGCATGGCGGCGTAGTAGTCGAAGCTGTTGCGGCGTAGATCGTCGATGGCGTCGATGTAGCCCGCGCGCGTGTCCAGCACCGTCACGCCGACGCGCGAGTAGGTGAACTCCGTGTTCCAGGCGCGCCCGTCGACATAGTGCCCGACCGGGTCAGCCAGGAACTCCGCCCCGAAGCCCGCCGCGTCGCGCACCGTCGAGGGCCCCAGCAGCGGCAGCACCAGGTACGGCCCCTCCGGCACGCCCCAGACCGCCAGCGTCTGGTCGAAGCTCTCATACTCGTACGCGATGCCGTGGTCGCCAGCGACGTCGATCAGCCCGCCCAGGCCCACGGTGGAGTTGATGACGAAGCGCTGGAGTGCGACCTGGGTGCCCTCCCAGTCGCCCTGCAGCGCCTGGTTGGCGATGGTCAGCGGCGAGCGCAGGTTCTGCAGCACGTTGCGC
>DASPNP010000047.1:0-12209 GCA_035626475.1 Azospirillaceae bacterium
CTGCGCCAGCGCGGCAAGCCGGCCAAGGTGGCGCTCGCCGCCTGCATGCGCAAGATCGCCACCATCCTCAACGCCATCGTCCGAGACCAGACACCCTTCCAGAACAAACCCGCCTGAACCCGTCCAACACAGTTGCTACGAACTAGGAACGCTATTTTCTACCGCCCTTCCCGCCGCCACGCCGCCAGCAGCAGGCCCACGGCCAGCAGCAGCACAAGGAAGGCCGGCAGCAGCGGGACCTGGGTGACGCCGGTGACGGTGTAGTCGCCGTTGGCGCGCAGGCCCAGCCAGGCGCGGCCGGCGGCGTCGCGGTCGGGGCGGACGCGGCGCACATCGGGCGCGTCGCCGCCACCGCCGCCATAGTCCGCCAGCCAGTAGACGCCGCCGCCGCTCGCCTTGGTGACGGGCTCCAGCTTCTCCGGCGTGGTGCGCATGTCCGCCAGCTCCGGCGGGTTGACGGCGCCGACCACCGCCAGCGCCGTGCGCTTGCCGTCGGTGGCGCGCCAGATGCCGGGCTCGCCGGCGGCGACCGTGGCGGTGGCGACGCCGTCCTCGCGGTCGGCGAGCGGCAGGCTCTGCCTGGCATCGGAGGGGGAGGTCAACTCCACCGGCGTGGGATCGGGCTCCAGCGAGCGGCGCTCCACCGTCAGCCGGTTGCCGTCGACCCGCAGCCGCAGGTCGTTCTCCTCCAGCTCCGGCTCCTTCATCAGCCAGTGCGCCAGCCGCCGCAGCAGCTCGGCCTGCGGCCCGCCGCCCTCGAAGCCCCGCGACCACAACCAGATCTGGTCGGAGGCCAGCTGCGCCACCCGGCCCTCGCCGACCCGGTCCAGGATCAGCAGCGGGCGCCCGTCCAGGCCGGACATGACGGTGGTGCCGCGCCCGGCCTGCACCTCGATCTGGCGGAACCAGCGGCCCCAGGCGCCGACGCCGTCGGCCGCACCCCCAGCCAGCCCCGCCGTGACGGGGTGGCGCTTGCCGGCGTCGGTGACGGCCGGCTTGAAGGGCTGCTTCAGCACGTCGCCCGTCGGCTCGCCCGGCAGCACCACGCCCAGCGGCGTGCGGTAGAGCGACATGGCCGTGGCGAAGGTCGGGCCGCTCGCCTCCAGGAAGGCGCCGCCCTTCTCGACATAGTCGGCGATGTTCGACAGGTATGACAGCGGCAGCACGCCGCGCTGCTTGTAGCGGTCGAAGATGATGAGGTCGAACTCGTTCAGCTTCAGCTCGAACAGCTCGCGGATCGGAAAGGCGATCAGCGACAGCTCGCGGATCGGCGTGCCATCCTGCTTCTCCGGCGGGCGCAGGATGGTGAAATGGACCAGATCGACGCCCGGGTCGGCCTTCAGCAGATTGCGCCAGGTGCGCTCGCCGGCATGCGGCTCGCCCGAGACCAGCAGCACCCGCAGCCGGTCGCGAACCCCGTTCACCACCACGGCGGCCCGGTTGTTGGACAGGCTCAGCTCCTGGCCGGCGGCGCTGACCTCCATCTCGAAGACGTTCTGGCCGGCATGCTCCAGCGTGAAGGAGAGGTCCAGCTCCTCGCCGGCGCGGATGGCATAGCTGCGCGGCTGGGCGCCGTCCTGGCGCACCTGCAGCACGGCGTCGGCCGAGCCGGCGGGCAGGTCCTCCACCCGCACCCGGATGTCCACCGGCTTGCCGACGATGCCGAAGGAGGGGGCGCGCACGATGACGAGGCGCCGGTCGCCCTCCTCGCGCTCGCCGGTTAGCAGCGTGTGGATCGGGCCGATATCCTCGACCAGCCGGGCGTTCTCCGCGACGTCGTGCACCTGACCGTCGGTGATCAGCACGGCGCCGGCGAGGCGGCGGCGCGGCAGGTCGGTGACGGCCCGCGACAGCTCCTCCAGCAGGCGCGTCTCGGTCATGGCGGCGCTCTCCGCGGCCGTGCCGCCGGCGGAGCGCACCACGCGCACCTCGAGGTCGTCGAAGGCGGCGAGGCGGCGCTGCAGGTCGGCGAGCGCCCGCTCTGCGCGCTCCCGGCGCCCGCCGACATTCTGGCTGGGCGACTGGTCGACCACCACCACCGCCACGTCCTTGATCGGCGCGCGCTCCTCGCTCACCAGCGACGGGTTCAGCAGCGCCAGCACCAGCACGGCAATGGCCAGCAGCCGCCACCCCGCCCCGCGCGCCCTCCGGCGGAAGGCGAGCAGCAGGCCGACGGCGGCCACGGCCGATAGGGCCAGCAGCAGCCAGACCGGCACCAGCGGCGACAGGACGACGGAGAGGCCGTTCATTGCCCGAGCCTCTCCAGGATGGCGGGGACGTGGACCTGGTCGGCCTTGTAGTTGCCGGTCAGCGCGTACATCACGAGGTTGATGCCGAAGCGGTAGGACATCTCGCGCTGGCGCTCGCCGCCCGGCACCACGGCGTTCAGCGGCCGGCCCGAGGCGTCCACCGCCCAGGCGCCGGCCCAGTCGTTGCCGCCGATGATGACGGAGGAGACGCCGTCATTCACCTTGCCCTCGCCGGCCTCGACCCAGACCTGGCCGCCGGCGTGCCGGCCGGGGAAGTCGGCCAGCAGGTAGAAGGCCTTGGTCAGCACATGCTCGGCCGGCACCGGCGCCAGCGGCGGGATGTCCAGGCCGCGCAGCAGCTCCTCCACCCGGCCCTGGCCGCCGCCGATGTCCTGGTCGCGCGTGTCCAGCAGGATGGTGCCGCCGCTGCGCAGGTAAAGGTTCAGCTTGGCGCGCGCCTGCTCGGTGAGGCCGGCCTGGGCGCCCGTCACCGGCCAGTAGAGCAGCGGGTAGAAGGCCAGCTCGTCGGTCTCCAGGTCCACGCCCATGGCGCCGGCCGTCTCCACCGCCGTCCGCTGGTTCAGCTGCTCCGACAGGCCGCGCAGGCCGGCCTCGCTGGTGGCGTCGACCGACGGGTCGCCGGTGCGCACGAAGGCCAGCCAGGTCTCCGACGCGGCGCGGATCGCCGTCTCATCGTCCACGGTCTGGGCGCGCAGGTCCGGCGCGCCCAGCAGCAATGCTCCCAGCAGCAGCGCCGCCGCCCCCGGCCGGCGCAGGCGGGGCAGGGCGGGCAGCAGGCCGCGCAGGGCCAGGGCGATGAACAGGTCCAGGATCACCAGCGGCAGCGCCAGCCCCAGCAGCCAGGGCTTCAGATCGACCTCGCTGCGGCCGCCATAGCGCTCGGCGGCGAGCGTCGCGGGGAGGCCCGCCAGCGGCGCTAGGGCCGGCACGGCGGAGGCCAGGTTCACGGCGCGGCGAGCCTCGTCGGTGCCGTAATAGCCGGGCGGGTGGCGCGGGCCCACCGGCGCGCCGCCCGGGGCGTTCAGCGCCTCGGCGGGCAGCGGCAATGCGGTCACCGGCGGCTGGCCCAGCCGTCCCAGCCCGTCCAGCGTCAGCAGCGCCGGCAGCGAACCGGCCTGGCCGCCCTCAGCCACGCCCTGCGACAGCGCCACCAGCCGGCGCAGCATGTCGACATAGAGGCCGGAGAGCGGCAGGTTCGACCAGTCCGGCCCGGCGGTGGTGTGGACCAGCACGACGAAGCCCTGGCCCATGCGCTCGGCCGTCACCAGCGGCGTGCCGTCCTCCAGCCGCATCCAGGTGCGGTCGGCCAGGTCGACGGCCGGTTCGGCCAGCACCTGCCGCGAGACCGAGACGTCGGGCGGCACGGCCAAGCCATGGAACGGGCTGTTCTCCGGGAAGGGGGCGATGCGGGCCGGCTCGGACCAGCTCAGCGCCCCGCCCAGCGCCCGGTCGCCGGCGCGCAGCCGGACGGGGATCAGCGTGTCGGCGTTCTGCGCCAGGCGGGGGCCCGCGAAGCGCAGCAGCACGCCGCCCTGGCGCACCCAGCCGGTCAGCCGGTCGGACTCCTCGGGCGAGAGGTTGCCGACATCGGCCAGCACCAGCACGGCCAGTTGGCGCTGCAACAGCTCGTCGATGCCGCCGCGGCGCATCTCGGCGAAGGGGTTCAGCGCCCGGTCGATATAGTAGAGGTCGGACAGCAGCGGCTGCTCCTGCCCGCCGGGACGGCCCGAGACCAGCCCCACCGGCCGGCGGCGCCAGCGCTCGTCGACCAGATGGAAGGCGCCGGCCGTGGCCTGCCCGTCGAGCTGCAGCAGCTCCATCTCGTTGCGCAGCTCCGACGGCAGGGAGAGGCGCAGCTCGACGCGGCTCTGGCCGGCCTCGAACCGACCCTCGGCCCGGCCCAGCAGCCGTCCGCCCGGCCCGTTGGCGCGCACCGCCACCGGCTGCGGCAGGGCGGAATCGGCCCGCTCCACCGGGATCACCAGCGTACCGGCGTCGGCGCTGGGCGGGCGCAGCATCATCGGCGTGCGGCCGGGGCCGTCCTCCACCAGGGTCGTGGCGCCCAGCCGCTGCAGCCGCTCGGCCAGCGCGCGGGCGCCGTCGTCCCCCAGACCGTCGGCCAGCCAGACGCCGTAGGTCGCGCCCTGCGGCCGGAAAGCGTCCAGCGCCGCGAGTGCCGCCCGCCGGTCGGTGCTCCAGGGGCGCGGCGCCAGCGCCTGCACCTCGCGCCTCGCCTCGCCGGCGGCCATGGGGCCGACCAGCCGCGGCGGGTCGCCGCCGGGCGAGGGCGCCGTCGCCAGCAGCGCCACCTCGCGGCCCTGCCGGTCGGCCTGGTCCACCATGCGCTCCAGGTGCGACAGGCGGCCCGGCCAGTCGCGGCCCGACGCCCAGCCATTGTCCACCACCAGCAGCACCGGGCCGGAGCCGGGCAGCACCGCGTCGGGGTTCAGCAGCGGCCGCGCCAGCCCCAGGATCACCAGCGCGGCGATCAGGATGCGCAACGCCAGCAGCCAGGGCGGCGTGCGCGACGGCGTCTCCTCGCGCGCAACCAGGTCGCGCAGCAGGCGGATGGCCGGGAAGTCCAGCCGGCGCGGCGAGGGCGGGGTGACCCGCAGCAGCCACCACAGCACCGGCAGCACGGCGAGCGCCGCCAGGATCCAGGGCGAGGCGAAGGCGAGGGCGCCGAGATTCAGCATGGGGCGGCCTCCCTCCCACGCAGGGAGCGGCGTTGCCGGTGTGCGGCCTTCGACAGGCTCAGGCTGAGGATGTTGGTGCTGCTCCCGGGCAAGCTTTCGCCGTTGGTCACGGGGGTGCCTCGCGTACCCCGGCCCTCATGCCGAGCCTGTCGGAGCACGCAGCACGTCGCAGCCTCACCCATGACCGGCCGCTTCTCCATTACGTCGCCCCCGACATGGCGGCGTAGAGCGACAGCAGGGCGGTCTGCGGCGGCTTGTCCGTGCGGTGGGTGGCGAAGCTCCAGCCGGCGGCGCGGGCCAGGGCGGCCAGCCCGTCGCGATGGGCGGCGAGGCGCTCCAGATAGGCCTCGCGGATGCCCTCGACGCGCGGGATCAGCAGCCGCTCCTCCCCCTCCAGCCCGCGGAACTCCACGCGCCCGTCGAAGGGCAGCGTCTCCTCCGCCGGGTCCAGCACCTGCAGCAGATGGCCGCGCAGGCCGCGCCCGCTGAGGCGGGAGAGCGACTCCTGGATCTCCGGCAGCGGCGATAGCAGGTCGCCGATCACCACCACCTGGGCGTGGCGCGGCAGCGGCTCGGGCGGAGGCAGGCCGCCGCCCTCGGGGGCGCCCTGCCGTTCGGTCAGGTGCAGCGCCAGGCGCGACACCATCAGCCGGCCGGAGGAGGGCGGGATGCCCGTGCCCAGCAGCGTCACCCGCTCGCCGCCGCGTACCAGCAGGGCGGCCAGGGCGATGGTCAGCAGCTCCGCCCGCTCGCGCTTGGTCGGCAGCGACTCGGCCGAGCGCCAGCCCATGGAGGCCGAACCGTCGCGCCAGACCCAGACGCTCTGCGCCGCCTCCCACTCGTTCTCGCGGACGAAGACCCGCTCGCTCTTGGCCGACTGGCGCCAGTCGATGGCGGTGGTGGCGTCGCCCTGCTCGTAGCGGCGGAACTGCCAGAAGGTCTCGCCGGTGCCGACGCGGCGGCGGCCGTGGACGCCCTGGGCCACGGTCGCGGCCACCCGCTCCGCCGCCACCAGCAGCGGCGGCAGGCGCAGCGCCAGCGTCTCGGCCCGGTGCTGGGCGCGCAACGCGTCGGCGGCGAGGGTGGAGGCCAAGGGCGGTGTGCCTTCTTCGGTAAGGTCTGAGGGTCAGGTCAGCGGGGCGCAGAGCCGGTCGATGATCTCGTCCAGGGTGATGCCGTCGGCGCGGGCGGCGAAGTTCAGCGCCATGCGGTGCTTCAGGACGGGTTTGGCCAGCGCCAGCACGTCGTCCAGCGACGGCGCCAGGCGGCCGTCCAGCAGCGCGCGGGCGCGGGCGGCCAGCATGAGCGACTGGCTGGCGCGCGGGCCCGGGCCCCAGGCGACGTGGCGGCGCACCTCGGGCAACGCGCTCTCCTCCGGCCGGCCGTTGCGCACCAGGTCGAGGATGCCCTCCACCACGCTTTCGCCCACCGGCAGGCGGCGGGCCAGGCGCTGGGCGGCCATCAGCTCCTCGGGCGTCAGCGCCCCGGTGGCGCGGGCGCTGTCGGCGCCGGTGGTGGCGAGCAGCATCATGCGCTCGGCCTCGCGGTCCGGGTACTCGACGTCCACCTGCATCAGGAAGCGGTCCAGCTGCGCCTCGGGCAGCGGGTAGGTGCCCTCCTGCTCCAGCGGGTTCTGCGTCGCCAGCACATGGAAGGGCTTGGGCAGCGGGTGGTAGTGGCCGGCGACCGAGACGCGCCCCTCCTGCATCGCCTGCAGCAGGGCGGACTGGGTGCGCGGGCTGGCGCGGTTGATCTCGTCCGCCATCAGCAGCTGGGCGAAGACCGGGCCGGGGATGAAGCGGAAGGCGCGGCGGCCGTCCTCGCCCTCCTCCAGCACCTCGGAGCCCAATATGTCGGCCGGCATCAGGTCGGGCGTGCACTGGATGCGCTTGTCGTCCAGCCCCAGCACCGTCCCCAGCGTCTCCACCAGCCGCGTCTTGGCGAGGCCGGGCACGCCGATCAGCAGCAGGTGGCCGCCGGCGATCAGCGTGATCAGCGACAGGTCGATGACCTCGCGCTGGCCGTAGATGACGCGGCCGATCATGGCGCGGGCCTCGGCCAGGCGGTGGCCCAGCGCGTCGACCTCGCGGATCAGCGCGTCCACGTCGGCGGGATCCTGGACCGGGACGGGCGTGGGGCCAGGAGTGGGGTAGCTGCGGGACATGTCGCTGGTGCTCAACTCTGGTCTCCACTGGTCCGGTGATGCCCCGTCCAGCCATCTTGTGCGCCGGGGCGGGGACTCCAAGGGCCAATTCCGAGGCCCTATGTTACCTTTGTGGCCGAAATACGCACCCGCTCAGATGCGCGCGGCGAAAAACGTTGGGTATCGCCGCCTGGAGGATACGACCGATGAGTGCCAAGCCCGACACATCCCCTTCGTCCTATGCATCGCTGGGCCCCGCCGACCCGGAGAAGGGCTTCGACATCCGCATCGACCGCGAGGGCGTCTGGTGGCACGAGGGCGGCCGGATCGAGCGCCTGGCATTGGTGAAGCTGTTTTCCACCGTCCTGCGCAAGGACGAAAAAGGGCGGTACTGGCTGGTGACGCCGGTGGAGCGCGGCACGATCGAGGTGGAGGACGCGCCCTTCGTCGCCGTCGCCCTGACAGTGGAGGGGAGCGGCCGCGACCAGGTACTGCGCTTCCGCACCAACCTGGACCAGGAGGTGGAGGCCGGGCCCGACCGGCCCATCCGCGTCGAAACCGATCCTGGCACCGGCGAGCCGCGTCCCTATATCCTTGTGCGGGACAACCTCGAGGCCCGCATCAACCGCCCCGTCTTCTACGAACTCGTGGAGCGCGGGGTGGCCCCGCCCGATGCGGGCACAAGCGCTCACCAGGACGAAAGCGACCAGATCGGCATATGGAGCAAGGGGACCTTCTTCCCGCTGGGCAGCCTGCGCGGATGAGAAGCGCGGCCGACATCCGCCAGCTCTTCCTGCACCGCTGCCGGACGCCGTCGCGCGTCATCGGCGTGCGCGGCGACCATGACGGCAACAGCGGCATGAATCCGCCGCCGCAGCTGCGCGACGCCGCCGTGCTGGTGCCGCTGGTCGACCGGCCGGAGGGCCTGACCGTGCTGCTGACCCAGCGCACGGCGCATCTCGCCGCCCATGCCGGCCAGATCAGCTTCCCCGGCGGCGGGGTCGAGCCCGAGGATTCAGACGCCGAGGCGACCGCGCTCCGCGAGACGGAGGAGGAGATCGGGCTGGCCCGGGGCCATGTCGACCTGATCGGCCGGCTGGACACCTACGTCACCCGCACCGGCTTCCGCATCACGCCGGTGGTCGGCATCATCCGCCCGCCCTTCACCCTGAACCCCGACCCCTACGAGGTGGCCGAGGTGTTCGAGGTGCCGCTGTCCTTCATCCTCTCGCCCGAGGGACGGGAGCGCCGCAGCGCCGAGTATAAGGGTGCCACGCGGTACTTCTGGGTGTTCCCCTACCGGGACCGCTACATCTGGGGCGCCACGGCGGGGATGCTGGTCAATCTCTGCGACGTGCTGCTGGGATCGGGGGAGGCCGCCGCGTGATCCGCAAGATCCTGACCATCCTGCTGCCGCTGGTGCTGCCGACCCTGGTCTACATGGCCTATGTCTATGTCGAGCGGCGCCGGCAGGCGGCGGCGGGCGCCGATGTGCCCTGGTGGGTGACGGCGCCCTGGCCCTGGCTGGTCAGCGTCGGGGTGGTGCTGTGTGGCCTGACCATGGGCGCGCTGGCGGTGACCGGCGGCGCCGACCCCCATGCCGATTACGCGCCCGCCCATATCGGGGCGGACGGACAGCTGGTGCCGGCCAGGCAGGGGAAGTAGGCCCGGCGGATCGTCTCCCGCCACACTCCGTTGATGCCCGCGCCTCGGGATGCTACCAACCCTGGTGACGATCCCGGAGCCGACAGCCCCTCATGACTCCCGCCCGCCACCTGGAACCGACGGGACTGCTCGCCAGCGTCGCGGCGCGGCGCATCCTGCAGTCGCTGATGCGCACGGGCCGGGAGGCGCGCTATGTCGGCGGCTGCGTCCGCGACCTGGTGCTGGGCGTCCAGGCGCAGGACGTGGACATCGCCACCCCGCTGCCGCCGGAGGAGGCGCTGAAGCGCCTGAAGGCCGACGGCATCCGCACCGTCCCCACCGGCCTGAAGCACGGCACCGTCACCGCCATCCTGGACGGCCGCAGCTTCGAGATCACCACGCTGCGCCGCGATGTCGAGACCGACGGCCGCCACGCCAGGGTCGAGTTCACCGACGACTGGGTGGAGGACGCCAGGCGCCGCGACTTCACCTTCAACGCCATGTCGCTGTCCCCCGATGGCGACCTCTACGACCCGTTCCAGGGCCTGCGCGACCTGGAGGCGGGCAAGGTCCGCTTCGTCGGCGAGGCGCGCGAGCGCATCCAGGAGGATGTGCTCCGCATCCTGCGCTACTTCCGCTTCCACGCCCGGCTTGGCAAGGGTCCGCCGGACCCGGTGGCGCTGGATGCCTGCGCCGAGTTCGCGCACCTGCTGCCCAACCTCTCGGGCGAGCGGGTGAACGCCGAGGTGGCGCGGCTGCTGCAGACCGACCGGGCGGTGGAGGTCTGGCGGCTGATGATCGACCGCGGCATCGTGGCCCAGCTGCTGCCGCAGGCGGTGCGCATCGACCGGCTGGCGGCGATCGACCGGCTGGAGTGGATGGTGGGCGAGGGCGACTCGCTGCTGCACCTGGCGGCGCTGCTGCCGAGGGGCGAGGCGGCGGCGATGGCCGTGGCGGAGCGGCTGCGCCTGTCCAACAACCAGCGCGACCGTCTGCTGACGCTCTGCGCCCCGCCGGTGGACGTGCATCCCGAGCTGAGCGTGACCGCGCGCCGGGCGGCCCTGCAGAAGGTGGGGCCGGAGACCTACCGCGACCTGCTGCTGCTGGCCGCCGCCGACCATGGCGTGCCCGCCTTCCAGATCCTGGAGCCGCTGGCCGAGGCCGCCGCCTGGCGCCTGATTCCCTTCCCGATCCGCGGCCAGGACATGCTGGACCGCGGCGTCCCGCCAGGGCCCGAGGTCGGCCGCCTCATGGCGGAGCTGGAGGGCTGGTGGGCCGCCCGGGACTTCCGCCCTGGGCGCGACGAGTGTCTGGCCGAGCTGGAGCGGCGGCTGGCGCGCTGACGGGGTGTTCCCCGGGGACCGGCGGGCCATCGTCCCCTCCCGCCTGTTTGAGGGGGGACCGACCGCGACCATCCCAGCCGAATGCCCGACCCGACCCCGCCCGACTTCGCCGCCCTGTTCCAGCATGTGCCGACGCCCTGTCTGGTGCTGTCGACCGATCTCGTCATCGTCGAGGTGAACGCGGCCTATCTGTCGGCCGTAGGGCGGCAGCGGGCGGAGCTGCTGGGCCGCCACGTCTTCGACGCCTTTCCGGAGAACCCCGATGATCCCGGGTCGGACGGCCCGACGGCGCTGCGGGCCTCGCTCGACCGGGTGCTGGCGACGGGCCGGACCGACGCGATGCCGGACCAGCGCTACGACATCCCCCGGTCGCCGGAGGCGGGCGGCGGCTTCGAGGAGCGCTGGTGGCGCCCCGTGAACGTGCCGGTGCCCGGCGCGGGCGGCGTCGCCTGGATCCTCCACCGGGTCAAGGACGTGACGGACGAGATCCACGCCGCCCGGGCGCGGCGCAGCGCCGAGCGGCAGCTGGCGGCGACCGAGGCGGGGCGCCGGGCGATCCTGGACAGCGTCGGCGAGGGCTTCATCGTGCTGGACCGGGAGTTCCGGGTCCTGGAGATGAACCGCCGGGCCCTGGAGATCGACGGCCGCCCCGCCTCCGACCTTCTCGGCCGCAGCCATTGGGAGCTCTGGCCCGAGGCGGCCGGAACCGAGGTCGAGCGCCACTACCGGACGGCGATGGCGGAGCGCCGGCCCGTCGCCTTCGAGCACCATTACGTCGGCGGCGGGCACGATGTCTGGCTCGACCTGCGCGCCTATCCCACGGAGGAGGGGCTGGCGGTGCTGTACCGCGACATCAGCGCCCGCAAGCGCGCCGAGACCCTGCTGGCGGAAACCGACCGGCGGCTGCGCGCCACCTGGGACAATGCCGGCGTCGGCATCTGCGAGGTCGACCGCGAGGGCCGCTATCTGGCGGTGAACGGCACCTTCACGCGCATGACCGGCTACCGGGTGGAGGATTTCGCGGGCCGCAGCTTCCTCGACATGATCGACGACGAGGAGGACCGGCGGCGGAGCCGGGCCGCGTTCGAGGCGATCATCCGGGGCGAGCTCGGCCACGGCCGGGCCGAGCGCTACTATACGGCCAAGGACGGGCGGCGCTGGTGGGCGGAGATCCGCACCACCGCCGTCCGCGACGAGGCGGGCCGCTTCGTCTACGCCGTGCGGGTCGTCCAGGACATCACCGAGCGCCGGCGCATCCAGGAGCGCCAGACCCTGCTGATGCGCGAGGTCGACCACCGGGCCAAGAACGCGCTGGCGGTGGTGCAGACGGTGGTGCGACTGACCCGGGCCGAGGGACAGCGCGAGTTCCTGGAGGCGGTGGAGGGCCGCATCGCCGCGCTGGCCCGCGCCCACGGCCTGCTGGCCACGGGCGGCTGGAGCGGGGCCGGGCTGCGCACCCTGGTGGAGGAAGAGCTGAGCCCCTATGTCGGCGACGGCCATGGCGGCGCGGAGGTCTCCGGGCCGGAGGTGACGCTGGCGCCCGACTCGGTGCAGCCCGCCGCCATGATCCTGCACGAACTGGCGACCAACGCCGCCAAATACGGGGCGCTCTCGCACCCGGGCGGCCGCGTGCGGCTGTCCTGGACGCCCGCGCCCGATGGCGGGCTGGTCCTGGACTGGCGGGAGGAGGGCGGGCCGCCCCTGGCGGGCGCGCCGGCCCGGCGCGGCTTCGGCTCGGAGATGGTGACGGCCGCCGCGACCCAGCTGGGCGGGCGGGCCGAGTCCGTCTGGCACCCCGCCGGCCTGCGCTTCCGCCTGACCATCGCCGCCGACTGCCTGGCCCCGCCCGCCGCGCCGGGGCGGGAGACGGGGCAGGGGGCGGCGTAAGGGTCTGTCGGACTATGGCTGAACGGGTGCGATCCCACCAGCCGTCATCCCGGCGCAGGCCGGGACCCAGGGGTTGCAGCCTTGTCCGATCAATGAAGCGCGCCCGTAGGTCGCATGGAGCGAAGCGCAATGCGACATTCTCCGGCGGGATGTCGCATTGCGCCTGCGGCTCCATGCGACCTACGAACCACACCGGCGCTGCATCCACCGCATCCCGCTGCAACCC
>DASPNP010000048.1:0-17281 GCA_035626475.1 Azospirillaceae bacterium
GCAATGACAGCGGCGGATCTGGATGCGCGGCAGTTTGCCAAGCTTTCGAAGGAATATGCCGAGCTGGAACCCGTGGTCGGCGCCATCACAACCCTGCGCAAGCTGCGCACGGAACTTGACCAGCTCAAGGCATTGATGAGCGATGGCGACGACGCGGAGATGCGAGCGCTTGCCGAGCAGGAATACTTCACCCTCAAGGACCGCATGCCCGAGCTGGAGAAGCAGCTCCAGATCATGCTGCTGCCAAAGGACGCCGCCGACGAGAAGAACGCGATCCTCGAGGTACGCGCCGGCACCGGCGGCGACGAGGCCGCCCTGTTCGCCGCCGAGCTGTTCGATATGTACCGCCGCTATGCCGGGCTGCAGGGCTGGCGCTTCGAGGCGATGGACGTGTCGGAGACCGAGCTCGGCGGCTACAAGGAAGCGACGGCCAGCATCACCGGCCGCGGCGTCTTCCGGAAGCTGAAGTTCGAATCCGGCGTCCACCGGGTGCAGCGCGTGCCGGCGACCGAGACCCAGGGGCGCATCCACACCTCCGCCGCCACCGTGGCCGTGCTGCCCGAGGCGGAGGAGGTGGACATCCAGATCGATGAGAAGGATTTGCGCATCGACGTGTTCCGCTCGTCGGGCCCCGGCGGCCAGTCGGTCAACACCACCGACAGCGCCGTGCGCATCACCCACCTGCCCACCGGCATCGTGGTCAGCCAGCAGGACGAGAAGTCCCAGCACAAGAACAAGGCCAAGGCGCTGCGGGTGCTGCGGGCGCGCCTCTACGAGGCCGAGCGGTCGGCCAAGGACGCCGAGCGCGCCGCCTCGCGCAAGAGCCAGGTCGGCTCCGGCGACCGGTCCGAGCGCATCCGCACCTACAACTTCCCCCAGGGCCGCGTCACCGACCACCGCATCAACCTGACCCTCTACAAGATCGAGAAGGTCATGGCCGGCGAGGCGCTGGACGAGCTGGTGGACGCGCTGGTCGCCCAGGACGAGGCCGAGCGCCTGGCCGAGCTGCAGTGACCACGCTCCGTCAATTGCTGGCCGAGGGCGAGGCGCGCCTGGCCGCGGCCGGGCTGGAGACGCCGCGCCTGGACGTGCGCCTGCTGGCCGGGGCGGCGCTGGGCCTCTCGCGCAACGAGCTGCTGCTGGAGGGCGGGCGCGGGGTGGGCGACGCCGACGCATCGCGCTTCCAGGCACTGCTGGAAAGGCGGCTGGCGCGCGAGCCGGTGTCGCGCATCCTCGGCCGGCGCGGCTTCTGGAACCTGGAGTTCGCCCTCACCCCCGACACGCTGGACCCGCGCCCCGATACCGAGACGCTGGTCGAGGCGGTGCTGGAACGGCTGCCGGATCGGACGGCGCCCCTGCGCCTGCTGGACCTCGGCACCGGGTCGGGCTGCATCCTGCTGGCCCTGTTGTCGGAGCTGCCGAACGCGCGGGGCATCGGGATCGACCTCAGCCGGGGCGCGGCGGCGGCGGCGCGCGGCAACGCCTGTTCGAACGGGCTGGCGGGCCGGGCCGCGTTCCTGGCCGGTGACTGGGCCTCGGCGGTGCGGGGCGGCGGCTTCGACATCGTGGTCTCCAACCCGCCCTATATCCCGGACGGCGACGTGTCCGGCCTGCAGCCCGAGGTGGCGCTGTTCGACCCGCACCGAGCCCTGGCCGGTGGCGCCGACGGGCTCGACCCCTACCGGCACCTCGCGCCCGAGCTGGTGCGACTGCTGGTGCCGGGGGGCCTCGCCGCGGTGGAGCATGGGGCCGGGCAGGGCGGGGACGTGGCGGCGCTCTTCCGGGGGGCCGGCCTTGAACAACCCTTGGTGATCGCCGATCTGTCAGGACACGATCGGGTGGTCGTGGCGCGAAAGGCGCTTTGAGCCTCCCGTACGGAGCCCCAACGGGCTGAATCCGTAAAAAAATGTTGGACATGCGCGGCCCAGAGGTTAGGGTCTTGCGCGACGCGGCACGGCTGCCCCAGGTTGGGCGCGGTGCGCGGCATGACCCCGGAAAGATCGTCCGCACGCATCCGCCATGGGCCGGCGGGACGGCGGCACCCCGGGCCGGGCCCCTGCCAAGGCGGGGCCGCGGGCCGGTGCTTGGCATAGGCCACGCGGGGCATGCGCCGAACTCGAAGAGGGGCGACAGCTCAAGCCATATGAGACAGGGTCAGAACAACCGGCGCTCGCGGGGGCGTGGCAACAACAATGGTGGCGGTGGTGGTGGCGGCGGTCACAATCACGGCCACAACAACAATGGCGGCAACCGCCGCCAGAACGTGCCGCTGCGGCACCAGAACTACGACAGCAACGGGCCGGACGTCCGCATCCGCGGCAACGCCTTCCAGGTGCACGAGAAGTACCTGGCCCTGGCCCGGGACGCGCAGACCTCGGGCGACCGCGTCGCCGCCGAGAACTATCTGCAGCATGCCGAGCACTATTACCGCATCATCTGCCAGATCACCGAGAACGAGAACCGCCAGCGCGGCGGCGACGGCCGGCAGCCGCAGATGATGGACGGCGGCGAGGAGGGCGACGACCAGGACGCCTCCGAGACCGGCGACGAGGACCGCGAGGCGGCGACGGTCTGACCATCGTCCGCTCCGCCCAGGCATGAGAAAGGCCGGCCGCCCTCGGGCGCGCCGGCCTTTTCCTTGTTTATCCTTCTCCCCTTGCGGGAGAAGGATGGGGCCCCAAGCCTGCTTGGGGAGGATGAGGGGGCGGCGGGCGCAGCCCGACGTTCTCACCCGTTGCTCCAGGATCAGTCACCGAGAACGCCCGCCTGTGGCGGTCGACCCCTCACCCTCCCACCGCTTCGCGGTGGGGCCCATCCCTCTCCCGCCAGGGGCGAGGGATTTTTTCAAGCGGTGAGATGCCCCACCAGCTCCTTGCGCACCGTCTCGGCCCGGTCGTTGTCGACCTGGCAGGTGCCCGCCGCCTCGTGGCCGCCGCCGCCATACTCCAGGCAGAGCTGGCCGACATTGTGGATGGAGGAGCGGTTGATGATCGATTTGCCGATGGCGAAGACCGTGTTGGCCTTGTTGCGCCCCCACATGCAGTGCATGGACAGGTTGCACTCGGGGTGCAGGGCATAGACGACGAAGCGGTTGCCGCAATAGATCGGGTCCTCGTCGCGCAGATCGACCACGGCCAGGTTCTTGTGGACCGTGGTGCAGCGCTCCAGCTGCTCGCGGAACGGGGCCTGGTGCTCGCGGTAGAGCTCGACGCGCTCCTTCACGTCGGGCAGCTCCAGGATCTCGTCGGCGTCGGAATGGGTGCGGCACCAGTCGATGAGCTTCATCATCAGCTCGTAGTTCGACACCCGGAAGTCGCGCCAGCGGCCGAGGCCCGTGCGCGCGTCCATCAGGAAGGACAGCAGCACCCAGCCCTGTGGGTCCAGCACCTCGGCCTGGGTGAACTGGGCGCTGTCGGCCTTGTCCACCGCCTGCATCAGGCTGTCGGGGATGGTGGGGAAGCGCTGCCGGCCGCCGTAATAGTCGTAGACGACGCGGGCGGCCGAGGGCGCCTCCGGGTCGATGATGTGGTTCTTGTACAGGTCGACCCGGTACATCTCCGAGAGATGGTGGTCGAAGGCCAGGTGGCAGCCCGGCACGTAGGGCAGGTTGCAGGTGATGTCGTTCGGCCCGATGGCGATCTTGCCGTCCTGCATGTCCTTGGGATGGACGAACAGGATGTCGTCGACGAGGTAGAGTTCCTTCAGCAGCACCGCGCAGACCAGGCCGTCCATGTCGCTGCGGGTCACCAGTCGGAACTTCTGCTGGGTCATGCCATGCCTCCCGTGCCGCCTACCTCTTTCGGGCAGGCCCCGCCATCATAGCCGGGTGGGGGCACGGGTTGAAGCGCGGCGCGCGACTCTGGCCAAAAGTTAGGGCCGCCCCCCGGCGGGAGGCGGCCCTTTTTGGACGCCGAGCCCGCCTGCGTGCTTCGACAGGCTCAGCATGAGGAATGTTGGTTCCAGGCACTCCTCGCGTTCAGGCGCCCGGAAACCATGGGGAGCAGCAATAGGTCCCTCATCCTGAGCTTGTCGAAGGACGCACACCCTCGACGCTGCCCAGGACGAGGAACCGGATCAGCCCGCGACCAGCCCGCGCAGCTGGCGGTTGGCGACAGCCAGCATGGCGTAGTCGATGGCGACGATGCCGCGCAGCTCCGCCAGCAGGCCCTGCACCCGCTCCACCGGCTGGGAACGGTTGGTCAGCCACGCCTCGATCAGCCCGTCCGCGTCGCCCTGGCCGCCGGCCAGGATGCGGGCGGCGAGGCGGCCCTGCATGCCGTAGAGGTCGTCGACCATGGCCGCGACCGCCTGGCGCTGCCAGTGGTTGTCGGCCTTCACCTCGGTCGCCCGGCAGCGCAGCCAGTCGAAGCCCAGGCGGCCGCCCAGGTCGAAATAGACCCGCGCCACCTCCTCCACGCCGCGGCCGGTCTCGGACGCGATCATGGCGACGTCGGTGGCGGCGGCCAGCGCCCCCAGCCCGGCGATGCGGCGGGCTAGGTCGGCCGGCACGCCCTGCGCCGTCAACTCGGCCGCGCGGGCCTCCAGGTCGGACAGGGCCTCCCCGGAGAGCACCGTTCCCATGGCGGCGGCCAGCGCCTCCACGGTCGGTGACAGGCGCTCGCACTCGCTCTGCAGCGCCAGCGGCTGCGCGCCGTTCAGCAGCATCCAGGGGATGGCGCGGCGCATCAGCCGGCCCGTCTCCAGCAGCATGGCGGTCTGCACCGACGCCGGCACCCTGGTGTCCAGCGCCTCGATCGCCGACCAGAGCGGCCGCAGCCCGAAGGCGTCGCGGATGATGACATAGGCGCGGGCCACGTCGGCCTCGCCCATGCCGGTCTGCTCGATCATCTCGCCGATGAAGGTCGGGCCGACGCGGTTGATCATGCCGTTGGTGACGCAGGTGGCGATGATCTCGCGGCGCAGCTGGTGCGAGGATATCGCGTCGGGGAACTTCTCCCGCAGCGCCGTCGGGAAGTAGCGGACCACCTCCTCCGCCATCTTCGGATCGTCGGGCAGGTCGGAGGCCAGCAACTTCTCGTACAGGTCGATCTTCGAGTAGGCCAGCAGCACCGCCTGCTCCGGCCGGGTCAGGCCCCGGCGGCTTGCCGCACGGGCGACGATCTCCTCGTCCGTCGGCAGATACTCGATGGCGCGGTTCAGCTTGCCCGCCCGCTCCATGGTGCGGATGAAGCGGACATTGTCCTCCAGCGTCTCCGCCGCCACGGCCTCGGCGACGGTCAGCGCCTGGGTCTGCTTGTAATTGTCGGCCAGCACCAGCTCGGCGACCTCGTCGGTCATCTCCGCCAGCAGCACGTCGCGCTGGGCCAGGGTCATGCGGCCCTTGTCCATCACGTCGCGCAGCAGGATCTTGATGTTGACCTCGTGGTCGGAGGTGTCGACGCCGGCCGAATTGTCGATGGCGTCGGTGTTGAGCCGCAGCCCGGCCTGCGCCGCCTCGATGCGGCCGCGCTGGGTGAAGCCCAGGTTGGCGCCCTCGCCGACGACCTTGGCCCGGACATCCTTCCCGTTGATGCGGATCGCGTCGTTGGCCTTGTCGCCGACCTCGGCGTTGGTCTCGCTGCCCGCCTTGACGTAGGTGCCGATGCCGCCCAGCCAGAGCAGGTCGACCTCCGCCTTGAGGATGGCGGTCATCAGCTCCGCCGGGGTCAGCCGCTCGGCCTGGATGCCCAGGGCCTGGCGGATCTCCGGCGTGGTCTGGATCGACTTGGCCGAGCGCTCGAACACGCCGCCGCCGGCCGAGATCAGCTTGGCGTCATAGTCGGCCCAGCTGCTGCGCGGCAGGTCGAACAGGCGCTGGCGCTCCGCGAAGGAGGTGGCCGCGTCGGGGTTCGGGTCGATGAAGATGTGGCGGTGGTCGAAGGCGGCGACCAGGCGGATGTGCTTGGACAGCAGCATGCCGTTGCCGAACACGTCGCCCGACATGTCGCCCACGCCCACGACCGTGAAGTCCTGGGTCTGGGTGTCGCGGCCCATCTCGCGGAAGTGGCGCTTCACCGCCTCCCAGGCGCCGCGGGCGGTGATGCCCATCTTCTTGTGGTCGTAGCCGGCCGAGCCGCCCGAGGCGAAGGCGTCGTCCAGCCAGAAGCCGTACTCGCGGCTGACCCCGTTGGCGATGTCGGAGAAGGTGGCCGTGCCCTTGTCGGCCGCCACGACCAGGTAGGGGTCGTCGGCATCGAGGCGCACCACGTCCGCCGGCGGCACGATCTCGCCGTTCACCAGATTGTCGGTGATGTCGAGCAGGCCGCGCATCATGGTCTTGTAGCACTCGACCACCTCGGCCATCAGCGCCTCGCGGCCGGCCGACGCCGGCGGCGGGTTCTTGACGACGAAGCCGCCCTTGCTGCCGACCGGCACGATGACCGCGTTCTTGACCATCTGCGCCTTGATCAGGCCCAGGATTTCCGTGCGGAAATCCTCCTTGCGGTCGGACCAGCGGATGCCGCCGCGGGCGACCTTGCCACCGCGCAGGTGCACCGCCTCGACGCGCGGGCTGTAGACCCAGATCTCCACCCAGGGGCGGGGCAGCGGCAGATCGTCGATCGACCGGCTGTCCAGCTTGAAGGAGATGTAGGTCTTGGATTGGCCGTCCTTGTCCTTCTGGAAGAAGTTGGTCCGCAGCGTCGCCCGGATCAGGTTCAGCATCCGGCGCAGGATGCGGTCCTCGTCCAGGTTGGTGACGCGGTCCAGCGCGTGCTCGATCTCGACGATCAGCCCCATGCGGCGGCTGTCCACCCGCTGGCGGCCGAACTCACGGGCGAGCTCGGGGTCGTGCGCGGTGCGGAACAGCTTCACCAGCAGCTTGGTGATGTCAGCATGCGCCGCCAGCGTGTCCTCGATATAGGCCTGGGTGAAGTCGAACCGGGCCTGGCGGAGGTACTTGGCGTAGGCGCGGATCATGCTGACCTCGCGCCAGTTCAGGCCGGCGCCCAGCACCAGCTTGTCGAAGCCGTCGCTCTGGGCCTCGCCCGACCACACCCGGGTGAAGGCGTCCTCGAAGGCGCCCTTGACCACATCCAGGTCGACCGGCTGGCCGTTGGCCATCACCATCTGGAAGTCCTGGATGAAGATGGAGCTGTCGCGACCGCCCAGCCGGATCTCGAAGGGGCCGCCCTCGGCCAGGATGCGCAGGCCGAGATTCTCCAGCATCGGCAGCACCTGCGACAGATGCACCGGGTGCCGGTCCTGATAGGCCTTGAAGTACAGCTCATGCCGCTCGGCCTCCACGGGCCGGTGCAGGTTCAGCTGCAGCTCGCCGGTATGGGCGGCGGCCTCGATCCGGTCGATGTCGACCACCGCGTCGTCGGCCGAATAGGCCTCGCGGTAGCCCTGGGGCAGCGCCTGGCTGTAGCGCTTGGCGAGCCGCAGCCCCGCCTCCTCGCCGTGCCGCTCGACCAGCGCCTGCTGCAGCCGGTCGGTCCAGCCGCGCGCGGCCTGGATCAGCATCTCCTCCAGCTCGTTCGTATCGAACTCGGGGAGGCGGCCCTGCTTGGTCTGGATGATCAGGTGCACGCGGGCCAGTACGCTCTCGGCCAGCGCCACGTTGACGCTGACGGTCGTGCCGTCGAAGGCGCGCTCCAGGATGCCCTGCATGCGCATGCGCAGGTCGGTGTCGTAGCGGTCGCGCGGCACGTAGATCAGCGTGCTGACGAAGCGCTCGAACGGGTCCTTGCGGACGAACAGCGCCACGCGCTGGCGGTCCTGCAGGTGCAGCACGCCCAGCGCGGTCTCGAACAGCTCGTCGTCGGAGACCTGGAACAGCTCGTCGCGCGGGTAGGTGTCCAGGATGTGGACCAGCGCCTTGCCGTCATGGCTCTTCGGATCGAAGCCGGCGCGGGCCAGGGTCCGGGTCACCTTCTGGCGCAGGAAGGGGATCTCGCGGGCCGAGCGGTTGTAGGCCGAGGAGGTGAAGAGGCCGGCGAACAGCCGCTCGCCGATCTCCACGCCCTTGTCGTCGTAGACCTTGACCATGACGGCGTCGAGCGCCGCCGGGCGGTGGACGGTCGACTCCTTGTTGGCCTTGGTGACCATCATGAAGCGCGGCTGGCGGATGAAGTGCTTCACGACCGGCGGCAGGGCCGAGAAGTTGCGCAGGCCGTCGAAGACCGAGACGTCGTCGTCGGCCAGGATGCCCAGGCCGGCGCCGGCCTGGATGTCCAGCGCCTCCTCGTCCCCGTCCTTGCCGAAGCGGTACTCGCGTACGCCGAGGAAGATGAAGTGGTCCTCATCCATCCAGCGCAGGAAGTCCAGACCTTCCAGCACCTCGTCCTGCGGCAGCGGCAGGGTGCGCGCCTTGGTGTCGGACACGGTCTCGGCGATGCGGGCGCGCATCTTCTGGAAGTCGCGCACGGCGGCGCGGACATCCGAGAGCACACGGACGATGCCGGCCTTGACCCGCTCCAGCGTCGCCTGGTCGGTCGCCTGGTCGACCTCGATGTGCATGTAGCTCTCGGGCATCGCGTCGGCCGGCGCCGCCTGCGGCTCGAACAGCTCGACCAGCTTGCCGGCCGCGTCGCGCTTCACGCGCACCACCGGGTGGATCACCAGATGCACGGTCAGCCCGTGGCGGTTCAGCTCGGCCGAGACGCTGTCGACCAGGAAGGGCATGTCGTCGTTGACGACCTCGACCACCGTGTGGGCGGCGTGCCAGCCATCCTGCTCGACCTTGGGGTTGCAGACGCGCACCAGCGCCTCGCCCGGCTTGCGCACGCCGCCGAACTGCCACATCGCCAGGGCGGCGCCGTACAGCTCGTCCGAGGAGGAGCGCAGGATGTCGTCGGGGGGCACGTTGGCGTAGAACTGGCGGACGAAGCGCTCGGCGGCGCCCGCCTTCTCGCGGGAAAGCCGGTCGCGGACCTTGCCGACGACCTGTTCGGTCAACTCAACCTTGCGCTGCTCGGCCTTGAGCGCCATGGCGATATCACTCCCGGTGCGTTGAAGGCCCCACTTTGGCGGGGGCCTTTTTTCGGCGCCTAGAATTGCAGGAATCCCGCTGTCCGCAAGGGCGAACAATGGGCTGGCCCCAATCTGCAATGGTCGGTCGCGGCGGGGTTTGCGCAAGGAGTTCCCTTGCCGTACAAGCGGGGTCGAACAACAGATTCTGTCGGGACCGCCGGACCACGCCCGGCGCCCGACCCATCCGGAGAGACTCGTGGGCTTGGAAACGGACCGCACGGTGATCGGCCTGACCGCGGTCATCGTCGCCGTGACGGAGGAGGTGCCGCGCGTGCTGACGGTGCGCCGGCTGACCCACGACCTCGCCACGCCCGAGCAGCGCGGCGCCCACTCGCTGGACGCGCTGCCCTTCGGCCCCTTCGCGCCCGAGGGCCACCGCACGCTGGAGAGCGGCCTGCGCTCCTGGGTGCAGGAACAGACCGGCCTGCCGCTGCGCTATGTCGAGCAGCTCTACACCTTCGGAGACCGCTACCGCGACCCGCGCGAGATCTCCGGCGGGCCGCGCGTGGTGTCGGTGGGCTACTTGGCGCTGACCCGCGAGGCGCCCTTGTCCGGCACCGGCCAGGCGGAGTGGCGCGACTGGTACGGCTACTTCCCCTGGGAGGATTGGCGCGAGGGGCGGCCGGCGCTCATCAACGCCGTCATCCGCCCGGCGCTGGAGCGCTGGGCGGCGTCCGGCGGCGACGTGGCGCGGCGGCGCGAGCGGGTCGGCACCACCTTCGCCACCGACGACGACCATTGGGACGATGAGCGCGTGCTGGAGCGCTACGAGCTGCTCTACGAGGCCGGGCTGGTCGCCGAGGCCGGGCGCGACCGGGCCGCGCAGGCCGCGCGCGGCGAGGGCGATCCCTCCTGGCCCGACCAGCCCGAGGCGGTGGCGGCCACCGGCACGCCCATGGAGATGGACAACCGGCGCATCCTGGCCGCCGCGCTGGGCCGCATCCGCGGCAAGCTGAAATACCGCCCCGTGGTCTTCGACCTGATCCCGCCGCAGTTCACGCTCTTCCAGCTGCAGCGCACGGTGGAGGCGCTGTCGGGCTTCCGGCTGCACAAGCAGAACTTCCGCCGGGTGCTGCTGTCCGCCAAGCTGGTGGAGGCCACCGGCACGCTGGAGGCCCGCACCGGCGGCCGCCCGGCCGAACTCTACCGCTTCCGCCGCGACGTGCTGCTGGAGCGCGCCGCCGCCGGGGTGGGCCTGCCGACGATCCGGATCACGGAGTAGGCGCCTACTCCAGGTAGGCGTCCACCTCGGCGGCGGCGCGGTCGAGCGGCCAGTCCAGCCGTTCGATGATCTCCTCCACCGCGTCGTCGGCGGAGATGACGCCCCGGCCCAGCCGGTCCAGCACGTGGTTCAGGACGGTCTCCTCCGCCGGGGTGGCGGGGCCGTAGGACTTCAGGATCTCAAGCGCCTTCGACATCGTCTCTCTGGTCTGGCCATGCGCCAAGGGAGGGCGCGTACCCTCCCTTGTAGCATGGATATGCCCGCGCCTCACGCGTCGGGCAAGACTCGCACCACCACTTTGCCGATAGCGCGCCCGCCCTCGAGCTTGGCATGCGCGGCGCCCACACTCTCCAGGGTGAAGGTCTCCGGGTCCAGCAGCGGCCGCAGGCGTCCAGTCTCCACCAACGTGCCCAGGCGCCGCAGGATCAGGCCGTGATGCTCCCGGCCCGCGCCGTACAGCATCGGGATCGGCATGACCACGGCATGCAGGCTCAGCCCCTTGGCATGCATCGGCGCCAGATCGACCGGCACGGCGGTGACGATGGAGACGACGCGCCCGTTCAGCGCCGCGGCGGCGAAGGAGGCGGGCAGGTTCTCGTTGCCCAGACTGTCATAGACCACGTCCCAGCCGGCGCCGCCGGTCAGCCGGGCGCTGTAGTCGGCCGGGGTCTCCCGCCGGTAGTCCACCGTCTCGTCGGCGCCGAAGCGGTGGGCGATCTCCGCCTTCTCCGGCGAGGAGACGGTGGCCGTGACGTGGGCCCCCTGCGCCTTTGCCAGCTGGATGGCGACATGGCCGACGCCGCCGGCACCGCCATGCACCAGCACCCGCTCCCCCGGCTGCACCCGGGCCCGGTCCACCAGGCCTTCCCAGGTGGTGATGCCGACCAGCGGCAGGGCGGCGGCCTCCGCCATGGACAGGGTGGCCGGCTTGGGCGCGATCAGCCTGGCGTCGGCGATGATCGCTTCGGCATAGCCGCCGCCATGGGTGCCCTTCAGCCCGCCGGCGCAGCCATAGACCGCGTCGCCGATGCGGAAGGCCTCCACGCCCGGCCCGACCGCCTCCACCACACCGGCGAAGTCGCAGCCCAGCACGGTCGGCGCCTCGGGCGCCCAGGCCGACGGCGCGCGACGCAGCTTGTAGTCCACCGGGTTCACGCTGGCGGCGTGGATGCGCACCCGGACATGGCCCGCCGGCGGCTCGGCCAGCGGCAGCTCGACGATGCGGAAGTTGGAGACGTCGCCGGGCTGGATCAGGCTGACGGCGCGGTAGGTCTGGCTCATTTCGTCCTCCGTGGATGGGGCGGTTCCAGATGTGCGCCGATCACAGCCATGAAGGAAATGAATTGGCCAAATTGATCCAATGAACCTAGTTTATGGATCATGAGCATGCCGCCTCTCGACCTCGACGCCCTCCGCGCCTTCGCCGCCATCGCCGATGCCGGCGGCTTCACCGCCGCCGCCGACCGGCTGGGCCTGACCCAGTCGGCCGTCAGCGTCCGCATCCGCCGGTTGGAGGAGGGGCTGGGGAAGCGCCTGTTCGAGCGCACCAGCCGCAGCACCGCGCTGACCCGCGACGGCGAGCTGCTGCTGGCCTATGCGCGGCGCCTGCTGGACCTCAGCGACGAGACGGTGCGCCGCCTGACCGAGCCGGTGGCGGAAGGCGAGCTGCGCCTCGGCGTCGGCGAGTATGTCGCCCCGCAGCAGCTGCCGCGCCTGTTGTCGCGCCTCGCCCGCGCCTATCCGCACGTCCATCTGGAGGTGACGGTCGCCTCCGGCGCCGAGCTGAAGGCGGGGCTGGAGGCGGGCGCGCTCGACCTGGTCATCGGCATGCGCAACGCCGGCGGCACCGACGGCCGGGTGATCCGGCGGGAACCGCTGGTCTGGGCCGCCGGGCCGGACTGGCAGATGCCGGCGGACGGCGCGCCGCTGCCGCTTTGCCTGATGCCGCACCCGTGCATCTACCGCACCCGCGCCCTGGCCGGGCTGGAGGCGCAGGGCCGGCCCTGGCGCGTCGTCTATACCAGCCCCAGCCTGCTCGGCATCCAGGCGGCGGCGCAGGCCGGGCTCGGCGTCCTGGTGCTGGGCGCCGACGCGCTCATGCCGGGCATGCGGGTGCTGGGCCCGGACAGCGGCCTGCCCGATCTGGGCGACGCCGAGATCGTCGTGCTGGGCGAGGACCGCAAGAGCGCCGCCATCGCCCCGCTGGTCCGCTTCATCGTGGAGCAGCTGCAGGCGGGGCCGATGGCGGCGTGAGGCGACCGCAGGTCGGGAGGAGCCGGAGGCGTATCCCGACAAACACCCGAAGATGTCGGGATACGCTCCGCTTCTCCCGACCTACGAACAAGCAGCGCCGAGGTCGTGCGTCCTTCGACAAGCTCAGGATGAGGGGGATAGTGCTGCTCCCGGCCAAGCTCAGGATGAGGGGGAGACAGGAGTGCCTGGCTTCCCCCGTTCCTCATCCTGAGCCTGTCGAAGGACGCACACCCTCTCAGCCTCGCCCGGTCCGCCCTACCGCCGGAATACCGCCGCCACCTCCAGGTGCGGGGACCAGAGGAACTGGTCGACGGGCACCACCCGCTCAAGATTGTAGCCGCCGTCGACCAGGATCCTCGCGTCGCGGGCGAAGCTCTGGGGATTGCAGGAGATGGCGACGACCGACGGCACGGATGAGGCCGCCAGCGCCTCGGCCTGTCCTTGCGCGCCGGCGCGGGGCGGGTCGAAGACGACGGCCTGGAACTGGCCGAGCTCGGCGGCCGACAGCGGTTCGCGGAACAGGTCGCGCCGCTCCACCGTCACCCGGCCGGTCGGGAGCTGACGGGCGCCGCCTTCCAGGCAGCGTATGCCCTGGGCGTCGCTCTCCACGGCATGGACCCTCGACCGTTCCGCCAGCGGAAAGGTCAGGGTGCCGCTGCCGGCGAAGAGATCGGCTACGCTCTCGGCGCCCGCGGTGCCGGCCAGCGCCAGCGCCACCAGGGCGGCCTCGCCCTCGCGGCTGGCCTGCAGGAAGGCGCCGGGGGCGGGCGAGACCGTGACGGAACCGAAACGGACCACGCCGTCACGGCGGAGCGCGATGGGCTCGGGTGCCGCGCCCGGCTTGCGCCGCCAGGACAGACGCGCCAGGTCATGCTCCCCGGCGAAGGTCCCCAGAGCCTCCAGGGCGGCGAGGTCCGGCTCCGGCAGGCCCTCAAGCACCACGTCCGCGCCGTCGTCCAGCAGGGTCAGGGCCACGTCCAGCTTCGTCTCGTCCGGCACCAGGGACAGCAGCAGGCGGCGCAGCGGGTCCAGCAGCGCCTGCAGCGGCGGCTGCATCACCGGGCAGCCCTCGACATCGACCAGCCGGTGGCTGGCGCGCTCGTTGAAGCCCAGCCACATGCGCCGGCCGCGCCGGGCGGCGGCCAGTACCGCGCGGCGGCGCCCGCCGGCGGGGGTCTTCACCAGCGGTTCGAACGGCAGCTCGGGCAGGCCGGCGCGGGCCATGGCGGTGCGCAGCAGATCCAGCTTCCAGCGGTCGTAGAAGCTATCGTCCAGATGCTGCAGGGCGCAGCCGCCGCAGCTGCCGATATGGGCGCAGGGGGCCTCCACCCGGCCGGCGGCGCTTTCCAGCAGGGTCACCGGTTCAGCCATCCAGCCGTCGCCGCGCTGGGCGCCGAAGCGCACCATCAGCCGGTCGCCGGGCAGGGTCTGCGGCACGAACAGCCGCTCGCCGCGCCAATGGGCGACGCCGTCGCCGCGGCCGCCGATCTGCTCGATCGTGACCTCGACCGGTTCCAGCGAGGGCGGCGGCACGGGAGGCGCCTTGTGCTGCGGCCGGGCTTGCGGCCTGCCCTGGGGCCGGCCCTGAGGCTTGCCCTGCGGACGCCCCTGCGGCTTGCCGCCGAAGCGCTTGCCGCCCCCGCCGCTCTTCATCCCGCCGCTTCTCATGACAATGTCTCCAGGGTGAGCCGCATCGCGTCGGGCAGGGCCACCGGCTTGCGCGTTTCCTTGTCGATCAGGACGATCACCGCCTCGCCGGTGGCGGCGCAGATCTGGCCGTCGAACAGGGCGGTGCCGAGCGTCCAGGAGGTGCGGCCGATGCGCAGCAGCCGCACGCCGACCCGGAGTTCCGCCGGGAAATGCACCTCGGCGCGGAAGTCGATGGCGGTGCGCGCCAGCACGAACACCCGGCCATGGGCGTGGCGGTTCAGGCCGATATGCCGGTGGAAGGCGACGCGGCCGCTCTCCATGTACACGCCGATGGCGTTGTTGTTGGCATGGCCGACCGGGTCCAGATCGTCGAACCGCACGCGCTCGGGTTCGAAGAAACGGTAGGCGGCGGGGTCGGTCGCCGGCAGGTCGGGGACGGGGGAAATATCGGACAGGGAACGGACTCCGGGAGCAGGCGGTTGGAGTCCTGGCATTAAGGCGTTCGGGCCACTTTTGGCAAGCCGCGCGCCTGCAAGGGTGCTATAGAGGCGCCGAGTTCGAACTGCCAACCCCCGGAAAGGTCCGCCAGATGAGCGACGCCACCAACAACCAGACCGCCGAGGCCCTTTTCGAGAAGGCCCTGGCGATCGCCGAGAAGCACCTCGAGGCCGCCATGAAGGAGGCCGGTCCGCTGTCCGCCTACGTGGCCGTCGCCATGATCGAGGTCGCCGTCAACCAGGCCGTCGAGGAGACGACCCACGAGGATGTGGTCGACATGCTCCACGACCTGGCCGACCAGATCGAGCAGGATGGCGGCGCCGAGGAGTGATCCCCGGCCCCACGGCTTCAGAATGAAGGCCCGGCCGCAACGCCGGGCCTTTTTCATTTCGGGGTGAGTGGTTCCGGAGAGGCTGGAACGTGGTGCGTCCTTCGACAAGCTCAGGATGAGGATCGGGGGATGCCAGGCACTCCTATCGCCATCCGCACGGGCTTGGCTGGGAGCAGCTATACTCCCCTCATGCTGAGCTTGTCGAAGCACGCACTCCGGCAACGCTGCCGACGATGCGCCCAGCCCCTACTGCGCCGCCAGCCGGTCCGCGTCCAGCATGTCCGCCCGCCGCGCCGACCCGGCCAGCAGCTCGCCGTAGAGCGACAGGTAGCGGCGGGCGGAGCGGTCCCAGCCGAAGTCGCGGCCCATGGCGGTGCGGCGCACGCCCTCCCACAGGTCGGGGCGCTTCCACAGGGCGGCGGCGCGCTCCAGCGTCCGCATCATGCCGGTGACCGAAACGTCGGCGAAGACGAAGCCGGTGGCGGTGCCGTCCGCCAGCGTGCGCTCGGTCGTGTCCACCACCGTGTCGGCCAGCCCGCCCACCTGGGTCACCAGCGGCAGGGTGCCGTAGCGCAGCGCGTACATCTGGGTCAGGCCGCAGGGCTCGAAGCGCGAGGGCACCAGCAGCACGTCGGCGCCGGCCTGGACCTTGTGCGAGAGGTCCTCGTCATAGGCCAGCCGCACGCCCACGGTGCCGCGGTAATCGTCGGCGGCGCGCTTGATGGCGGCCTCCAGCTCGCGCGAGCCGGTGCCCAGCACCGCCAGCTGGCCGCCGAGATGCACCAGCCGGGGCAGCGCCTGCACCACCAGGTCGATGCCCTTCTGGTCGGTCAGCCGGCTGACCACGGCGAAGAGCGGGGCGCCGGGGCGGGGCTCCAGCCCGAAGACCTCCTGCAGCTCGGCCTTGCAGCGCGCCTTGCCGGCGGCGTCGGCGGAATCGTAGCGGCAGCCGATCAGCGGGTCGTGCGCCGGGTCCCAGTGGCGGTAGTCGACGCCGTTCAGGATGCCGGTCAGCTCGGCCGCGCGGGTGCGCAGCAGCCCCTCCAGCCCGAACCCGAAGGCGGGGCCCTGGATTTCCTCGGCATAGGTGGGGCTGACCGTCGTCAGCCGGTCGGCGTAGAACAGGCCCGCCTTCAGGAAGCCGATGCGGCCGTGGAACTCCAGCCCGTGCATGTCGAAGCTCTCTTCCGGCAGCTCCAATTCGGGCAGCAGCGTGGACGGGAAGAGACCCTGGAAGGCGAGGTTGTGGATGGTCATCACGGTGGCGGGGCGCGGCTGGCCGCTATGGACCAGATAGGCCGGCGCCAAGCCCGCCTGCCAGTCGTGCCCGTGCACCACGTCGGGCCACCAGCCGGCGCCGTCGCCATGGCCGGAGACCAGAGCCGCCACCCGGCCGAGCGCCGCGAAGCGGGCGGCGTTGTCGGCCCAGTCGCGGCCCGAGGCGTCCAGGTAGGGATTGCCCTCGCGGGCATAGAGCGTCGGCGCGTCGATCAAATAGACCGGCACGCCCTCCGCCGTGCGCCCGGCCAGCAGCCGCCCGGGCGAGGCCTCGTCCAGCCCTGGCAGGCGGGGCAGGGACCAGACCGACCGCTCCACCACCACCTGGCGCAGCAGGTCGGGATAGGCAGGCAGCAGCAGCCGCACGTCGGCGCCCTGCTGGCGGAGGGCGACCGGCAGCGCGGCGCTGACATCGCCCAACCCGCCGGTCTTGACGTAGGGATAGCACTCCGACGTGACGAAGAGGACGCGCATCGACACCCTGTTCCCTGAGACCGACCCCGCGCCTATCCGCCCAGCCGGGCCAGCATGTCGCGGGTGATGAGGGTGACACCGTTCTCGCTGCGGTAGAAGCGCCGCGCATCCTCCTCGGCGTTCTCGCCCACCACCAGGTTCTCCGGGATCTTGCAGCCGCGGTCGATGACGACGCGGCTGAGGCGGGCGTTGCGGCCGATCTCGACCTCGGGCAGGACCACCGCCTCGCTCAGCTCGGAGTAGGAGTGGACGCGCACCTTGTTGAACAGCAGCGAGCGGCGCACCACCGAGCCGGAGATGATGCAGCCGGCCGAGACCATGCTGTCCACCGCCATGCCGCGGCGGTTGTCGTCGTCGAAGACGAACTTCGCCGGCGGCAGCTGCTCCTGATAGGTGAAGATCGGCCAGTTGCGGTCGTACAGGTCCAGCGACGGCGACACCTGGCAGAGGTCCAGGTTGGCCTCCCAGTAGGCGTCCACCGTGCCGACGTCGCGCCAGTAGGGCTCGGAGCCGGGGGCGCGGTTGTAGACGCAGCTGTCGGCGAAATGGTGCGCCACGACCCGGGCGCGCGGCACCAGGTAGGGGATCAGGTCCTTGCCGAA
>DASPNP010000049.1:0-121123 GCA_035626475.1 Azospirillaceae bacterium
CCGGGGCGCCGGCGCCGGGGCGGCCTGGCGCTGCTGGGCGGCGGCGACCTGGCGGGCGGTGCCGGTGGAGGCGGTCTCCAGACGGTTCGCCATCATGTCGGCCGCCTGGATGATGAACTCCATCTCCTCCTTGAGCTTGGCCGCGCGCTCGATGAGGTGCTGCAGGTTCTCGCCCGATTCGGCGGCGGCCTTGCGCATGCCGCGCACGCTGGCGTCGGCCTGGCCGGTCGCCTCGGTGAACTCGCGGACCAGCCCCTCCAGCTCGCCGCGGGCGTCCTTCAGCGTGGCGATCTGCCTGTTGAGGCGGATGGCGTAGACGATCGTCGCGACCAGCAGGCCGACGATGGCGACGTCCAGCACCAGGGAGACCATGCCCGGGATCATTGCGGCGCTCCTTCGGGCTTGGGCGCCTCCTTGTCGATGCGCACGGCGATGTTGCCGCCCTTGCGGCCCATGCGCCCCAGGAACATGGGCACGTCGCCGCAGCGCAGCTCGATCGTGTCGTCCGGCGCCACGTTCAGCAGGATGCGCGAGCCGACCTTCCAGTTCAGCACGTCGTAGAGAGGCAGGGTGATCTCGTCCAGCACGGCGGAGATGTGGACGTCGGTCATCCACAGCTCGGACGCCAGGTGCGTCTCCCAGATGCTGTCGCGGCCGAACTTCTCGCCCATGAACATCTGCAGCAGCAGCTCGCGGACCGGCTCCAGCGTGGCGTAGGGGATCAGCAGCTCCAACCGGCCGCCGCGATCCTCCATGTCGATGCGCAGCTTGACCAGCACGGCCGCGTTGGCCTGGCGGGCGATGGTGGCGAAGCGCGGGTTCGTCTCCAGCCGGTCGAAGCGGAAGGTGACGGGCGACAGCGGGTCGAAGGCGGCGGACAGGTCGGACAGCACGACGTGGACCATGCGCTCGACCAGGTTGCGCTCGATGGTCGTGTAGGGCCGGCCCTCGATGCGCATCGCGGCGGTGCCGCGGCGGCCGCCCAGCAGCACGTCGACGATGGAGTAGATCAGGGCCGAGTCGATGACCATCAGCCCGTAATTGTCCCACTCCTCCGCCTTGCAGACCGCCAGCATCGCCGGCAGCGGGATGGAGTTCAGATAGTCGCCGAAGCGGACCGAGCTGATCTGGTCCAGGCTCACCTCGACGTTGTCGGAGGTGAAGTTGCGGAGCGAGGTCGACATCATGCGGACGAGGCGGTCGAAGACCACCTCCAGCATGGGCAGGCGTTCGTAGTTGACCAGCGCCGAATTGACCAGCGCCATGATGCCGGAATTGTCGCCGTCGCCCGACCCGTCCTTGTCGAAGCCCAGCAGGCTGTCGATCTCGTCCTGGTTCAGGACGCGGGTGGCGCCGCCGCCCATGTCGCCGAAGCCGCCGTCGCCGGCGCCCTCGTCGGCGAGCGCCGCCCATTCGGCGGCCATCCGTTCCTCTTCGCTCAGCTCCGGACCTGCCATGGGTCTACCCTCTCAGCGCCAAAGCTATTGAACCAGGAACTCGGAGATCAGCACGTCGCGGATGCGCAGCGGCGCCGCGGCGGCGCTGGAGCGCAGCAGCAGCTCCTCGCGCAGCCGGTACAGGCCGGCCGAGCCCTTGAGATCGTCGGGCCGCAGCTCGCGCAGGTACACCTGGAAGGTGTCGGTGATCCGCGGCAGCACCTCCGGCATGCGCAGCACCTCCTGCGGGTCCGTCAGCTCCAGCGTGATCTTCATCTTCAGGAAGACCGGGCGCCGCTCGCCGGTCATGAGGTTGACCAGGATCTCCGGCATCTCGAAATAGACCGGAGGCGCCTTCGGGTCGATGGGCTTCATCTCCTCGTCGACATGCTCCTCCTCGGCGCCGCCGTCGAGGATGCCCGAGAAGATCACGCCGGCGGCCCCGCCGCCGATCAGCAGGATCGGCAGCACGATGAACAGGACGATCTTCTTGCCGCTCAGCTTCTTGCGGGGAATGTCCTCGCCGCCGCCGCCATCGGTCTCAATGGCCGTCATGTACTTTCGCCCCCGCCACGCCGACTCCCGGCCAAGCCGCGCCGCCCATGGGCAAGGCGCGGTACCTCGTTCTAATCATGTGACGGTTAATAAGCCCTTTCAACAGTTTCCCCCACGATGCTGGAGGAAAGTGGAAGGGTGAGTCGCGGCGGCAACGCCCCGCCCGGGCGGGGGGTCCGGGGCGGCGGTCAGGCCAGCTTCGCCCGGCCGTGGCCGTAGGCCTGCCAGATCAGGTGGATGTGGTCCAGGTCGACGGCGCCGTAGGCGGCCATGTAGGCCTCGGTCGCCTGCAGATAGGCCTCGCGGTGCGGCGCCCAGGAGGCGAGGTCCCAGCCCCCCTCCTCCCACGGATGGTCGTCCACCGGCAGGCTGAGCCAGGCGGTGGCGGGCCCGCGCGGCGACTCGACCGCGCATTCCCGCAGCTCGTAGTACTTGCCCTCGAAAAAGCGCAGCCGGTCCAGCTCGGCCCCGCCCTGGATCTCCACCAGCAGGCCGGCCACGGTGGCGCCCTCGTCGGGCACCAGCGCCGGATAGGCCTCGCCCGGGACGCGGACGCGCCGCCACCCGCCGAGGCTGGCGGGCGTGGCCTCCGGCGCGGGGCGGCCCAGGACCAGCGCCCGCACCTCGGCGTCCATCAGCGTCCCGTAGGCGAAGAGCAGCATGCCCCCAGCCCTCACGCCGCCGCCGTGGTGACCGCGCGGTTCTGCTCGCGGGTCTTCAGGAAGCGGATGTGCGGGTAGTCCTCCTGGGCGCGGTTCAGCTGCCAGCTGTTGCGCGACAGGAAGACCAGCGCGCCGTCATGATCCTCGGCCAGCGCGCCGCGGTTGCTGTCGACGAAGGCCTTCAGCTTCACCGGGTCCTCGCACTCGATCCAGCGGGCGCTGTCATAGCCGGCGGTCTCGAAGCGGGCGGTCATGCCGTACTCCGCCTCGATGCGGGCCGCCAGCACCTCGAACTGCAGCGGGCCGACGACGCCGACCAGCCAGTCCGCGCCGATCAGCGGCTTGAACACCTGGCTGGCGCCCTCCTCGGCGAAATGCTCCAGCGCCTTGCGCAGGTGCTTCACCTTCATCGGGTCGTCCAGCCGCACGCGCTGCAGCAGCTCCGGCGCGAAGCTGGGAACGCCGGTGTAGCGCAGATCCTCGCCCTCGGTCAGCGTGTCGCCGATGCGCAGCGTGCCGTGGTTGGGGATGCCGATGATGTCGCCGGGCCAGGCGTCCTCCGCCAGCTCCCGGTCCCGCGCCAGGAACAGCACGGCGTTGTTCACCGCCATCATCTTGCCGGAGCGGATGTGCTTCAGCTTCGCCCCGCGCTTGAAGTGGCCGGAGCAGAGGCGGAAGAAGGCGATGCGATCGCGGTGGTTCGGGTCCATGTTGGCCTGGACCTTGAACACGAAGCCGGTGACCTTGGCCTCCTCGGGCTTCACCGTGCGGCCGTCGGCGGCCTGCGGGCGCGGCGGCGGGGCGTACTCGGCCAGGCCCAGCAGCAGCTCGCGCACGCCGAAATTGTTGATGGCGCTGCCGAAGAAGACCGGGGTCTGGTGACCCTCGCGGTAGGTCTCCAGGTCGAAGGCCGGGCACAGCTCCCGCACCATCGCCACGTCCTCGCGCAGCTTGGCGACCTGGTCGGCCGGCAGCAGCTCGTCCAGCTTCGGGTCGTCCAGGCCCTTGCACTGGATGCCCTGGGAGGCGACGTCGCCCTGGCGGCGGTCCATCAGGATCAGCTGGTCGCGGATCAGGTCGTAGCAGCCCTTGAAGTCCGAGCCCGAGCCGATCGGCCAGGAGGCGGGCGTCACCTCCAGCTGCAGGTCGCGCTCGACCTCGTCCATCAGCTCGAACGGATCGCGGGCCTCGCGGTCCATCTTGTTGACGAAGGTGCAGATCGGCACATTGCGCAGGCGGCAGACCTCGAACAGCTTGCGGGTCTGGGCCTCGATGCCCTTGGCGGCGTCGATGACCATGACCGCGCTGTCGACGGCCGTCAGCGTGCGGTAGGTGTCCTCGGAGAAATCCTCGTGGCCCGGCGTGTCCACCAGGTTGAAGGTGCGGTCGGCATAGTCGAAGTTCATGACCGAGGCGGTCACGGAGATGCCGCGCTCACGCTCCACCTTCATCCAGTCCGAGCGGGCGCGCCGCTGCTCGCCGCGCGCCTTCACGGCGCCGGCCATCTGGATGGCGCCGCCGAACAGCAGCAGCTTCTCGGTCAGGGTGGTCTTGCCGGCGTCCGGGTGCGCGATGATCGCGAAGGTCCGGCGCTTGTCGACTTCCTGGATCAGGTTGGCGGGCATGGATGTCTAGCCTGGATTGACCGCACGGGCGGGTAAGGAACGCACCTTGGCAGCGTGGCCGTCCTGCGGCCTTCGACAGGCTCAGGCTGAGGACCGAAAGCTGCTCCCGGCTGTGCCTGGAACCAACCTCCCTCATGCTGAGCTTGTCGAAGCACGCAGCACGGCGGAGCCGCCCCGCGCCGCCAAAGACGACGCGGGGCGTCACGGCACCTTAGATCGCCGAACGGCGGGCGCGGCGCAAGGGGGCCGTGCCGCCGTCGTTCGCCGCCTCGGGGCGGGGACGACGCTCGGCATGGTGGCCGCCGTGCGAGCGGTTCTCGCCCTGCGGACGCTCGGCATGGCGGTCCTTGAAGGGACGGTCGCCATGTGGGCGGTCGCCGAACTTGCGCTCACCCTGCGGGCGGTCGCCCTGCGGACGGTTCTCGCCGCGCGGACGGTCCCACTCCTTGGGGCGGTCGCCGAACTTGCGCTCGCCGGCCGGGCGGTCGCTGAACTTGCGCTCGCCCTGGGGACGATCACCCTGCGGACGGTCGCCGCCGAAGCGGCGCTCGCCGAAGGGACGCTTCGGGCCGCCGAAGCGCTTCGGGCCGTTGCTGGGGCGCGGGCCGCGCGGACGCTCGGTCGGCTCCAGACCCTCCAGCACATGCACGGCGGCATCGGTGTTGGTATAGGCCTCGATCGACTTCACCGTCCGCCACTCGGCGTGGGTGAACATGCTCCAGGCCGTGCCGGTGGCGCCGGCGCGGCCGGTGCGGCCGATGCGGTGGACATAGTCCTCGGCCTGCTTGGGCAGGTCGAAGTTGATGACATGCGTGATGTCATGGATGTCGATGCCGCGCGCCGCCACGTCGGTCGCCACCAGCAGCCGCACCCGGCCCTGGCGCAGCGCCGTGATGGTGCGGTTGCGGTCGCGCTGCTGCATGTCGCCGTGCAGCGCCGCGGCGGCATGGCCCTTCTGGGTCAGCTCCTCGGCGAGGCGGTCGGCGTCGCGCTTGGTCGCGGCGAAGACGATGGCCTTGCCCACCTCGGGCAGGTTCACCAGCCGGTCCAGCATCTTGTGCTTGTGGTCCAGCCCGTCGGCGCGCAGCCAGCGCTGGTCGATGGCGTCGACCGAGACGTTGCCGCCGGCGATGTCGATGTGCTCCGGCTCCTTCAGCAGGTTGCTGGCGAGCTTGGCCATGCGGCGGTCGACCGTGGCGGTGAACAGCAGGGTCTGGCGCTCCGCCGGGCAGGCGGCGGCGATCTGCTCCACCGGCTCCAGGAAGCCCATGTCCAGCATGCGGTCGGCCTCGTCCAGGACCAGCATCTCGACCGAGGAGAGGTCGAGCGTGCCGCGCTCCAGATGGTCGATCAGGCGGCCCGGGGTGGCGACGATGACGTCGATGCGCCGGCGCAGCATGTCCAGCTGCGCGCGGTAGGGCATGCCGCCCAGGATCGAGCCGGTCCAGACGCGGTTGTACTTGGAATAGGCGCGCACGGCCTCCAGCACCTGCGAGGCCAGCTCGCGGGTCGGGGTCAGCACCAGCACGCGCGGGCCGTAGCTGCCGTCGGCGCGGGGCTTCTCGGCCAGCTTGTGCAGGGCCGGCAGCACGAAGGCCGCGGTCTTGCCGGTGCCGGTGTTGGCGGACGCGATCAGGTCACGGCCGTTGATGACGGCGGGGATGGCCTTGGCCTGGATGGGGGTCGGGCTGGTGTAGCCCACCTCCTCCACGGCGCGGAGAATGTTGTCGTTCAGGCAAAGATCGGAAAAAAGGATGTCCAAAACGTCGCTTCCTGGCTTGTCCCTCAGGCGGCGCCTGACGGGCACGATAGGCATCGGCGCGCCGCCCATGGTCGGGGCGCGCGTCGCTGCCAGCGGGAGCGGCTCTGCTTTGTTCGGAATGCTGGGGACGGGCCTCATCAGCGAGGCTCGGCACACGCGACCCGACTCAGTACGGGGCGTATGCGATGGGCGCCACCACGGCGCCCGGGGGCCCCTCAGCCACTCGGTTCAGGGCTGTATATGGGCATCACCCCTCCCAATGCCAGGAAATCCCGCGCATGACGGCATGGCGTGGGACGCGCAGGTCGCTATCATGACCGCCCTTGAACCATGTGGGAGGGGACCATGAAGGCTGCGGACGTGGTGCGGGGCGTGTGGGAGGCGATGGAGGCGCGGGACTGGGCGCGGGCCCGTTCGCTGCTCTCCGACGATCTGGTGACCGACTGGCCGCAGACGCGGGAGCGCATCCGCGGCGGCGACAATTTCATCGCGCTCAACAGCGCCTATCCCGGCGACTGGCACATCACCGTGGAGGAGACGCTGGGCGATGGCGACCGCGCGGCGGTGCGCGCCACCATCGTGAACGGCGCCGAGACCTTCCACGCCAGCGGCTTCTACGAGGTCCGGGACGGCCGGATCGTCCGCGCCGTGGAGTTATTTGCCGATCCGGGCACCCCGCCCTATGACCGCTCGCGATGGGCGGAGCGGTATTGACCCCACGCCCCCAGGGGTTTCACTCTGCCCGCCACAAGAAACGGAATGGCGGGCCGCGGCGTCCGCCCCTAGGGAAGGAAACCGCTATGAGCAGAGTTCGTCTGGCCGCCCTGCTGGCCGGGGCCACCATGCTAACGGGCGTCGCCGCCGTGGCACAGGAAGCCGCGCCGGCGCCGACGGGCCCGGTGACGCTGGTCCATGCCGGTTCGCTGCTGGACCGGCCGGGCACCGCCCCCCGCGGCAACGCCACGCTGGTCATCCGCGACGGCAAGGTGGCCGAGGTGCGCGACGGCTTCGTCCAGCCGGCCGACATCGGCGCGGCGGACGCCCGGGTGGTGGACCTCAAGAGCGCCTTCGTGCTGCCCGGCCTGATCGACGTCCATGTCCACCTGGCGGGCCAGCTCGGCCCGAACGACCAGCTGCGCGACGTGGTGGACGACCGCGAGGATCTGGCCCTCAACGGCGCCTACTATGCCGAGAAGACGCTGCAGGCCGGCTTCACCACCGTGCGCGATCTGGGCGCCGGGGGCCGCTCCATCCTGTCGCTGCGCGAGGCGATCGAGGCGGGCCGCCTGCCCGGCCCGACCGTGCTGGCGGTCGGCCACATGGTCAGCATCAGCGCCGGCCATGGCGACCGGGCCAACGGCTGGAACCACGAGGTGGCCGAGGCGCTCGCCACCTCCGACGTCTGCAACGGCCCCGACGATTGCCGCCGCGCCGTGCGCGAGCAGGTGCGCCTGGGCGCCGACGCCATCAAGCTCGCCACCACGGGCGGCGTGCTGAGCCAGATCGCCGCGGGCACCGGCCAGCAGATGTTCGACGACGAGATCAAGGCGATCGTCGAGACCGCGCACCTGCTGGGCAAGAAGGTCTCCTCCCACGCCCATGCCGCCGGCGGCGTCAACGCGGCGCTGCGCGCCGGCGTGGATTCGGTGGAGCACGGCAGCTATCTCGACGAGGAGTCGATCAAGCTGTTCCGGCAGACCGGTGCCTATCTGGTGCCCACCCTGCTGGCGGGCCAGACGGTGGTCGACATGGCGAACAAGGGCGGCCTCACCCCCGCCACGCGGCGCAAGGCCCTGACCGTCGGCCCGGTCATGATGCAGAGCTTCCAGAAGGCGGTGAAGGGCGGCGTCAGGATCGCCTTCGGCACCGACAACGGCGTCGGCCCCCACGGCACCAACGCCCGCGAGTTCAAGCTGATGGTCGATGCCGGCCTGCCCCCGGCCGAAGCGATCAAGGCCGCCACGGTCAACGCCGCCGACCTGCTGGACCGCAAGGACCGCATCGGCACGCTGGAGCCCGGCCGCGACGCCGACATCATCGCCGTCGCCAAGAGCCCGCTGGACGACGTGACCGAGTTGGAGCGCGTGCGCTTCGTCATGCGCCGCGGCGTGGTGCACAAGCTGAACGGCGAGCGCGTCGTGTTCCAGCCGGTGCCGTGAGTCTCAGGCCGGGGAGGCGGCCGGGTGCCGGTGCGCCTCCCACAGCCAGCGGCGGGCGGCGGCGACGCTGTCGAAATGGCCGATGACCAGGCTCTCCGGATCGATCCGGGACGCCACCGTCTGCACCGCCACCTGGTTGAAGTAGAAGACCGGCTGGACCAGGGCCACGTAGCGGCATCCCGTCTGGATCAGCCGGGGGATCCAGTGCTCGTTCAGCCAGCGCTGGTCGTCGGCCCCGATCAGCTTGAAATGGGTGATGTCGCCCAGGAGTTTGCTGGCGCGGCGCTCCTGGATCGCCGCCAGCACCCGCTCGTTCGCCTCGCGGAAGCGCGGGCTGGTGAGATAGCCCTTCCAGGCCATGGTCACGCACGGGACCTCCGGATCGTAGGTGACCGCACAGGCTTCGTCCTCGTCCCGCACCATCGACATCGCGCCCTCTCCCGGTCCTATCCCGAACGATGGAATCGCCGTCCGGGTCACCGCATGGTACCGATGAGTACCAGTCGTGGAAGACGGACTTTGGGGAGAGGGGCGCATGGCCGAAACGGATATGGCGGAGAACTGCCCGCCCCGGCGGCTGGAGGGACCGGCCCGGCGCGCGGAGATCCTGATGATCGCGCGCGAGGAGTTCCTGGAGCGCGGCTATGCCGGCACCAGCCTGGGCAGCATCATCGCCCGCGCCGGCGGCTCGCGCCGGACCATCTACGAGCAGTTCGGCAGCAAGGCCGGGCTGTTCCAGGCCATCATCGCCGACGTGCGCGACCGCATGGCCAAGCCCTTCGCGCCCGGCGACGATCCGGAGGCGGCGCTGCTGGCGCTGGGGCGGTCCTACATGGGCCAGCTCATGGCGGCGGACAATCTGTGCCTCTACCGCACCGTCATGGGCGAGGTGGCGCGCTTTCCCGAGATGGGCGCCGGCCTGTTCCGCACCGGCCCGGAAGGGCTTGCCGACCAGCTGGCGGCGGCGCTGGCGGGCTGGACCGGGCGGGGGCTGCTACGGCTGGACGACCCGGCCCTGGCGGCGAGGCAGTTCCTGGAAATGGTCAAGGGCGACCTGCACCTGCGGGCATTGCTCGACCCCTCGCGCATGCCGGAGGAGGCGGAGATCGACGCCTGCGTGCGCGGGGCCGTGCGGCTGTTCCTGGAGGGGGCGCTGGCGAGAGGGTGAGGCTCAGCGGTTCTGCGTGCTTCGACAAGCTCAGCATGAGGAAGGTTGGTGGGCACAACTCTGGTCCGTAGGCCGCATGGAGGCGAAGCCGCAATGCGACACACCGCCGGGATACGTCGCATTACGCCTGCGGCTCCATGCGACCTACGTGTCGGGAGCAGCAATAACCTCCTCAGCCTGAGCCTGTCGAAGGCCGCACCACATCGACACCGCCTCTTTCGTGCAGTGAGCCCCCTCCTCCATTGCGCAGCGTGACGTTCCCGCCGCCCAGCCGGTTATGGGTTGGCACGTTCGATGGATGACGGCAAAAACGAGAAGGGCTCCGTACGGCGCTATGGCCGGACGGAGCCCTTTTTCATTCCGCTTCCGGAACGAGGCTGGCGGCTACTCGGCCGCCACCTCCTCCTTGGCGGGGACCAGCGGGTGGACGTCCCAGATGTCCTCCGCATACTCCATGATGGTGCGGTCGGAGGAGAACCAGCCGACCTGGGTGGTGTTCAGGATCGCCCGGCGCGCCCATTCCTCCTGGTCGCGGTAGAGCTCGCAGGCCTCGGCGTGGACGTTGCAATAGTCCTCGAAGTCCGCGGTCACCAGGAAGAAGTCGGTGTTGTAGAGACTCTCGACGATCGGGCGGAAGCGCTGCGGATCGTCCGGCGAGAAGACGCCGGTGGCGATCATGTCCAGCGCCCGCTTCAGCCGCGGGTTGTTGGCGATGATGTCGCGCGGGTTGAAGCGGCCGCTGTGCCGCAGCTCCGCCACCTCGTCGGCGGTCATGCCGAAGATGAAGATGTTGTCGTCGCCGACATGCTCCTTGATCTCGACATTGGCGCCGTCGAGCGTGCCGATGGTGAGCGCGCCGTTCAGCGCCAGCTTCATGTTGCCGGTGCCCGACGCCTCCATGCCGGCCGTGGAGATCTGCTCCGACAGGTCGGCGGCCGGCATGATGATCTCGGCCTGGGTGACGTTGTAGTTCGGCAGCATCACGACCTTCAGCAGGTTGCGCACCGCCGGGTCCTGGTTCACCACGCTGGCCACGTCGTTGATCAGCTTGATGACCAGCTTGGCCGTGTGATAGCTCGGCGCCGCCTTGCCCGCGAAGATCTTGGTGACCGGCGTGAAGGTCCGGGTCTGGTTGTCGCGGATGTCGTTGTACAGCGCCACCGTCTGCAGGATGTTCAGCAGCTGGCGCTTGTACTCGTGGATGCGCTTGACCTGCACGTCGAACAGGCTGTCCACGTCGACGTCGACATGCACCTTGCGGGCGATGTAGGCGGCCAGCCGCTTCTTGTTTTGGCGCTTGGCGCGGCGGAACTCCTCGCGGAACACGGCGTCGTCCGCCTTGGGCGCCAGCGCCGCCAGCTCCTCCAGGTTCGAGACCCAGCCCTGGCCGATGCGGCTGGAGATCAGCTTCGACAGCGCCGGGTTAGCCTGGTGCAGCCAGCGCCGCGGCGTGATGCCGTTGGTCTTGTTGTTGATCCGGTCCGGGAAGGTGGCGTGGAAGTCGGCGAACACCGTCTGCTTCATCAGCTCGGTGTGCAGCGCCGAGACGCCGTTGACCTTGTGGCTGCCGAGGAACGCGAGGTTGCCCATGCGCACCCGGCGGTCGCCATGCTCGTCGATCAGCGACAGCCGCGCGATGCGCTCGGCATCGGCGCCGGCGCGACGGATCTGGGTCAGGAAGCGGCCGTTGATCTCGTAGATGATCTGCATGTGGCGCGGCAGCACGCGCTCCAGCATGCGGACCGGCCAGGCCTCCAGCGCCTCGGGCAGCAGCGTGTGGTTGGTGTAGCTGAAGGTGCGCCGGGTGATCTCCCAGGCCTGCTCCCACTCCACCCCGTGATTGTCGACCAGCTGGTGCATCAGCTCGGCGATGCCGATGGCGGGATGCGTGTCGTTCAGCTGGATGGCGGCCTTCTCCGACAGCTTCTCGAAGCCGGTATGGTCCTGCAGGTAGCGGC
Source organism: Azospirillaceae bacterium (assembly GCA_035626475.1). Classification (GTDB taxonomy): domain Bacteria; phylum Pseudomonadota; class Alphaproteobacteria; order Azospirillales; family Azospirillaceae; genus DASPKT01. The sequence continues at coordinate 11,326 of DASPNP010000049.1, forward strand.
GCAGGATGTCCTGGATCGAGGCGCTGGTGAAGAAATACTCCTGCTTCAGCCGCAGCTCGCGGCCGACCTCGGTGGCGTCGTTCGGGTAGAGGACGCGGCTCAGGTTCTCCGACAGGACCTTCTGCTCCAGCGCCTTCAGATAGTCGCCCTCGTTGAAGCGGTCGAAGTTGAAGTCGCTGGCGGCGCGCGCCGACCAGAGGCGCAGCGTATTGATGGTCTCGCCGCTGTGGCCCACCACCGGCGTGTCGAACGCCATGGCGTAGACCTTGTCGGTGTCGACCCAGCGGAAGCTCGCGCGGCCCGAGGCGTCGCGCTGCTGCTCCACCCGGCCGTAGAAGTGCACGGGGTACAGCACCTCGGGGCGCGGGAACTCCCACGGGTTGCCGAAGCGCAGCCAGTTCTCCGGCTCCTCCACCTGCCAGCCATGGTCGAAGCGCTGCTCGAACAGGCCGTACTCGTAGCGGATGCCGTAGCCGTAGCCCGGCAGGTTGCGCGTCGCCATGCTGTCCAGGAAGCAGGCGGCGAGACGGCCGAGGCCGCCATTGCCCAGCGCCGCGTCCGGCTCGACGTCCAGCACGTCCTCCAGCCGCACGCCGACGCCGTCCAGCGCCTCGCGGCAGGCGTCGATGATGCCGAGGTTGGCGAGGTTGTTGGTCAGCAGCCGGCCGATCAGGAATTCCAGCGATAGGTAATAGACCCGCTTGCTGTCCTCGGCGTAGACGCGCCGGGTCGTCTCCATCCAGCGGTCGACCACGCGGTCGCGCACGGCGAGCGCCGCCGTGTTGAACCAGTCGCGGCGGGTGGCGGACGCCTGGTCCTTGCCCACGGAGTAGACGAGCCATTCCAGGAAGGAGCGCTTCAGCGCCTCCACGTCCAGGCTCTTGTTCCCGAGTTCACGCGACTTGAGGCGAGCGTCCATGTGTCACGACCAATATTCGTCGGCGGGAAGCCGCCGGCGGGGCCGGTCGGCAGTGGGGAAGTCTAGCGCCGGTCTTGGTTAACAAGCCACCAACGATCCGCCGCCATGCGCCCCAGTAACACCCTAATTACCCCATTGCGCACGGGACGCGAAAGCCTGCGCCCGGCTTTCAGGCGGTACCGCCGGGACCGGCATGCGACTCCGGAGGACGAGTCGGGAAGAGGAGGCCGCTCTCCGACCGGGCTTCCTCCTTTCGGTCGGACGATGCCACCCCTCGGCGATGCCCTATCGTTCGGTGGCGGGAGGCGCATTCGCGGCATCGGACCGATTTCCGCCCCAGTTTCGCCCAAATCCGATTCGCAGGCGGAACAACCTCATGGGCACCTCGTTACCCCCACGACGGCACCAAGCGCCGTAGCACGTTCGGAGAGGTCGGAATTCTCCAAAGCGTGTTCCCGAGTGACCTGGAGGCCACAATGACAAGGGCCATAGCCCCGGCAACGCCCGGACCCGCCGCATACGCCATTTGGGCGCACCGCCCCCCGCCCGGGACAAGGTCCCGCGGTGGAGGCCTCCGGCGGAAGGGCTGAGGCCCGCCCCTTCACCGCATCGCCGACCCCGGCAGGCCGGTCGCCCAGCGCGGCCGCGGACGGGAGGCGCTTGCCCAGACGCAGCCGGGCGCGAAAGCGCGCCCTCGCCCCCCATCGGAGAAACGGAGCCGAGCCCCATGGCCTATAATTTCGCCGAAGAGCTGATCAGCTGCATCCCGAACCTGCACCGCTACGCCTGCAAGCTGACCCGCGACGCCAACGCGGCCGAGGACCTGACGCAGGACTGCATCGCCCGCGCCCTGTCCCGCTCGCACCGTTTCGAGCCCGGCACGAACATGCAGGCATGGCTGACGACCATGCTGAAGAACCTGCACTTCAACAATCTGCAGCGCGACAAGCACATGACCAAGGTCGAGCTGTGGGACCATGCCGCCTCGGTCGAGGCGACGCAGCTGTCGCGCCTGGTCTGCCGCGACGTGGACCGTGCCTTCAAGTCGCTGACGCCGTCGCAGCGCAAGGTCGTCAAGCTGGTCGCCATCGAGGGCCGCCCCTACCAGGAGGCGGCGGAGAAGCTGAACGTCTCCATCGGCACCATCCGCTCCCGCCTCTGCCGGGCCCGCGAGCGGCTGAACAACATGATGGCGGCGTGAGGATCGGCGCCCCGTAGGTCGCATGGAGCGGAGCGCAATGCGACAGGCCCAGGCCGGGTCCGTCGCATTACGGCTCCGCCTTCATGCGACCGACGAATATGATTTCGCCCGGACCAGCATCCCGGCCACGGTGGCCGCGGCCCCGGGCAGGTCCCAGGCCAGCGTCGCCTCGCCCACCACCAGCTCGGCCATCTGGATGCCCGGCACGTCGGTGGCGGTGAAGGCGCCGAACAGCCAGTCGCCGTTCTCCCGGGCGATGTCGACGCAGGCGCGCTCAAGGGCTGGCAGCGGCGCCTCGAACAGGATTTGGAAGCTGTTGCAGTGCGGCCGCTCCGGTGCCACGCGCAGGCCGGAGACTCGGGACAGCTCCGCCGCCAGGGTTCTAGCGCCCTTGTGATAGGCCTTCATGCGCGGCAGGTGGCGCATCAGCCCATCCCAAGCCGTCAGCACCAGCGGAAACGCGGTGTAGAGATTGCCGCCGAAGCGCGCCTGCCAGGGCCGTGACGCCGCCACCAGATCCTCGGTGCCGGCCAGCACGCTGCCGCCCATGCCGCCCAGCCCCTTGTAGAAGCTGACATAGACGCTGTCGAACAGCGCCGATATCTCCTCCAGCGGCCGCCCGTACCAGGGCTGCGCCTCCCATAGCCGCGCCCCGTCCAGGTGCAGCGGCACGCGCCGCTTGCGCGCCCAGTCGGAGAGGGCGACCAGCTCCTCCCAGGGCAGGCAGCGGAAGCCGGCGCGGCGCAGCGGCAGCTCCACCACGACGGCCGCCAGCGGCTCGCGCACCTGCTCCAGTTCCTTCAGGCCGAAGGGCTGGTTGGCGCGGCCGACCCGGATGGTGGAGAGGCGCGACAGCAGGTCCAGCGCGTCCATCTCGTCCAGCGCGATATGGCTCTGCGGGTGCACCGCCACGGCGCGCCGGCCGGTCTCGGCGGCATGGGACAGCAGCGCCGCCTGCTGCGCCACCACGCCCTTGTGGAAGAAGGCGGCCGCCGGCTTGCCCAGCAGCCGGGCGACCTCCCCTTCCAGCCGGCGCAGGGCGGGACCGTCGGAATACTCGTCCGGCCGCTCGTCGATCAGCTCGCTCTCCGCCATCGCCGCCAGCCAGGCGCGCGCGTCCCGCCTTCCGTGGCCGGACAGGAAGCGGGTGCAGCCGGCGCGCAGCGCCGGATCGGGCAGCAAACGGGTATGCGGCACGGGACTCCCCCGGTCAGAAGCGATAGGCGACGCCCACCTTCACGACGGGATAGTATTTCACCCAGTCGAGCTCGTCCTCCAGCTCCTGGCGCTCGCGCTCCAGATTCTGCGCGAAGCCCGGCGTCTGGGTGATGGGGCCGCTGGCGGTCAGATCGACCCGCGGGCTGCCCTGGAACATGACGCCCAGATCCAGCGTGAACTGCAGGCCGGTGGCGATGACGCCCAGCGTGTAGCCGACCCCGGCATAGGGGGCGATGTCGCGGAAGTCGACCCGGCCGTCCAGCCGGCCGATCTGCGCCGGGGTGTAGGTGGTGCCGCCGATGCTGACACTGCCGCCGGGCGTGGCCGTCACGTCGACCTTGTTGCGGTTCAGCATGGCGCCGGCCGTCAGGCGGAAGCCGCCGGCGAAGGGATGCACGTCGCCCAGCAGGCCGAAGGACAGCAGCCGCGCGTCGCCGTCATAATCGATATCGTCGACGTCGATCTTGCGGGAGATGCTGAGATAGCCGGAGGTGATGCGGGCGCCGACGAAGGGCGTCACCTTGATCCCGACCTCGGCGCCGATGCCGGTCGTGCCGGCCACCACGCCCACGGACTGGGCCGAGGCGTCGGCGGCGGAGAAGGCGAGCAGCGCGCCGGCGGCGCAGCGGAGAAGGCGGTGCATGGAAAGGTCTCCCGGGTTGCAGGAGGCCCTTGTAGCCGCAACCCCATGCCGAGGAAACGCCTGCGTGGCCGGCTAACCCGATTTCGGGGCGGGGCGCCGGTGTTCGTAGGTCGCAAGAGCGCCGCACCGGGGGACCGTCAGACAATGGCTTGAGCGGTGTCACCTCTCTACCCGTCATCCCGACGTTTGCGAAGCTGGCGCGCAGCGCCCAAGTCGGGACCCAGGGGTTGCAGCGGGATGCGTCGGATGCAGCGCTCGTCTGGTTCGTAGGTCGCATGGAGCGCAGCGCAATGCGACATGCTCCCGCCGGTATGTCGCATTGCGGCTGCGCCTCCATGCGACCTACGGGCTTGCTTCATCGACCTCCCATGGCTGCAACCCCTGGGTCCCGGCTTTCGCCGGGATGACGGTGAAGGGTGGAGACTGCCGGTGAGAACAAGGCAGCCGGCTCTCCAACAGTCCCTCACGCCGCCGCGCGCACCGCGGGCCGGAAAGGTTCCACCCTGACGCGCCCCTCCTCGGCGAAGAGGAAGCTGCCCTCGCCCACCTCGGTCCAATGGGCCTGGTCCTCGTCCAGCGGCTCCGACAGCACCAGGACCGAGCCGTGCCCCTCGCCGAAGCGGACCTCGCCGTCGGCCACCGTCAGCCCCTGGCCGCCGCCGTAATAGAGCGAGGGCGACTGGCGGTCGCTGGAATAGCGGATGGCGAAGATGCGACGGCCGTCGGACACGGCGGCGGTCAGGCGCAGCGGCTCGGTCACGCCGTTGACGCGCATGACCTGCTCCACCTGCTCCACCGTGCGGGCGAAGGCGGCGGCGGGGTCCTGCTCCAGCCCGTTCCCGACCAGCAGGTAGAAGAAGGCCTCGCTGTCGGTCGAGCCCTCGCGGTGCGGGTAGAGGTCGCGGCGGATCTGGTACTCCAGATCCTGGCGCACCGTCTCCCAGCCGCCGATCTTGCCATTGTGCATGAACAGCCACTTCTCCCAGCGGAAGGGGTGGCAGTTCAGCCGCGAGGTGGCGGGGCCGGTCGAGGCCCGGACATGCGCGAAGAACAGGGGCGAGTGGATCTGCTCGGCCAGCGAGCGCAGGTTCGCGTCGTTCCAGGCCGGCATGGTGTCGCGGTAGAGGCCGGGCTTCGCGATGTCGCCGTACCAGCCCAGCCCGAAGCCGTCGCCGTTCAGGGGTGCGATCGACCGCTGGGCGCAGATCGACTGCCGGATCAGCGAATTGCAGGGCCGGAACAGCAGCGTCTCCAGGGCGATGGGCTCGCCGCCATAGGCCAACCAGCGACACATTGATGCAACCGCCTTCCGGTTCCGTTTACCCGACCCGCCCAGAGTATGAAGCCGAATCCGGCAGGACAAGGGCGGTACCCAGGCTGAAGCATGGCCGGTTAAGGCAAGGTTTCCCATGATGCCGCTCACACCCGGGTCGGCGGCCCCTCGCCCGGATTTGTCCGGACAAATCCTTGACAAGCCCCCGCCAAGCGGGCGAGGAATCGGGTAATGACGCATCAGCCGGGAGGCGACTCGATGGAACTCTCCGACCTGACCCCACGGCAGTGGTACCAGCAGATCAAGGCGCGCCCCAGCCGCGCAAAGTTCGGCTTCGGGCAGAAGGCCGCGCTGATCAACATCGACCTGCAATGCGCCTACACCAAGGTCGGCGAGTTCGCCACGGCCTACGAGACCGACCCGAACCAGCTCGCCTACGTCAACGAGCTGTCGCGGCTGGCGCGGGCCAAGGGCTGGCCGGTGGTCTGGACCTATGTCGCCTATATGGAGTCGGGCGAGGACGCCGGCGTCTGGGGCACCCGCACCAACACGCCGGACAGCCTGCAGAACATCAAGGTCGGCTCGCGCCGGGCCGAGCTGGACGACCGGCTGGAGATCGACCGGGCGCGCGACGTCATCATCAACAAGCGCATGGCCTCGCCCTTCTTCGAGACCAACCTCACCTCGCTGCTGACCTGGCACAAGGTGGACACGGTGATCGTCACCGGCGGCTCGACCTCGGGCTGCGTGCGCGCCTGCGCCGTGGACAGCCTGTCGCGCGGCTACCGCACCATCGTCGTGGAGGAGTGCGTGGCCGACAAGCACGAGATCCCGCACTTCGCCAACCTCGCGGACATGCTGCTGAAATACGCGGATGTCGAGAGTTTCGAGACGGTGCGGGACTACCTGTCGAAGTAGACAGGCGGGAGGGCGCGACGCATGGTGGGGATCTTCGACAACGAGGTGCTTGAAGCACCCGCAAGGGGGACCCTCTGACCATGGCGAATCACGCGATCTTCTGGCCGATGTTCGTGCTGGTGCTGTTCACCTTCGGCATCGCGCTGCGGATGCTGATGGCGCGCCGCGCGGCCGTGAAGGCCGGCCAGGTGAAGCTTAGCCATTTCCGCGCCTTCACCGAGGGCACCGCGCCGGAGAGCATGGCCAAGGTCGGCCGCGCCTTCGCCAACCTGGCGGAAGTGCCGCCGCTCTTCTACGCGGTCTGCATCATCATCATGGTGCTGAGCCGCACCGACGATCTGTTCGTGCTGCTGGCCTGGGTCTATGTCGCGTGCCGTGTCATCCAGGGGCTGATCCACGTCACCTACAACAACGTCATGCACCGGGCCTTAGCCTACTTCGCCAGCTGGTTCGTGCTGCTGGCGATGTGGATCCGGCTCGCGCTGCAGCTGGCGTGAGGACAATCAGGGAGGGTTTGGGGTGAAGAGCGATCCCGGTCTCTACGGCTACAATCCCTATTCGGGCCGGCCGAAGATCACCTGGCCGAACGGGGCCCGCGTCGCCTTCTGGGTGGCGCCGAACATCGAGTTCTACGAGCTCGCGCCGCCGCCCAACCCCTCCCGCACGCCCTGGGGCCGACCCATCCCCGACGTGGTCGCCTACAGCCACCGCGACTACGGCAACCGGGTCGGGCACTGGCGCATGATGGAGGTGATGGACCGCTGCGGCGTGCGCGGCTCCATCTCCCTCTCGGTCGCGCTCTGCCAGCACCATCCCGAGATCATCGAGGCCTGCGCCGAGCGGGACTGGGAGTTCTTCAGCCACGGCATCTACAACACCCGCTACTGCTACGGCATGGACGAGGCGCAGGAGCGCGCCATCATCCAGGACAGCATCGACACGGTGAAGGCCGCCACCGGCCAGACGATATCAGGCTGGCTGGCCCCGGCGCTGACCCATACCGAGCGGACCATGGACCTGCTGGCGGACATGGGCCTGAAATACACCTGCGACCTGTTCCATGACGACCAGCCGCAGCCGGTGAAGGTGGCCAAGGGCCGCTTCTGCTCGGTGCCCTACTCGCTCGAGATGAACGACGTCATCGTCTACAACTCGAACCAGATCACGCCCCGCCGCTACGCCGACATCCTCAAGGCCTGCTTCGACCAGCTCTGGGAGGAAGGCGGCGAGAGCGGCACCGTCATGTGCATCCCGCTGCACGCCTTCCTGGTCGGCCAGCCCCACCGAATCGGTCCCTTCGCCGAGGCGCTGGAATACATCACCGGCCACAAGGACGTGTGGGTGACCACGGGCCGCGAGATCGCCGAGCACTATCTCGCCAACCACTACGATGCCGCCGTCGCCCATATCGACGCGCTCGCGAAGCAGGGGGCCTGAGCCATGGCGCTGCCGGACGATTACCTGAAGTACCCGATGCGCCGCCACGGCATGGACCATGACCGCTACGCCTGGTCGATGCTGCCCCGCCGCAAGCCGGTCGAATGGCCCGGCGGCGCCCGGGTGGCGCTGTGGATCGTCCCGACCCTGGAGTTCTTCCCGCTGGACCAGCCGGCCAAGCCCTTCAAGGCGCCGGGCGGCATGGTCACCCCTTACCCCGACCTGCGCCATTACACCCTGCGCGACTATGGCAACCGGGTCGGCGCCTTCCGCGTGTTCCGGGTGCTGGACGAGCTGGGCCTGAAGGCCAGCGTCTGCTTCAACTCCGCCGTGGCCGAGCGCTACCCGACACTGGTGCGCGAGGTGACGGGCCGTGGCTGGGAGGTGATGGCCGGCGGCGTCGACATGGGCAAGCTGCACTATGGCGGCCTGGACGAGGCTGCCGAACGCGCGCAGGTCGCCCAGTGCCTGGAGACTCTCCGCCGCCTGTCCGGCCAGCCGGTGACCGGCTGGATGAGCCCCGCCAAGTCGGAGAGCGAGCGGACGCCGGAGCTGCTGGCGGAGGCCGGCATCCGCTATTTCTGCGACTGGGTGAACGACGACATGCCCTACGACTTCGTCACAGGGAACGGCGGGCTGACCGCCATGCCGCTGTCGGCGGAGCTGGACGACCAAGCCATCATCTTCGGCCTGCACCACAGCGAGGACGATTTCGCCGAGCAGGTCGCCGACGCCTTCGACACGCTCCACAATGAGGCGGAGCATGAGGGCGGCCGCATCCTGGCGCTCACCATCCACCCCTGGATGAGCGGCCAGCCCCACCGCATCCGCGCGCTGCGCTCCGCGCTCGAGTACGTCACCCGCCGCCAGGGCGTGTGGTCGGCCACGGGCGCGGAGATCCTGGAGGCGTGGCGGGCGCAGCAGTGAGGGAAATCATCCCTCTCCCCTTGCGGGAGAGGGATGGGACCCAAACCGCAGGTTTGGGAGGGTGAGGGGTCGACGGGCGGCAGCCCGACGTTCTCACCCGTTGTTCCAGAATCAGCCGTAGGGAAGGCCCGGGCTGCCGCCCGGTCCACCCCTCATCCCCCCACGGCTTCGCCGCGGGTCCCATCCTTCTCCCGCAAGGGGAGAAGGATAATCACGCCACCGTCACCGTCAGCGTCCAGCCCCGCTCACCGCCGGGGGGCACCAGCACCACGCCCGGCTTGTCGCGGAACTCGCCGTCGAAGCCCTGCGGGCTGGCGTGGCCCTGCCAGGGCTCCAGGCAGACGAAGCCGGCGCCCGGCTTGCTCCAGATGCCCAGGTGCGGCATGTCGGGGAAGCGCAGCTCGATCGCCGGGCCGCTGGGGCCGACATAGCGCAGCGTGCGGCTGGCGTGCCGGTCCATGACGATGGCATCGTCGGCGAACAGCCCGTCATGCAGGCGCAGCGTATCGCCCGCCACCGGCGTCGGCAGGGCATCGGGCCGTAACAGCCCGCCGGCGGCGCGGCGGATGGGGTCGGGCTCGTCGCGCTCGAACAGGATCGAATGCTCCTCCCGCGCGGCGCCCGGCACCAGCGGCCAGCGGAAGGCAGGGTGGAAGCCGAAGCTGACCGGCAGATCCTCGGTGCCCGGATTGTAGACCCGCACCGCCATCTCCAGCGACGGGCCGGCCAGCCGGTAGCCGGCCCGCAGGTCGAAGGCGAAGGGATAGGCAGCCCGCGTCTCCGGGCTGTCGGACAGCGCGAAGACGCAGCCGGCGTCCCACTGCTCCACCAGCCGGAAGCGCGAGCGTCGGGCGAAGCCGTGCTGCGGCATCGGATAGGCCTTGTTCTGGTGGCGCAGCGTGTCGCCGGCGAGCTTGCCCACCACCGGGAACAGCAGCGGCGAGCGTCCGGTCCAGAAGGCCGGGTCGCCGTCCCACAGCAACTCGGCGCCGTCCGCCATGGTGAGCGACCGCAGTTCCGCCCCCTGCGGGCTCACCGTCGCCCGCAGCGACTCCGACCGGATCGCGACCTGCTCCATGCCCTGTCCTCTTCCCTCATGCATCCATCAGGGAAAGGCGATCCCCTCCCCCGCAGTTCCGGGGAGTACACCGGCACTCGGCGCGTCGCCACACCTGGATAGGTCGGCATGAGAATGGGGTGCATCCTTCGGCACCCCACTGTCGTCATCCCCGCGGAGGTGGGGACCCAGGCATTCCCTTTGCACCGGAGCGCCGAGCAGGAGCGGCAACGTCGCCCTTTGCACCCCTAACACTACAGGGTAGCAAGCCCATTACCTGGGTCCCCGCCTCCGCGGGGATGACGGTGGAGGGTGGACCAAGGGCTTGAGAGAAAGCCCGGACGCCCCCTCACACCCCGAACGGCCACATGTCCGGTTCGCCCTTGCGCTCCGGCCCGGCCAGCGGGGTGACGGCGTGGGTTTCCTCGAACCAGACGTAATGGTCGAACTGGTAGGGCAGCTCGGTCTGGAAGTAGTGGCTCATGCGCTCGGTCTCGGGGCGGTAGATCACGCCGACCGCGCGCTGCAGCCGCCGGTGCGACAGGCCCGCCACCAGCTCGGCATGGCCGGGGTCGGTCATGTCCAGCAGGAAGCGCGGCACCGCGCTGTCGCGGCAGAGCCGCTCGTAGCTGTCCTCGCGCACCGGCTTCAGGCGCATGAAGCGCATGGCGCCGTCCCAGTCGTCGGCGGCCGCGACCACGCCCCGGTCGGTGCCGAAGCCCACCAGCCGCACCGCGCCGCCGAAGGCTTCGCGGCAGAGATGGCCGACATTGACCTCCCCCATCTGCCCCATCTCGGTCGCCGCCGCGTCGCCCAGGTGGGAGTTGTGCGCCCAGACGACCGCCTTCGCATCCGGCCCGCGCGCCTCCAGCACGGCCTTGAGCGTATCGACCATGTGGGTGTCGCGCAGGTTCCAGCTCTCCACCCCGCCCTCCCACATGGCGCGGTAGTAGCGCTCGGCCGCCGCCACCAGGGCCGCATTGCGCTGGGCGTCCAGGAAGTCGTCGCCGTCACGCCGGACCAGGTCCAGCCGCCGCTCCAGCAGCTGGTTCAGCATGGTCACGACCGCCTGCTCGCAGGGCGCCTTGCCCTGCACGATCGCGGCGCGGCCGTAGCTCTGCGGCTCCTCCTGCCAGGGGTTCAGGCAGGAATAGCGGCGCCGCGCCTCGGCCGCGAGGGTGGGGTCGGTACGGTCGAGATACTCCAGCACTGCCCGGACCGAGCCGCGCAGGCTGTACAGGTCGATGCCGTAGAAGCCGGCCTTGCGGGCGGGATCGGCGACGCCGTCATTGTGCAGCTTCAGCCAGCGGACCAGGTCCTCCACCTCGCGGTTGCGCCACATCCAGGTGGGGAAGCGGTCGAAGACCGGCTCGCCGTCGCCGTCCAGCATGGGCCGGCCGCGGATGTAGCGGTCGACGCGCGCGGCGTCCGGCCAGTCGGCCTCCACCGCGACGATGGTGAAGCCGTGCTTCTCGATGAGCCGCCGGGTGATGGCGGCGCGGGCGCGGTAGAATTCGCAGGTGCCGTGGGTCGCCTCGCCCAGGCAGACCACCCTGGCCTCGCCCAGCCGGTCGAACAAGGCGCCGAAGGCGTGGTCGTTGAAGTCGGGCAGCGGTTCGGCGGCGTCCGCGATCAGGCGCGACAGCTCCGCCTCCTCGGGCCTCGCGGCGCCCCGCGACCAGCGGGACAGGGCGCGCTGCCACGCGCCGTTGCGGTTCTCCGCCTGGGACATGGCCTTGCCCTCCCCTGAGCTTACCTCAGGGGGTGCAACACGAGCGGACGTAGGGGGTTCCGGACGGCGTCCATAGGTCACATGCCTGGCCGCTGGGCCAAAAGAAAACCCGGCGCATCGCTGCGCCGGGCTCTTAGGCTTCAGTCCTGCCGGACTTGCGTCAGGCGATGGCCTTCTCGGCCGGCAGGTAGTTGGGATCGGTGGTCTCCGAGACGAGCGCCGGGTGGGTCAGCTTGCCGCGGAAGACGTTCAGGCCGTTGCGCAGGTGGACGTCGTCGGCCAGCGCGCGCTTCCAGCCCTTGTCGGCCAGGTCGAGGGCGAACGGGGCCGTCGCGTTGTTCAGCGCGAAGGTCGAGGTGCGGGCGACGGCGCCCGGCATGTTGGCGACGCAGTAGTGGATGACGCCGTCGACCACGTAGGTCGGGTCGGCGTGCGTCGTGGCATGGCTGGTCTCGAAGCAGCCGCCCTGGTCGATGGACACGTCCACCAGGACCGAGCCCGGGCGCATCTTCTTGACCATCTCCTTGGTGACGACGCGCGGGGCGTTGGCGCCCGGCACCAGCACCGCGCCCACCACCAGGTCGGCGTCCAGCACGGCCTGCTCGATGTTGTCGATGTTGGCGTACAGCGTGTTGATGCGGCGGCCGAACTGCAGGTCCAGCTGGCGCAGGCGCTCGATCGAGCGGTCCAGCACCGTCACGTGCGCCTCGAGGCCGATGGCCATGCGGGCGGCGTTGGTGCCGACCACACCGCCGCCGATGACGACGACCTTGGCCGGGGGCGTGCCGGGCACGCCGCCCAGCAGGATACCGATGCCGCCGTAGCTCTTCTCAAGGCAGTGGGCGCCGGCCTGGATGGACATGCGGCCGGCGACCTCGCTCATCGGCGCCAGCAGCGGCAGGCCGCCGCGAACGTCGGTCACGGTCTCGTAGGCGATGGCGATGCAGCCCGACTCCATCAGCAGGCGGGTCTGCTCGGGATCCGGCGCCAGGTGCAGGTAGGTGAACAGGATCTGGTCCGGGCGCAGCATCTTGCACTCGTGCGGCTGCGGCTCCTTGACCTTCACGATCATGTCGGCGCGGGCGAAGATCTCCTCGGCCGTCTCGATCATGGTGGCGCCGGCGGCGACATACTGCTCGTCGGTCAGGCCGATGGCGGCGCCGGCGTTCTTCTGCACGATGACCTGGTGGCCATGGGCGACCAGCTGGCGGACATTGCCGGGGACGAGGCCGACCCGGTACTCGTGATTCTTGATTTCCTTGGGAACGCCGACCAGCATCTGTCTCTCCCTGCGATTCGGGGCGCCCGATTAGCCGGGCCCATGGCTGCGGAGAATACGCCCCACGGCCGGCGCATGTCCTTGCAAAGGGGCCGGCGGCGGGGGCAGAATTCGCAAGGTTCCACCACTTTCGAGCGGCCATGCGGCGGAGTCTGCGAAACCTTAGGCTCGATCGCATCGATCGCGCCATCCTGACCATCCTGCAGGAGGCCGGCCGCATCCCCAACTCCGAGCTGGCCGAGCGCGTCCACCTGTCGGAGAGCGCCTGCCTGCGCCGGGTGCGCGCGCTGGAGGAGGCGGGCGTCATCAGCGGCTACACCGCCATCGTCGAGCAGGCGGCGTCGGGCCGCGCCGAGAGCGTCTTCGTGCGCGTCACGCTGGAAAAGCAGACCGAGCAGATCCTGTCCGACTTCGAGACCGCCGTGCGCGGGGTCGAGCAGGTCATGGAGTGCTGGCTGATGTCGGGCGAGGCCGACTATCTGCTGCGCGTCATCGTCTCGGGCGCCGGCGACTACGAGATGCTGCACAACAAGGTGCTGACGCGGCTCCCCGGCGTCGCCCGCGTCCATTCCAGCTTCGCGCTGCGCACAGTGATGAAGCGCAGCCACGTCCCGATCTTCGAGGGGGAGCCGGAGTAAGGGTGCCACAAATCGGCAGCGGCGATGGGGTGCGTGCTTCGACAGGCTCAGCATGAGGGCCGTTTTGCTGCTCCCGGTGTTTTTCCGGAAGTGCCTGGCACCAACACCCCTCATCCTGAGCTTGTCGAAGGACGCACAACCCTCAGCCTCTCCCATAGCCCAAGCTCAGCCGGCCGCACCCAGCCAGTCCAGACCCAAGCAAGAGGCCCAAGCCCGTGCCACGCCCCAAGAAGGACAATCCCTTCCCCACCAAGGAGCAGATCCTGGAGTTCATCCGGGAGAGCCCGGTGCCGGTGGGCAAGCGGGAGATCGCCAAGGCCTTCCACATCTCCGGCGACCACCGGGTGCAGCTGAAGGAGATCCTGCGCGAGCTGGAGGAAGAGGGCGGCATAGAGAAGGGCAACCGGCGCAGCATCAGCGTGCCCAAGGCCCTGCCCGAGGTCGCCGTGCTGCTGGTCACCGACATCGACCCCGACGGCGAGACGCTGGCGCGGCCCGCCACCTGGAATTCCGAGGAGGAGCCGCCCCGCATCTTCATGCAGCCGGAGAAGCGCGGCCAGGGTGCGCTGGCGCCGGGCGACCGCGTGCTGGCGAAGCTGTTCCGCCAGTCGGACGACACCTACGAGGCCCGCACCATCCGCAAGCTGGACGGCACCGGCCAAGCGCGCATCGTCGGCGTCTTCCAGTTCGGGCGCGACGGCGGCCGCATCAAGCCGACCGACCGGCGGGAGAAGCACGAATACGCCGTCGCCCCGGCCAACCAGGGCGGCGCCACGGCGGGCGACCTGGTGGTGGCCGAGCTGCTGCCGGCCAACCGCATGGGGCTGAAGCAGGTGCGCGTGGTCGAGGTGATCGGCAGCATGGAGGAGCCGCGCGCCGTCAGCCTCATCGCCATCCACCAGAACGGCATCCCCACCGTGTTCCCCAAGGCCGCCATCGATGAGGCGGAGCGGGCGGAGGAGCCGACGCTGGAGGGCCGCACCGACCTGCGCGACTTCCCGCTGGTGACCATCGACGGCGCCGACGCGCGCGACTTCGACGACGCGGTGTTTGCCGAGCGCGACACCGACCCGAACAACGAGGGCGGCTGGCACCTGCTGGTCGCCATCGCCGACGTCAGCTTCTATGTGCGGCCGGGCTCGGCGCTGGACCGCTCGGCCTTCGACCGGGGCAACAGCTGCTACTTCCCCGACCGCGTCGTGCCGATGCTGCCGGAGAATCTGTCGAACGAGCTGTGCTCGCTGAAGCCGCAGGTGAACCGCGCCTGCCTGGCGGTCCATATGTGGATCGACCGGGACGGCAATCTGAAGCGGCACAAGTTCGTGCGCGGCCTGATGCGCTCGGTCGCGCGCCTGACCTACGAGCAGGTGCAGGCCGCCCGCGACGGCGCGCCCGACGAGACCACCGGGCCGCTGATGGAGCGCGTCATCGAGCCGCTCTACGGCGCCTTCGAGACGCTGCTGCGGGCGCGGGAGAAGCGCGGCACGCTGGAGCTGGACCTGCCGGAGCGGCAGGTGAAGCTCTCGCCCGAGGGCAAGATCGTCTCCATCACCGTGCGCGCCCGCTACGACAGCCACCGGCTGATCGAGGAGTTCATGATCGCCGCCAACGTCGCGGCGGCGGAGGCGCTGGAGAAGAAGTCGGCCCCGGTCATGTACCGGCTGCACGCGGAACCGGCGCGGGACAAGCTGGACGCGCTGCGCGAGTTCCTGGGCTCCATGGGCTACAACCTCGCCAAGGGGCAGGTCATCCGGCCCGCCGCCTTTACCCAGATTCTGGCCAAGGCCGCCGACACGCCGGAGGCGCACCTGGTCAACACGGTGATCCTGCGCAGCCAGGCGCAGGCCGTGTACGGGCCGGAGAATATCGGCCATTTCGGCCTGGCGCTCAGCCGCTACGCCCACTTCACCTCGCCCATCCGCCGCTATGCCGACCTGGTCGTCCACCGCTCGCTGGTGCGCGCCTACGGGCTCGGTCCCGGCGGGCTGGACGAGGAGGAGGCGGGCCGCCTGGAGCAGATCGGCGAGCACATCTCCGCCACCGAGCGCCGCGCCGCCACCGCCGAGCGCGACGCCATCGACCGCTATGTCGCCGCCTATCTGGCGGACCGGGTGGGCGCCACCTTCTCCGGCCGCATCGGCGGGGTGACGCGCTTCGGGCTGTTCATCACGCTGGACGAGACCGGCGCCGACGGGCTGGTGCCGATCAGCACCCTACCCCAGGACTTCTATGACCATGACGAGAAGAGCCACGCCCTGGTCGGCCGGCGCTGGGGCCGGGTCTACCGGCTGGGCACGCCGGTGAAGGTGCGCCTCGCCGAGGCCGACCCGATCTCCGGCAGCATGGTCTTCGAGCTGCTGGAGCGCGACACAGAGGACAAGCCCTGGCTCGCCGGCGAGGAGGGCGGCGGCCGCGCCCGCCTGACGCGCTCCACCGCGCGGCGCGGCCGGGAGAAGGAGACCCCGCGCGAGCCCATGGGCCTCAACCGGCCGAAGCCGCCGAGGCGGAGGCGGGAGGAGTGAGGATCAGCGCTGGACGCCCGTAGGTCGGGAGGAGCCGCAGGTGTATCCCGACATCGTCGGCCGGGGTTTGTCGGGATGCGCTTCGCTCCTCCCGACCTACGGGTGCTGCATCGCGCGCATCCTGCTGCAACCCCTGGGCCCCGGCCTGCGCCGGGGTGACGGTTGAGAGAGGCACTGAGGGTAGCCAGACCGTTGCTGGGGCATGAGAAGGTCGTGCGGTTCGCCACTCCCCCTACCCGTCATCCCGGCGCAGGCCGGGACCCAGGGGTTGCAGCAATGAACCGTCGATGCAGCGCGGTATTAGATCGGCAAGGGCGGGTTCTCGCCCGCCGCCAGACGCTCCAACCAAGCCATTACGATCTCATGATCCACCACGTCGCCCCGGCGCGCGGCTTCCCGCGCCTCTTCGATGGCGCGCTCTTTGGCGTCGTTGTCGAAGATGGAGAGCGGCTTGGTCATGGCGGCAGCCCAGCAGAGTTCGCGTGTCCTGTCCCCGGTCAACACCCACCGGCGGCGAAGGCTCCCTCTCCTTCCGCGCGCTCCCGGGAGTCGAAGGCACTGGACGGGCGGCACTGGGAATGTCCATCATTCCTCTATGGAAACGACGGCCGACGAGTCGACGGACAGGGTGGAAAACGGCACTGCAGCCGGCGCTCCCGGCTCCTTCAAGGCCGGCATGCTGCGCGGGCTGCTGCGGCGCTGCCCGGCCTGCGGCGGGCGCACGCTGTTCTCGGGATATCTGGCGGTCCATCAATCCTGTTCCGCCTGCGGGCTGGAGACGGGCAGCTTCCGGGCGGACGACGCGCCGCCCTACTTCACCATCTTCGCGGTCGGCCATGTGGTGATCCCGGGCATGCTGGCGCTGGAGCGGGGCGTGCATCCGCCCTACTGGCTGCAGCTGGCGCTGTGGGTCCCCGCGACGATCGCCCTCACGCTGCTGTTGCTGCCCAGGATCAAGGGCGCGGTCATCGGAGCGCAGTGGGCGCTCCGCATCCGGGGGTAGGGCCATGAGACGGGGCCGGCGGATCAGGCTGAGGGTGCTGGGCATGGGCCTGGCCGGCCTGCTCGGCGTCGGCCTGGGCACCGCCAGCGGTCTCGCCGGCTGGATGCTGGCGGGGGCCGCCCCGGTATCGGCCGCCGACGGCGAGAAGCTGCTGGACCGCGCGGCCGACCGGCCGGTGGACCGGGTGCTGCTGGCCGCCGCGCTGAACCATATCGACGAGCAGTTCCTGGAACCGGTCGATCTGGAGCGGCTGGCGCTGGACGGGCTGGCCGGCCTGTCGCGGCTGGATCCGGCGGTATCCTTCTCGCGCGCCGGCGGCGTGCTGGGTGTGACGGTGGCCGGCCAGGGCATTGGCGAGTTCACCCTGCCCGTCCGCCGCCGGCCCTCCGACTGGGCCGACTTCGCCGCCCGGGTGGCCGAATCGGTGCGGCTGCGCTCCCCCGCCCTCACAGCCGCCGGGACCGAGGCGGTGCACAAGGCCGTGATCGACGGCATGACCGCCGATCTGGACGGCAGCTCCCGCTACACCACGCCCGAGCAGGCCAAGGCCGAGCGCTCGGTGCGCGACGGCTATGTCGGGATCGGCGTCACCGTCCGGCGCGAGGCGGAGCGGTTGATGATCGCCGACGTCATCCCCGACGGCCCCGCCGACCGCGCCGGCATCCGCCCGGGCGAGGCGCTGCTGGCGGTGGACGGCGTGTCGATCGACGGGCTGGAGGTGGAGGCGGTGGCGACCCGGCTGGCGGGCCGCGCCGGCAGCCCGGTGCAGGTGACGGTCGGCCCGCCGACGGCCACCGCCCGCCAGGGCCGCCGCCTGTCGCTGCGCCGCGACCGGGTGGTGCCGCGCACCGTGACGGCGGAGGTGCAGGACGGCGTCGGCATCATCCGCATCGAGCGTTTCAACGCCGCCACGCTGGTCAATCTTTCCGATGCCATCCGGCAGCTGAAGGACAGGCTGGGCCGCCAGGGCCGCGGCTATGTGCTCGACCTGCGCGGCAATCCCGGCGGGCTGCTGGACCAGGCGGTGGCCGTGGCCGACCGCTTCGTCACCGACGGCACCATCGTCTCCACCGAGGGGCGCCACCCGGACAGCCTGCAGCATTACGACGCCCGCTCCGACGACCAGCTCTCCGGCGCGCCGCTGGTGGTGCTGGTGGACGGGCGGTCAGCCTCGGCCGCCGAGGTGGTCGCGGCGGCGCTGCAGGACAGCGGGCGCGCCGCCGTGGTCGGCGCCTCCTCCTACGGCAAGGGCAGCGTGCAGACCGTCATCCCCCTGCCGAACCAGGGGGAGCTGTTCCTGACCTGGTCGCGCATCCACGCGCCCAGCGGCTACACGCTGCACAAACAGGGCGTCCAGCCCAGCCTCTGCACCAGCCGCGAGGGAGCGACCGCCGCCGGCATCGTCGAGGAGCTGCGGTCGGGCGGCACCATCCCCACCTCTACCATCGCGCTGTGGCAGGACCAGGCGCTGAGCGACCCGGCCGCCCTGGCGCAACTGCGCGCCGCCTGCCCCAAGCGCGAGCACGAGCCGGCGCTGGACCTGGAGGTCGCCAAGGCCCTGCTGGCCGACCCCGCCCTCTACCGCCGCGCCCTGGCCCGCTCGCACCGGGCGGTGGCGGCGCGCTAGGAACGCCGCCGGCCCAGCCACACCGTATGGAAGCCGCAGTCCGGGTCCTCGGCCCGGTGCGCCACCTCGTCGAAGCCGTGCGACTCCAGCAGGTGGCGGTACTCGGCTGGCGACAGGCTGGCATGGTACACCGTCTCGCCCCACATCTCGCCGAACGCCTCCCCGTCCTCCGGGCCGCTGGTGAACATCAGCGCCGCGCCGGGCGCGGCGTGGTCGCGGAAGACCGGGAACATGCGCCGCTGATCGTCGCGCGTCAGGTGGAAGAAGCTGTCCCAGGCCAGGATGCCGTCGAAGCGGCGGCCGAGAGCGAGCGAGCGCATGTCGCCCAGGATCCACTCCTGGTCCGGCAGCCGCGCCCGGGCGAGGTCCAGCAGATCAGGTGCCGTGTCGACGCCCGTGATCCGCAGCCCGCGCCCCGCCAGGAAGGCGGCCAGCGGCTCGCCCATGCCGCAGCCGAGGTCGAGCACGCCGCCGCCGGCGGGCACGATGTCGAGGAACCGCTCCAGCCAGGCGCGCTCGATGAGGTTGCGGGGCCGGTCCTCGTCCCAGCGGGCGGCGTTGTCGCGGTACAGTCCGATGATGCGGGCGGCGGGGTCGGTCATGGCCGTGAGACTGGCCCCTCGGCCGTCCCCGGGCAAGTCGGCCGTCCGGTGGTGAAATGCCCGCTCTGGACCTCGTCCGCATCATCCGCGCTTGACATCCTGGCGCCGATGGCTAGATTGCCGCGCTACGCCGCCACGGTGCGGTGACGGGATTTATTTGGCCGCGTCCGTGGCCGCATCGTTGGGATTGAAGGTCATGGCCAAGCAGAACACCGTGCTGATCCGTCTGGTGAGCACCGCCGACACCGGCTTCTTCTACGTGAAGAAGAAGAACCCGCGTAAGCTCACCGAGAAGCTCGAGTTCAACAAGTACGATCCGGTGGCGCGCAAGCACGTCCCGTTCAAGGAAGCCAAGATCAAGTAAGACCCGCGCCCCATCGGGGCGCGACCGGTCCGAGCTTTCTGGCCAGCGACCAAGGCCGCCCTTCACGGGGCGGCCTTTTCGCGTTGGCGCGAGTTGGATTTATCCTTCTCCCCTTGCGGGAGAAGGATGGGGCCCCAAGCCTGCTTGGGGAGGATGAGGGGTCGACAGCCCTTGGGCTGGCGTTCGCGACGGGTGATCCTGGGACAACGGGTGAGAACGTCGGGCTTCGCCCGCCGACCCCTCATCCCCCCGTTGCTCCGCAACGGGTCCCACCCTTCTCCCTCAAGGGGAGAAGGATAGAGAGGTCTCATCCCTCTCCCGCAAGGGGCGAGGGATTCGCACAATCTTACTTCCCCGCCGCCTCGACCTGGTCGGCGACCACGCGGTTGCGGCCGGCGCGCTTGGCCTGGTAGAGGGCGGTGTCAGCGCGGCGCAGCAGGCTCTCGCCGGTCTCGCCCCGCGACTCGCCGTCCTCGGCGGTGACGCCCTCGGCGACCGCGACGCCCACGCTGATGCTGATGGCGATCTCGCCGACGGGCGCGGAGACCCGGAAGGGCTCGTCCGAGATGCGGCGGCGCAGCCGCTCCGCCACCTGCAGGGCCTGCGCCATGTCGGTGTCGGGCATGACCACGACGAACTCCTCGCCGCCCAGCCGCGCCACCAGGTCGAAGTTGCGCAGGTTGCGGCTGGCGCGGGCGGAGACCTCCTTCAGGACCTCGTCGCCGACGCCGTGGCCCCAGGTGTCGTTCACCACCTTGAAATGGTCGATGTCGAACAGCAGCGCCGCCACCGGCTTGTGGTTGCCCCCCGAGCGGTCCAGCAGGCGCGGCAGGTGCGCGCTGAGGTAGCGGCGGTTGAACAGGCCGGTCAGGCTGTCGGTCAGCGCCAGCGACAGGCTCTGCTCGTAATTGGCGCGCAGCCGGTCCTGGTAGCGCTTGCGGCGGATCTGGGTGCGGCCGCGGGCCAGCAGCTCGTTCCGGTCGATCGGCTTGATCAGGTAGTCGTTGGCGCCGAGCTCCAGCCCCTTGGCGACCCGGTCCATGTCGGTCTCGTCCGCCACCAGCAGGATGGGGATCTGCCGGGTCCGCTCGTGCGAGCGCAGCTGCGAGCAGAGCCGCAGGCCATCCTCGCGCATCAGCGTCAGGCTGACGACGATGAGCTCGAACTCCTCGGTCAGCGCGCGCTCCAGCGCGCCGGCGCAGTTCTCGGCGGGGTAGACCAGGCCCCGGTCGCGGACCAGCGTCTCGGTGATCTTGTCGAGGTCGATGGAGCTGTCCTCCACCACCAGCACCCTGGCACCCTCGGCCGACTGGGTATGGACCGAATCGGTGGCGACCAGCATGCCGAGCTGGCCCGACGTGCTCTCCCTCAGGCGCCACTCGTCCATCATCATCTTCAGCCGGACCAGCGAGCGCACGCGGGCGAACAGCGCCACGTCGTTCACCGGCTTGGTCAGGAAGTCGTCGGCGCCCGCCTCCAGGCCCCGCACCCGGTCGGACACGTCCGACAGCGCGGTGACCATGACCACGGGGATGTGCATGACCGAGGGGTCCGAGCGGATGCGCTCGCACACTTCGAACCCGTCCATGCCCGGCATCATCACGTCCAGCAGGACGATATCGGGGGCATGGGTGCGGATGCGCTCCAGCGCCTCCGGCCCGCTGCTGGCGGTGACCACGTCGAAATACTCGCGGGTCAGCTTCGCCGCGAGCAGCTTGACGTTCGGGAGGACATCATCAACGACGAGGACGCGAGCCGACATGGTACCTTAGCGAAGTACGGGGCCCGCTGCCGGTGCCCTCAACCCACGAACCGCTGGACGGTCTCGAGGAAGCGGGAAACCGAGATCGGCTTGGCGATGTAGTCCTCGCACCCGCCGTCCCGGATCCGTTCCTCATCCCCCTTCATGGCGAAGGCGGTGACGGCGACCACCGGTATCGCCCGAAGGTCGTCATCTTCCTTGATCCACTTGGTAACCTCAAGCCCGGAAACCTCCGGCAGCTGGATATCCATCAGGATCAGGTCGGGGCGGTGCTGGCGGGCGAGTCGCAGAGCCTCCATGCCGTCGCGGGTCTGCAGCGTCTCGTAGCCGTGCGCCTCGAGCAGGTCGTGGAAGAGCTTCATGTTGAGCTCGTTGTCCTCGACGATCAGGATGCGCTTGGCCATTTCTTCCAATCTGGGCAGCAGATCTGCCATCCGGTTCCGGCACACCTTACGATGCACCCCTCCACTAGACAATCGGCCTCGGCGAAAATGCGCCGGCCCCCGACAACCACCGAGCTAACCCTTTAGATATAATCGGGTGCGAAAGTTAAGAGGGCGTTATCGACCATAGGACGAAAAACTTAAGGGGCTGAACGGACCGATGCTGGCGGAGGGCGGGAGCTGTGGCTGAGTTCGGAAAGGCGGAGCGCGACCCGGCCGGCCTGCCGGGGCTGTGCCGCGACTGCGGGGCCGAGCTGCCGGCGGGCATCGCCGGCCGCTGCCCGGGCTGCGGCTCGCCCCGCCTGGCGCGGCATGCGGAGCTGCGCGACCTCGCCATCGCGCACATCGATTGCGACGCCTTCTACGCCAGCGTGGAGAAGCGGGACGACCCATCGCTGCGGGACAAGCCTGTGATCGTCGGCGGCGGCAGGCGTGGCGTCGTCTCCGCCTGCTGCTACGTGGCGCGGCTCTACGGCGTGCGCTCGGCCATGCCGATGTTCAAGGCGCTGGCCGCCTGCCCCGAAGCCGTGGTCATCCCGCCCAACATGAAGAAATACGCCGCCGTCGGCCGCGAGGTGCGGGCTCTGATGGAGGAGACGACGCCGCTGGTCGAGGCGATCTCCATCGACGAGGCGTTCCTGGACCTCTCCGGCACCGAGCGGCTGCACGGCGGCAGCCCGGCGCGCACGCTGGCTCGGCTGGTGAAGCGCATCGAGACGGAGATCGGCGTCACCGCCTCCATCGGGCTCAGCTACAACAAGTTCCTGGCGAAGATCGCGTCGGATCTCGACAAGCCCCGCGGCTTCGCCGTGATCGGCCGGCGCGAGGCGGTGGCGTTCCTGGACCAGAAGCCGGTCAGCATCATCTGGGGCGTGGGCGCCGCCCTGCAGAAGAAGCTGGCGGAGGACGGGCTGACCCGGGTGGGCCAGCTGCGCGAAACCGACCCGGCGGTGCTGGTCGCCCGCTACGGCAGCATCGGCGAGCGCCTGTCCCGCTTCTCCCGCGGCGAGGACGGCCGTTCCGTCACCCCGCACGCGCCGACGAAAAGCGTGTCGGGCGAGACCACCTTCGACACGGACATCGCCTCGCGCGAGGCGCTGGAGCGGGCCCTGTGGCCGCTCTGCGAGACGGTGTCGCGGCGACTGAAGGAGGGCGGCCATGCCGGCCGCACCGTGACGCTGAAGCTGAAGACGGCCGACTTCAAGACCCGCACCCGCGCCCGCCGCCTGCCCTCCCCCACCCAACTGGCGGACCGGCTCTACCGGGCGGGCGTGGAGCTGCTGGCGGAGGAGGCGGACGGCACCAAGTTCCGCCTGATCGGCATCGGCCTGTCCGACCTGACCGACCCTTGCGACGCCGACCCGCCCGACCTGCTGGACCCCGGCCTCGCCCGCCGCGCCAAGGTGGAGAAGGCGATGGACGCGGTGCGCGGCAAGCTGGGCGCCGGCGCGATCCTCAAGGGGCGGGGGTTGGTGAAGCCGTAGGTCGGTGCCGTAGGTCGGGAGGAGCGCCGAGGGGAGAGGCTGGCCCGTTGTGCGTCCTTCGACAGGCTCAGGATGAGGGATGGTTGGTGCCAGGCACTCCCGGATTTTCACCAGACACCCTCACACCGGGAGCAGCTAAATCCCCCTCATCCCGGGCCTGTCGAAGGACGCACTCCGCTAACACTGCAAGTCATGACGACCGCGCAAAGCTCTTCAGCATGAGGACGGGAGTGCGCCAGGCACACCGATGCCATGTGGAGCAGCTATATTCCCCTCAGCCTGAGCCTGTCGAAGGCCGCACACCGGCAACGCGGCCCCTTCAGCACGGCCCCTTGGGCATCGCCTCGATCTTCTCGAGTTCCGCGTTCACCTTGAAGTCGCCGTAGTCGATCAGCATCGACTGGACCACGCCGTTGGTCAGCAGGACCAGGCCGGTCTCGTAGTCGGCCATCGCCTCCTGCTCGTCCTTGGGATAGAAGGCCAGCGTGACGTTCCAGGCGTCGGGCGTCCGCAGCTCGGCGGCGGGCAGTTCGGGCGCGGCGGCCTTGCGGCCCAGCACGGCGGTCACCGTCGTCGCCCCCTCGATCTCCGACCCGTCGAAGACGGGGCGGGCGAAGAAGGGCTCGCCCTTGCCAGCCATGTCCAGCAGCGCCTCTGTATGGGCGCTGGGGAACATGGTGCCGGCCGGCAGGTCGACGGTCGCCTCCTTGGGCTTGGTGAAGACGACCTTGCCGCCCTTGTCGCCGTCCAGCGTCGCGTCGCCCTTCAGCTCCTCGTCCATCTGGCCGTTGGTCTGCTTGCGCACGACGAAGCGGTAGCGGCCGCCATCCTTGGCCTCCCAGGTCGTGTAGCTGGTGATGACCTCCGACTCCTCGCCCTGGGCGTAGGAGAAGCGCATCTGGAAGCGCTGCTCGGTGGTCCAGCCGTCGCAGGCGTCGCCCCAGGCGAAGGTCATGTTGCCGGAGACGCCGGCGATGGGGCTGCCGTTGCGGCTGCCGGCAAGCGACAGCTTGTAGCTGGCGCGGTGCGGCGCGATCGCGACGGCGGCATCCGCCGGTGGCGCCACGCCCCCGATGGAGGCGGTGGCGACGAGGACGGAGAGGGCCGCTGTGGCGGCGGAACGGAGGGAGATCACGCTTGGGCCAGACCGGCTTGGGGGAACAGGCGACCATTCTCCCCTGCCCGGGCGGCGACGCAAGCTCTTTGACGGATTACCGATCATCCCCCCTTCCGGCAGTCCTTGCCGCGAAGGATCGGACGCGAACCGGCAAAAGCTGCCCGGCGGCCGGGGCGAAAACCGGACCAGCCGGCACTTCTCCATATCTATCAGTTACTTAGCCGTGTGGCACGGCCGTTGCTCAAAAGCGTCCAGGACCCCGATCCTGGAGACCCGGCCATGACCCCCGCGAACACCGCCTCGATCCTCCCCCGCCTGGACCGCGACCTGTCGGCCGCCGGCCTTCAGGCCAGCCTCCGCACGGCCGAGCCGGCGTCGGGCGGGCTGAACCATTTCATGCTGCAGGAGATGGCCCTGCGGCTGGCGGATGCCGAACGGGTGATCTCCGAGCAGCGCGAGCGGATCGAGGCGCTGGAGACCATGACCATGACGGACGAGCTGACCGGGCTCATGAACCGCCGCGGCTTCATGGACGCCTTCCGGCGCGAGCTGGCGGCCACCCGCCGCGGCACCGCCACCGGCGTACTGGTCATGGTCGACCTGGACGGCTTCAAGGCCATCAACGACCGCCACGGCCATCTGGCCGGCGACGCCTATCTCCGCCAGGTCGGCCGCGCGCTGACCGAGAGCGTGCGCGCCCAGGACGTGGTGGCGCGACTGGGCGGCGACGAGTTCGCGGTGCTGCTGACCCGCGTCGGCGAGGCCGCCGGCCAGGCCCGCGCCGAAGCCCTCGCGAAGGCCTTTGAGGGCCGCCACGCCACCTGGCAGAACGTCGCCCTGCCGCTGCGCGCCAGCTTCGGCGCCATGGCCTACCGCAGCGGCGACCGCGAGGACGAGGCGCTGCGCCGCGCCGACGCCCGCATGTACCAGGTCAAGGCCGAGCGCAAGCGCCCGGCGTGAGGCTTGCCCTAGGGATGATGATCAACGGGGCGCCTCCGGCCGGGGGCGCCCCTTCTTCCGTCCGGGCTCAGCCCTCCAGCTCCTCCCGCAGCGCCTCCAGCTCCAGCCAGCGCTCCTCGGCGGCGGACAGATCGGCCTGGGCCCTGGCGAGGTCGTCGGAGGCCTTCTGGAAGGCCTTGGGGTCGCGGGCGTAGAGGTCGGGGTCCTCCATCCTCGCCGCCAGCTTGGCGATCTGCCCGCTCAGCTTCTCCATGGTGCCCGGCAGGGCGTCCAGCTCACGCTGCTGCTGGTAGCCCAGCTTCTTCTTCGCCTTGGGCGCCTCCGCCTCGCGCGCGGCCGGCTTGGCGGCAGCGGCGGATGCGGCCGGCGCGGACCGGGCCGGGCGCTGGACCAGATAGTCGCTGTAGCCGCCGGCATACTCCTGCACCTCGCCGTCGCCCTCCACGGCGATGGTGCTGGTCACCAGCCGGTCCAGGAAGTCGCGGTCGTGGCTGACCAGCAGCAGCGTGCCCTCATAGTCCGCCAGCACCTCTTCCAGCAGGTCCAGCGTGTCCATGTCCAGGTCGTTGGTCGGCTCGTCCAGCACCATGAGGTTGCTGGGCTCGGCGAACAGCTTGGCCAGCAGCAGCCGGTTGCGCTCGCCGCCCGACAGCGCCTTGGTCGGCTGCTCCAGCATGCCCGGGTCGAACAGGAAGTCGCGCATGTAGCTGGCGACGTGCCGCGGCTGGCCGCCGACCACCACGCTGTCGCCGCCGAAGGGCAGCAGCACCTGGCGGATGCTCTGCTCCGGGTCCAGTTGGGCGCGGCGCTGGTCGAAGACCACGGTCTTGAGGTTGGTGCCGAGACGCACCGTGCCGGCATCCGGCTCCAGCTCGCCCATCAGGATCTTCAGCAGCGTCGTCTTGCCGGCGCCGTTCGGCCCGATCAGCCCGACACGGTCGCCGCGCACGATGCGGGTGGAGAAGCCGTCGACAATGGAGCGCGTGCCGTCGGGCCCGGCGAAGGCCTTGGATATCCCCGTCGCCTCGATCACCAGCTTGCCCGAAAGGTCGGCCTCGGCGACGCCGAGCTTCACCTGGCCCTGTTTGTTGCGGGCGGCGCGCTCCTTGCGCAGGTCGAACAGGGCGCGGACGCGACCCATGTTGCGGGTACGCCGGGCGCTGATGCCCTGGCGCAGCCACTTGGTCTCGACCTCCAGCTTGCGGTCCAGCTTCTGGGTCGCCAGCTCCTCGGCCGCGAAGACCTCGTCCCGCCAGGTCTCGAATTCGCCGAAGCCCCGGTCGGTCTCGCGCAGCGTGCCGCGGTCGAGCCACAGCGTGCGGCGCGACAAATTCTTCAGGAAGGTGCGGTCGTGGCTGATCACCAGCAGCCCGCCGCGGAAGGCCAGCAGCGCCTTCTCCAGATATTCGATGGTCGGCAGGTCCAGATGGTTGGTCGGCTCGTCCAGCAGCAGCACGTCGGGCTCGTCCACCAGCGCGCGGGCGATGGCGGCGCGGCGCGCCTCGCCGCCGGACAGCGTGCTCGCCGGCCGGTCGCCGGGCAGGCGCAGCTCGTCCAGCACCGACTCCACCTTGTAGGGCGCCGGCTCGGCCAGGCCGCCGCCGACGAAGTCGGCGACGGTCGGATAGCCGCTGAAGTCCGGCTCCTGCGCCAGATAGGCGATGCGCACGCCTGGCTGCACGAAGCGCTCGCCGCGGTCGAGGTCCACCTGGCCCACCAGGGCCTTCAGCATGGTGGACTTGCCGCTGCCGTTGCGGCCGACCAGGCAGGCCTTGTCGCCGCGGCCGATGGCGACGTCGACATCGGCGAACAGGGTGGTGGAGCCGAGGACGATGGTGGCGCCCTTCAGCGCGACCAGGGGGGGATTGGGGGCCATATGTGCTTTTCAGCGCACGCCGGCGGGCGCGCGCTCCTTCATGATGCGGTCATAAGCGGCGTTGATGGCCGCCATCTTGTCGGTGGCGATCTCCACGAACTCCTCCGGCAGGCCCTGCGCCATGACACGGTCGGGATGGTTCTCCCGCGTCAACCGGCGCCAGGCCGCCTTGATCTCGTCGTCCGTGGCGGCGGCGCTGATGCCCAGCACCGCGTAGGGATCGTCCAGCGGGTCGGCGATGCCGGCCTCGGGCCCGCCATGGATGCGGCGGATCTGCTGGTACTCGGCATCGGTGAAGCCGAAGATGCGGGCGACCTCGGCCAGATAGCGCAGCTCGCCGTCATGCATTTTCCCGTCGGCGCGGGCGATGGAGAAGAGCCCGCCCAGCAGGTCCTCCAGCACCGTCCGGCGGTCCTTGAACAGGCCGGCCAGCTGCTTGGCGTAGAGCTCGAAGCCCGCCGTGTCGCGCTTGGCCAGGTCGAAGACCCGGCCGACATTCTTCAGCTCGTCCGGCGGGACGTGGAAGACGCGCTTGAAGGCGTCGACCTCCACCCGGTGCACCACGCCGTCGGCCTTCGCCATCTTGGCGCCCAGCGCGATGACGCCGATGGTGAAGGCGATGGAGCGGGTGTTGTCCTTGCCGCCCTCCGGGGCCGCCTCGGCCTCCGACGCCCGGTACTCGTCCACGGCATGGCCGGCCACCGCGCCGATCAGCGCGCCCAGCGGCCCGCCGACGGCGAACCCCGCCGCCCCGCCCAGGATCTTTCCCCAGATGCTCATGAAACCGCCCGCCGTGAGAAACGCCGCACCTTAGCGGCGGGGCCGGATGATGTGAAGCGGAAGGCGGGTCAGGGGTGGGTCGCCAGCATGTCGCGCAAGGCCGCCGCGACCCTGGCGGCGGTTCCGGCCGACAGCCTGCCGATCGGCTCTGCCGCAGACGCCTCGATGGTGGCGATCTTGGACGGCCGGATCACCGACGGCTTCCGGAGGCCCGCCAGGACGAGATCGTCGATGGGGATGTCGTCCGGCCAAGGCTCGTTGCGGGCGCTGGTGATCATCAGAACCCAGAGCAGACCGCTCGTCTCGAGCAGATGCGGGCGGGAGACGACCAAAGCGGGGCGTCGTTTGCCATGCTCCAGCTCGACATAGGGGAAACGCGCCGCGACGACCGCGAAGGGCTCAAAGGTCGGCATAATCCTCTTCGTCGTTCGGCCCCGACCATTCGGTGAAGGCGGCGAAAGGATCCGCCCCGATCTTGCGGCGCGGCCGCACGATCGCGCAGCCGTCCCGCAGCTCGTACTCGATCTCGTCGCCGGGCCCGACCCGCAGATGGTCGCGCACCGCCTGGGGCAGCACCGTCTGGGCCTTCACCGAGAGCTTGCTGGTCAGCGCCATAACATCCTCCACCTCCAGAAAGTAAGACGGTCGTCTTACCGGCGCAACCCTACGCCCGACCGCATAGCTCCAATGCCGGATGGCCCGTCCGGAACCATGCTGCGGCGCATTATGTTTTCTTCGCATCCGCAGCAATACCGGCGGGTGGGAGTGACATCATGACCGTGTACCGCAAGCTGCTGCCCGTCGAGGGCGCCCGCTACCGGGACCATCTGCTGCGCCTGGCGCCCCGGGACCGCCGCGCCCGGTTCATGGGCGCGGTCGGCGACGCCGGGATCGAGGCGCATGTCCGCCGCATCGACTGGAGGCGCACCGTGCTGGTCGCCTGCATCGTGCGCGGCGAGGTCCGCGGGGCGGCCGAACTGCGCCTGGGCCCTGACGGCGAAGCGGAACTTGCCGTCAGCGTCGAGCCGGAGTGGCAGAGCCAGGGGCTGGGCACCGGGCTGGTCCGGCGCGTGCTCACCGCCGCCCGCACGCTGCGGGTCCGCCGGGTTTACATGCTCTGCCTGCCGGAAAACCACCGCATGCAGCGCATCGCCCGCCGCCTCATGGGCCCCTGCGTCTTCGAGCAAGGCGAGGTCACCAGCTCCGTCGATCTGGCGCCGCCGACGCCGCTGACCCTGGTGCAGGCGGCGCTGGACGCCGGCACCGTGCCGCTGGGCATGTTCCTGGACCAGTGGCAGGGCCGCTCGGCGGCATAGACGTATCCCGCCGCGCCCGGCACACTCCCGCCCCTCGAAGGTGAGGAGCGACTGATATGGGCGAAGCGGGCCGCTGGCAGTTCTGGATCGACCGGGGCGGAACCTTCACCGACATCGTCGCCCGCCGCCCGGACGGCGTCATCGTCACGCACAAGCTGCTGTCGGAGAACCCCGAGCGCTACCGCGACGCCGCCGTCGCCGGCATCCGCGAGCTGCTGGACCTGGCGCCGGGCGAGCCGGTGCCGGCCGGCCGCATCGAGGTGGTGAAGATGGGCACCACCGTCGCCACCAACGCCCTGCTGGAGCGCAAGGGCGAGCCCACAATCCTGGCGATCACGCAAGGATTCGCCGACCAGCTGCGCATCGGCTACCAGGCCCGGCCGAAGATCTTCGCCCGCCGCATCGAACTGCCGGAGCAGCTCTACGCCAGGGTGGTGGAGGTGCCGGAGCGGGTCATGGCGGACGGCACGGTGCTGGCGCCGCCCGACCTGGAGACCACGCGCGCCGGGCTGGCGGCGGCGCGGGCCGACGGCTTCAAGGCCTGCGCCATCGTGCTGATGCACGGCTACCGCTTCCCCGCGCACGAGAAGGCGGTCGCGGAAGTGGCGCGGGAGCTGGGCTTCACCCAGATCTCGGTCAGCCACGAGGTCAGCCCGCTGATGAAGATCGTCGGGCGCGGCGATACCACAGCGGTGGACGCCTACCTCTCCCCCATCCTGCGCCGCTATGTCGACCAGGTGGCGGCCGAGCTGCCGGGCGTGCGGCTGATGTTCATGCAGTCGAACGGCGGGCTCACCGACGCCGCCCTGTTCCATGGCAAGGACAGCATCCTGTCGGGTCCCGCCGGCGGCATCGTGGGCGCGGTGCGCACCGCGGCGGCGGAGGGCTTCGGCCGGGTCATCGGCTTCGACATGGGCGGCACCTCCACCGACGTGTCGCACTTCGCCGGCGAGTATGAGCGCGCCTTCGAGACCCAGGTGGCCGGCGTGCGCCTGCGGGCGCCGATGCTGCGCATCCACACGGTGGCGGCCGGCGGCGGTTCCATCTGCCGCTTCGACGGCAGCCGCTTCCGGGTGGGACCGGAGAGCGCCGGCGCCAACCCGGGCCCCGCCTGCTACCGGCGCGGCGGCCCGCTGACCGTGACCGACTGCAACGTCATGGTCGGCAAGCTGAACCCGGAATTCTTCCCCGCCATCTTCGGCCCGAACGGCGACCAGCCGCTGGATTCCGACATCGTGCGCCGGAAATTCGCCGACCTCGCCGCCGAAATCCGCGACGCCACCGGGCGGGTGATGACGCCGGAGCAGGTGGCGGAGGGGTTCCTGACCATCGCCGTCGACAACATGGCGAACGCGATCAAGCACATCTCCGTCCAGCGCGGCTACGATGTCGGCCGCTACGCCCTGCAATGCTTCGGCGGCGCCGGCGGGCAGCATGCCTGCCTGGTGGCCGACGCGCTGGGCATGACCGAGATCTACATCCACCCGCTGGCCGGCGTGCTCTCCGCCTTCGGCATGGGGCTGGCCGACATCGTGTCGATGCGCGAACGCGCCGTTGAGCGGCCGCTGGACCGAGCCGCCCTGCCCGAGCTGGACGCGCTGGCGAAGGAGCTCTCGGCCGAGGCTCTGAAGGATCTGGCCGCCCAGGGTATTCCCGCCGCCTCCGCCCGCCTGCTGCCCCGCGCGCATCTGCGTTATGCCGGTAGCGACACCGCCCTGATCGTCGATCATGGACCGCTGGACGAGCTGCGCGCCCGCTTCGAAGCGGCGCACCGGCAGCGCTTCGGCTTCCTCATGCCGGCGCGCGGGCTTGTGGTGGAGGCGATGAGCGTGGAGGCCGTCGGCGGCACCGGCGCCGACGTGCCCGAGATCCCCTGGGCGGGCAAGCCCGACACCCGCCCCTTCGCCGAGGCCGACTGCTTCATGGAGGGCCGGCGGCGCACGGTGCCGGTCCATGACCGGACCGCCCTTCCCGCCGGCGCCTGCGTGGACGGCCCCGCCATCCTGCGCGAGCCGACCGCCACCACATTGGTGGAGCCGGGCTGGCGGGCGGAGGTGACGGCGCGCGGCGGGCTGGTGCTGCGCCGCGTGGTGCCGCTCGCGGCCCGCGTGGCGGTCGGGACCGAGGCCGACCCGGTCATGCTGGAGGTCTTCAACAACCTCTTCATGTCCATCGCCGAGCAGATGGGCACGACGCTGGAGAACACGGCGCACTCCGTGAACATCAAGGAGCGGCTGGACTTCTCCTGCGCCCTGTTCGACCGCACGGGCGGGCTGATCGCCAACGCCCCGCACATCCCGGTCCATCTGGGATCCATGGGCGACAGCGTGCGGGCGGTGCTGGAGAGCCGGCGCGACAGCCTGAAGCCCGGCGATGTGGTGATGCTGAACAACCCCTACCGGGGCGGCACCCACCTGCCCGACATCACCGTCGTCACCCCGGTCTTCGACGCGGCCGGCCGCGAACCGCTGTTCTGGGTCGCCAGCCGCGGCCACCATGCCGACATCGGCGGCGCCACCCCCGGCTCCATGCCGCCCGACAGCCGCAGCATCGAGGAGGAGGGCGTCCTCATCGACGACTTCCTGCTGGTGGAGGGCGGCCATTTCCGCGAACCCGAAACGATCGAGCTGCTGCGCTCCGGCCCGCATCCCGCGCGCAACGTGGCGCAGAACCTCGGGGACCTCCGCGCCCAGATCGCCGCCAATGAGAAGGGTGCCGCCGAGCTGAGGCGGATGGTGGACCATTTCGGCCTCGAAACCGTCCAGGCCTATATGCGCCACGTCCAGGACAATGCCGAGGAGCAGGTGCGCCGCGTGCTGGCGACCCTGAAGGACGGCAGCTTCGCGCAGGAGATGGACGACGGCGCTGTTGTCCGCGTCGCTGTTACCGTCGACCGCAACGCGCGCCGCGCCCGCATCGACTTCACCGGCACCAGCCCGCAGCGCCCGACCAACTTCAACGCGCCGGCCAGCATCTGCCGGGCGGCGGTGCTGTACGTCTTCCGCACGCTGGTGGAGGACGACATCCCGCTGAACGACGGCTGCCTGAAGCCGCTGGAGATATTGGTCCCCGAGGGCTCCATGCTGAACCCTCGGCATCCCGCCGCCGTGGTGGCCGGCAATGTCGAGACCAGCCAGGCGGTGACCGACGCGCTCTATGGCGCCCTGGGCGTGATGGCGGCGGCGCAGGGCACGATGAACAACTTCACCTTCGGCAACGCCCGCCACCAATATTACGAGACGATCTGCGGCGGCTCCGGCGCCGGCCCGGGCTTCGACGGCACCGACGCCGTCCACACCCACATGACCAACAGCCGCCTCACCGACCCGGAGGTGCTGGAATGGCGCTTCCCGGTTCTGCTCGAGAGCTTCCGCATCCGCCGCGGCTCCGGCGGCAGGGGCAGGTGGCGCGGCGGCGACGGGGTGGTCCGGCGGGTGCGCTTCCTGGAGCCCATGACCGCCGCCATCCTCTCCAACCACCGCCGCGTCCCGCCCTTCGGCATGGCCGGCGGCGGCCCGGCGCAGGTCGGCGCCGCCCGGGTGGAGCGCGCCGACGGCCGCGTGGTCGAGCTCCCCTCCACCGCCAAGGCCGAGCTACAGGCCGGCGACGTCTTCGTGATCGAGACGCCGGGCGGTGGGGGGTATGGGAGCTAGGACCGGCTGAGGGCGGTTGCGGCGGTACGACCACTCTCCCCGTCACCCCGACGAAAGTCGGGGCCCAGGGGTTGCAGCGGGATACGATCCATGCAGCGCAGGTGTGGTTCGTGGTCGCATGGAGCCGAAGGCGCAATGCGATCTTCGGCCCGCTTCATCGACCGCACATGGCTGCAACCCCTGGGTCCCGGCTTTCGCCGGGATGACGGGACAGAGGAGCAACGGCCGAGAACCCAATAAACGGTGCTCCAAGCAGCTGCTCACCCGCTCACCCCTCCACGGCCCGCCTCATGGAGCGGGCGAAGGCGAGGTCGATGGCGCCCAGTACCGCCAGCACCGCGACGGCCAGGGGCGACAGCACGCTCCAGGCGGCGGCGATGGCGATGAAGCATACCGCGCCGGCCGTGCCGGCCATCAGCGGCGCCACCTCCAGCCAGCGGCCGCCGCGCCGGGCGGAGATTTCGACCGTCAGCGCGAACAGCAGCGTGCCGATGCCCAGTCCGCGCAGCCAGAGGGCGGAGTCGACCGAACTGGTCAGAGCCGGATCGGTGAAGGCCAGCGCCGCGATCCAATCGGCGAAGAGCAGCAGGTCCAGCGCCACCAGGGCGCTCAGGACCGCATAGAGGTGGAAGGAGCGGAGCCCCCGGGCCGGGGCGGCGGAACGGGTGTCGGTGGCGGAAAGGGCGAGGGTCATGGCGACCTCCATCGGTTGGCGATGCCGCACTCTCCTCCCCCGGCGACGGTGTCTCAATTCCCTGGCAGGTAATGGACGGCGCGTCGCGCAGGCCGCAGAGTGGGGGCATGACGATGACCGACATCCGCCCCCGCACCCGCCCCGCCGGCAGCTTCGGCGCCCTGCTCCGCCGCTGGCGCCAGGCGCGCGGCACCAGCCAGTTGGACCTCGCGCTGACCTGCGCCACCAGCCAGCGCCACATCAGCTTCCTGGAGTCCGGCCGCGCCCGGCCCAGCCGGGGCATGGTGCTGAATCTGGGCGGCGCGCTGGCCGTGCCGTTGCGCCACCAGGACGCCATGCTGCTGGCCGCCGGCTTCGCGCCCATGTTCGCCGCCCGCCCGCCGGACGCGCCGGAGCTGCAGCCGGTACAGGCGGCGGTGGACCGGATGCTGGCGCAGCAGGCTCCCTACCCCGCCGTGGTGGTCGACCGGCACTACACGCTGATCCAGGCCAACCCGGGCGCGCTGCGGCTGCTGGCCTTCCTGCTGGACCTGGAAGGCCCGCCGGCGGAGCCGCTGAACTTCGCCCGGCTGCTGTTCAGCCCGCCCATGGCCGCCATCCTGGAGAATTTCCAGGAGGTCGCCGGCTGGACGCTCCGCCGCCTGCGCGCCGAGGCCCTGCTGGAGGACCCGCTGGCCGAGGGCTTCGGCCCGCTGCGCGACCTGGACGACCGCGCCGACGTGGCGGAGCACGCCAAGGCGGCCCTGGCCGACGACGCGCCCGTCGCCCCGACCCTGACGTTGCGCTTCAAGAAGGACGGAGTGCGCCTGTCGCTGCTGACCGTCATCGCCAGCATGGGCACGCCGCTCGACGCCGGCCTGCAGGATCTGCGTGTGGAGCTGTTCTTCCCCGCCGACGCCGCGACGGAGGCGTGGTTCCGGGCGGGGTAGATACAGGCGGCCCGTAGGGGCTGGACCGTGGTGCGTCCTTCGACAAGCTCAGGATGAGGAAGGGGGTACGCGAGGCACTCCCGGTGCTTGCCCCAACACCACATCCCCGCCGTGTTGGCCGGGAGCAGCAAAATCCCCCTCATCCTGAGCCTGTCGAAGGACGCACAGCATCGACGCTGCCGCCGGTGAGGACGCCTGCTTGGCCCGTCGCAGCTCGCACAGCCTCACCGCCCCTTAGGCTTCCCATCATGCGGCCCCAGCTCGCGGGGCGGGCAGTCCTTCCAGTGCAGGTCGCCGATCTCGGCGTTGCGGGCGGGGTGCATGGGGTAGTGGACCTGGTTGTCGGCACGCTTGCGCTCGCCGACCACCAGCAGCCGGACGTCCGCGTCGGTGTTGTTCATGAAGGTGTGGGCGATGCCGGTGCCGGGCGGGAAGCCGACGCCGTCGCCGGGCTTGAGGCGGTGCAGGTGGCCGTCCAGCCAGACGTCGGGCGTGCCCTCGATGACATAGATGAACTCCTCCTCGGTGCTCTCGGCATGCGGCCAGGAGGTGCGGCGGCCGGGCGGCACCAGCTCGTGGTGGATGCCGATGCGGGTCAGGCCGAAGACCCGGCCGAAGGGCGAACCGATGGAGAGCAGCTCGTCGGAGCCCGGATAGCGCGCATCGTCCTGGTCCTGGATCTCCGTCCAGTGGCGGATGCAGTCGGGGCGTGCCCCCGAAGACGTTGCGTCGTGCGCGGACATGGGATGCGTTCTCCAACTTTGCCGAAGGGCTTGGCCGGACGCATCATAGCGGCCCGCCCCGATCCTGGAAGGTCCCGCCGCCCATGGCCGAGTTCCCCGTCTTCGAGCTGCACACGCTGGCGCTGTTCATGGCGGCCGCCCTGGCGCTGAACGTCACGCCCGGGCCGGACATGCTGTTCTGCTTCGCCAGCGGCGTCGGTCGGGGCCCGAAGGCCGGCATCGCCGCCTCGCTGGGCGTCGCGGTGGGGGCGATGGTCCATACGGTCGCGGCGGCGCTGGGGCTGGCGGGGCTGCTGCTGGCCTCCCCCGCCCTGTTCGAGATCGTGCGCTGGGCGGGTGCGGCCTATCTCGCCTGGCTGGCCTGGAAGAGCTTCCGCGCCCCGGCCCTGTCGGCGGACATGGCCGGCGGCGTCACCGCGCCGCTGGGCCGCATCTTCCTGCGCGGCGTCGTCACCAACATCCTGAACCCCAAGGTCGCGCTGTTCTTCCTGGCCTTCCTGCCGCAATTCATCGACTCGGCCCAGGGCTCGGTCGCGCTGCAGGCCCTGGTGCTGGGCACGCTGATGAACCTGTCGGGCACTCTGGTGAACGCCGCGGTCGGCATGTCCGGCGGGGGCCTGGGCCGGCTGCTGCTGCGCCATCCGGTGGCGGCACGGGTGCAGAACTGGGTGGTGGGGACGATCTTCCTGGGGCTCGCCGCCCGCCTCGCCGTGCTGTCGCGGAACTGAGGCCATGCCGACGGCGGAGACGCTGGGCCTGATGGCCGCCGTGGCGCTGGCGCTCGGGCTGACGCCGGGGCCCGACATGCTGTTCTGCTTCGCCAGCGGGGTGGAGCGGGGCCCGCGCGGCGGGCTGGCGGCATCATGCGGCATCCTGCTGGGGCTGGCGGCGCACATCGCCGCCGCCATCCTGGGCGTCTCGGCCCTGATCGCCGCCTCTCCCGCCGCCTTCGAGGCGGTGCGCTGGGGTGGCGCGGCCTATCTGCTGTGGCTGGCCTGGAAGAGCGTCACCGCGCCGGCCACCCTGCCCGAGGCGGAGGCCGCGACGGGCGGCCTCTCGGCCATCTTCTGGAAGGGCACGCTGACCTGCGTCACCAACCCGAAGCTGCTGCTGTTCTTCCTGGCGCTGCTGCCGCAGTTCGTGAGGCCGGAGCAGGGCGCCGTGCCGCTGCAGATGCTGGTGCTGAGCCTGGTCTTCATCGCGCCCGGCGTCACCGCCAACACCGCCGTCGGCGTGTCGGGCGCGGGGGTCGGGCGGGCGCTGCGGCGGCATCCCGGCTGGATGCGGGCGCTGAACGTCGCGGTCGGGCTGGTCTTCGCCGCCTTGGCGCTGAAGCTGCTGCTGGAACGCGCCGGCTGAGGCGCCCCGCCCTCCGCAAGGGGTAGTCCCCCGCCCCTTCGCCGCGCGCGACAGGCCACCGGGGTTTGGTTAAGAATGGCGCCGTCATTCCGGGGAGGAGACGGCATGGATTTCGAGAAGCTGTTCACGCAGATGCTGTCGAGCCGGCTGTCCGGCCACAAGCGCAAGCCCCACAAGCATTACGGCCACCATGGCTACGGCAGCCACGGCCATGGCGGAAGCCACGGCGGCGTGCAGGGCGCGCTGGGCAAGGCCGCCTTTTCCAAGGGCGGCGGGCTGTCGCTGCTGGCCGGCATCGGCATGGCCGTGTACCAGCAGTACAAGGCCTCGCAGACCCACGCCGCGCCGCACGGGTCCGGATATCCGCCCCAGCCCCAGCCCTATCCGCCGCAATCCCAGCCTTATTCATCCCATCCGGTTCCGCCCCATCAGGCTCAGCCCTACCCGCCCCAGCCCGCCTCGGGGCCGTGGCAGACGCCGGGCGCGGGCGCCGCGCCGCCGCCCTTCCCCGGCTCCATGCCGCCGCCCTCCTCCCCGCCGGCCGAGCTGCTGCTGCTCGCCATGATCGAGGCGGCCAAGGCGGACGGGTACCTGGATGCCGAGGAGCGCGGCCGCATCCTGGGGCACCTGGACGAGGCCGGGGCCGGGCCTGCCGAGCGGGCCTGGGTCGAGCGCGCCATGGCGGCGCCGGCCGACCCCGACGCGCTGGTGGCCAGGGCGACGGACCCAGCGGTTCGGGCGGAGATCTACGCCGCCTCGCTGCTGGCGATCGAGCCCGACACCGAGGCCGAGCGCACCTATCTCGCCTGGCTGGCGGGGCGGCTGGGTCTGCCGCGGGCCACCATCGCCGACATCGAGCGCCGCCTGGCCGAAGCCGGACGCGATTGAACGATCCAGGGGGAGCGACGCGCCATGAGCCAATGGTACTTCCACACCGCCAGCAGCCAGGTCGGCCCGCTGGAGGGCAACGCCGCGCTTGAGTTCGCCCGCGGCAATCCCGACGCCCATTGCTGGCGCCAGGGCTTCGTCGAGTGGCTGCCGGTCGGCCGCGTCGCCGAGCTGTCGGCCAGCCCCAGTCCCTGGGGCGGCGTGCCGGTGCCGCCGCCGCCCATCCACGCCGGCGGCCCGCGCGGCCGCGCCGACGAGATCGACTTCAAGATCTACGGCCAGGAGATGCAGTTCGTCGAGGTCGAGCTGGACCCCGGCGAGAGCGCGATCGCCGAGGCCGGGGCCATGATGTACAAGGACGCGCTGGTGGAGATGACCACCATCTTCGGCGACGGCTCCGGCCCTCAGGGCGGCGGCTTCATGGACAAGCTGATCGGCGCCGGCAAGCGCGTCATCACCGGCGAGAGCCTGTTCACCACCGTCTTCACCCACCGCGGCGGCGCCGGCAAGGCCAAGGTCGCCTTCGCCGCTCCCTTCCCCGGCACCATCCTGGCGCTGCGGCTGGCCGACGTCGGCGGTTCGCTGATCTGCCAGAAGGACAGCTTCCTGGCCGCGGCCAAGGGCGTGCAGATCGGCATCCATTTCCAGCGCCGCATCCTCACCGGCCTGTTCGGCGGCGAAGGCTTCATCATGCAGCGGCTGGAGGGCGACGGCTGGGCCTTCGTCCATGTCGGCGGCACGGTGGTGGAGCGGCAGCTGGGCCCGGGCGAGGTGCTGCACGTCGACACGGGCTGCCTCGCCGCCATGACGCCGTCGGTGGATTTCGACCTGGTGCAGGCCGGCGGCATCAAGTCGGTGCTGTTCGGCGGCGAGGGGCTGTTCTTCGCGACGCTCCGCGGCCCCGGCCGGGTCTGGCTGCAAAGCCTGCCCTTCTCGCGCCTTGCCGGCCGCATGCTGGCCGCCGGCCGCCCGGGCGCCGGCCAGGGCGAAGGCTCGGTGCTGGGCCCGCTGGGCAGCATCGTGATGGGCGGCAACCGGTAGAACATGCCGCCTATGACTTCGGGGACGGCCGGGCCGCGCATGCCCCGCATGCGGAGGTCCGGCTGTGCCCCGGCGCCGGCGCGGCCTAGACTGGCCGCATCATGCAGAAGCCCGTCTCCCCCCCGAGCGCCCCGCCCGCCCGCTTCGCCCTCGGCATCGGCGAGTTCGTGACGCTGATCGCCCTGCTGATGGCGATCCCGGCGCTGGGCATCGACATCATGCTGCCGGTGCTGCCGGACATCGCCGCCAGCTACCAGGTGGCCTCGGCCAATGACCGCCAGCTGGTGGTCACCGCCTTCATGCTGGGCTTCGCGGTGGGCCAGCCCTTTTACGGCCCACTGTCCGACCGGTTCGGGCGCAAGCCCATCATGGTGGTGGGCCTGCTGATCTTCGCGCTGGGCGCAGCCGGCGCGGTGATCGCGCCGAGCTTCGAGGCGCTGCTGGCCGCCCGCGCGCTGCAGGGCGTCGGCGCCGCCGCCATGCGGGTCATCACCCTGACCGTGGTGCGCGACCGCTTCGCCGGGCGCGAGATGGCGCGGATCATGTCCTTCATCATCCTGGTCTTCATCATGGTGCCGATGCTGGCGCCGAGCCTGGGCACGCTGGTGGCGCGGGTCGGCGGCTGGCCCTGGATCTTCGGCTTCCTGCTGGTGGCCGGGCTGGCGGCGCTCACCTGGATGCTGGTGCGGTTGCCCGAGACCCAGGCGCCGGAGGACCGCATGCCGCTGTCGCCCGCGGCCATCGGCGGGGCGGTGGCCTTCGTCGTGACCAACCGCGAGGCCATGGGCTACACGGTCGCGGGCGGCTTCATGTTCGGCGGCATCATGAGCTATGTCGGCTCCTCCCAGCAGATCTTCGTGGACGTCTACGGGCTGGGCGACCTGTTCCCCATCGTCTTCGGCGGCATCGCCGGGGTGATGGCGGTGGCGACGCTGCTGAACGCCCGGCTGGTGGGCAGGCTCGGCATGCGGCGGGTGTCGCACGCGGCCCTGCTGGTCTTCCTGGCGGCCTGCGGCGCCATGGCCCTGGCGGGCTTCCCGCCGGCGCCGCCGCTGCCGGTGCTGCTGGGCTTCCTGGGCCTGGCCTTCTTCTGCAACACGCTGATGATGCCGAACTTCAACGCGATCGCCATGCAGCCGGTCGGTCACATCGCCGGCACCGCCTCCTCCTTCATGGGCTTCTACGGCACGGCGGCGGGAGCGGGCGTGGGCTGGCTGATCGGGCAGGCCTTCGACGGCACGCTGCGGCCGCTGGTGATCGGCTATACGGTGCTCGGCCTGCTGACGCTGGCCACGGTGCTGGTCACCGAGCGCGGCCGGCTGATGCGCCGGACCGAACGGCCGGGCGGGCAGCCGGCGCCGGACATGGGCCACTAAGCGCGGACCCTAGCCCTCCATCTCGCGCAGTTCGCGGCCGGTCCAGATGTAGTAGCGGGCCGGTTCGCGACCCGCCGCCTCGGCCACGAACAGGCGGCTGTCCAGGCGGAAGCGCGTCTTCGGCCCGGTCTTCGGCCCCCAGACCACCCGCCCGTCGCGCGCATCGACGAAGGCCCATTGCCGGCAACCCTCGCCGCAGGCCCAGCTCGCCACCGCCAGGTGCCCGGCATAGGCGGGGCCCTTCGCCGCCGCCTCGCGCAGCCGGGTGCGGTACTCGTTCGCCCGGGGATCGCTGGCGAGGTCGGGAGTCACCGGCCCGGCGGCCACCAGCTCGTAGGGCTTGAACTGCTCGAACCGGGGCTGGGCCAGCACCACCCGCCGCTCGGGCGAGGGCTGCCGCACCGGCGGGCGGTCGGGGATCAGCGGCGCGCAGGCGCCCAGCAGCGCCAGCGGCAGGAGCGGGAGCAGGGCTGCGCGCCGCATGATGACTCCTTCGTGAACGGTCTCATGCCCGGTCAACAGCCAAGCCCTGTGCAACTCCCGGGACCCGGGAGTTCTCGCCCAGGGCATTACCACTTTCGAGAGCAGTCGCCGCCCCGGTGGCCGTTTCCCAGGACGGCCGTGCCGAGCCTCGCCCGCTGCCGCACGGCGCCCGGGGCGAGGTTCTGAGGCGGCAGCTGACCGGCCCGACAGTTACACCCGTGATACATTCCGGCCAGAGTGGTTGCGGCGACGCAATCATATCGCGACGGAACTTGTGACGGCTTCGTGCCAAAGCCTTGAGTTGCAAGCAATTCCAGACCGGCCGCGCGCCTGCCGACGCAAGGTTCTTTGCAAAAAGGTCACATCGCCCGTGAAAGGTTACATTCCAGCAAAGAAGGGTTGAGGCGCCTACTCCCTTTGACGTAACCAACCTCAATTCGGCGTGTCGGTCGGGTTATGAGCCGCTTAAGGCAGCCGCCGCGCCGGGACCGTCAACAGGGGGACCTATGCAAGACCTTCGTGAGTTCAGCCGGGGCGCCCGCGCCCGCCTGCTTTGCAGCGCGGCCGTCGTCGCCACCCTGGCGCCCGTCGCCTTCGCCACCTCCGCTTTCGCCCAGGACGCCTCCCTCGAGGAGATCGTCGTCACGGGTTCGCGTATCGCCCGTCCCGAGCTGGTCAGCTCCAGCCCTGTGACCGTCGTCGGCGCCGAGACCTTCGAGCAGCAGGGCGCCGCCACGCTGGACAGCGTGCTGAACGAGCTGCCGCAGATCGTTCCCGCGCTGGGTTCCCAGTCGAACAACGGCGGTAACGGCACCGCCACGGTCGACCTGCGCGGCGTCGGCGCCTCCCGCACCCTGGTGCTGGTGAATGGCCGCCGCTTCATCCCGACCAACGGCACCGGCACCGTCGACCTGAACAACATCCCGGCCTCCCTGGTCGAGCGCGTCGACGTCGTGACCGGCGGCGCCTCGGCCGTGTACGGCTCCGACGCCCTGGCCGGCGTCGTGAACTTCGTGCTGAAGGAGGATTTCCGCGGCGCCCAGGCGAGTGCCAAGTACGGCATCTCCGACCGTGGCGACGCCGGCGAGATCAACGGCAACCTGACCATCGGCACGGGCTCCGAGGACGGCCGCACCAACGCGGTGCTGTTCGCCGAGTTCAACACCCGCGAGGCCGTGTTCGCCGCCGACCGCGAGTTCTCGCGCCAGTCGATCACCCAGCAGGCCGGCGCCGATGGCCGCCCGGAGCTGGTGTTCTCGGGCTCCAGCACCGCCCCGTCGGGCCGTATCGCCCGCGGCACCGAGGTGTTCACCTGGGACGCGAACGGCAATCCGCGCCCGTTCAACTCGACCCGCACGGGCACGAGCGCCGGCGACCTGTACAACTTCTCGCCGATCAACTACCTCCGCGTCCCGCAGGACCGCTACTCCGCCTTCGCCATGGCGAACCACGAGATCGCGGACTTCGCCAAGGTCTATGCCGAGCTCAGCTTCACCGAGAACCGCGTGCCGCTGCAGCTCGCCGAGACCCCCGCGGTCCTGCCGCAGCCGCGTCCCGGCGTGCCGCCGATCCGCATCAACCTGACCAACCCGCTGCTGACGCCCGACACGGTCGCCCTGCTGCGCCGCCTGTACCCGGACGCCACCAACCCGGACTACGCGTCGGTGACCACGGCCAACGCCCTGTCGCGCCGCATGACCGAGCTCGGCCCGCGCGCCCAGGACAACAACCAGAACGCCTTCAACTCCGTGCTCGGCATGAAGGGTGATCTGCCCTTCAACCTGGCCTACGACACCTACATCGAGTTCGGCCGCAGCCAGCTGAACCAGCTGATCCGCGGCGACGTGTCCTCGACCCGTCTGCGCAACGCGCTGGACGTGACCCGCGACCCGGTCACGGGCCAGGCCGTCTGCGTCAGCCGCGCCGCGGGCTGCGTGCCGCTCGACATCTTCGGCCCGGGCCGCATCAGCCCGGCCGCCGCCGCCTACATCCAGACGAACACGAACCGCGTGCTCGAGTTCAACCAGACCATCTGGAACGGCTCGGTCAGCGGCAACCTGTTCGACCTGCCGGCCGGCGGGCTGGGCGTGGCCGTCGGTTCCGAGTACCGCAAGAACGAGTTCTCGAACCGCGTCGACGACGCCATCCGCACCGGCGACATCCTGGGCTTCAACCCGGCGCTGTCGACCCAGGGCTCCTTCGACGTGTGGGAAGGCTTCGCCGAGGTTCTGGTTCCGCTCGTCTCCGACCTGCCCTTCGCCAAGTATGTCGGCCTCGAGGGCGCCGTGCGCTACTCCGACTACAGCTCGGTCGGCGGCGTGACCGCCTACATGGGCGGCGCCGAGTGGGCCATCACCGGCGACATCCGCCTGCGCGGCCAGTACCAGCGCGCCATCCGCGCCCCGAACGTCCTGGAGCTGTTCCAGGGCGGTCAGGTCGGCTTCCCGACGCTCAACAATGCCGTCGACCCCTGCATGAACGTCAACGTGACCGCCCAGCAGCGGGCCCTCTGCATCGCGCAGGGCGTGCCGGCCGCCCAGGTGGGCACCGCCGCGTTCAACGCCAACCGTCCGACGCAGTACCAGTCGCTCACCGTGGGTTCGGCCGTCGCCGGCTTCGACCTGCGCGAGGAGAAGTCCGACACCTGGACCATCGGCGGCGTGTTCACGCCGGAGTTCCTGCCGGACTTCTCGGCGACGCTGGACTGGTGGCAGATCGACATCTCCCGCTACATCGGCGGCTTCGGCGGCGGCGGCAGCGGCGTGGTGGCCAACTGCTTCGCCAACAACAACATCAACTCCGAGACCTGCCAGGCGCTCAGCCGCACGGCCGACGGCTACCTGGCCGTGGTCCGCGTCCCGACCGTCAACAACGGCAGCCTGAAGACCTCGGGCATCGACGTGGGCGTCAACTACCGCCACGACCTGCCGGAGATGGTGTCGCTGTTCGAGGATGGCTCGACCATCTCGTTCGCCGGCAACCTGTCCTACCGCGACAAGTACGACTACCAGCCGCTGGCGGGCGGCACGGTGTTCAAGTGCGCCGGCTACAGCGCCCTGAACCAGTGCCCGACCACGAGCGGCGACCCGGCCATGAAGTGGAAGGGATCGCTGACCACGAGCTACACCTCGGGCCCGTTCTCGGCGAGCCTGCAGTGGAACTACATCGGTTCGTGGAAGGACGAGGCCATCCTCCTCGGCGCCAACCCGGCGAACCTGCTGTACCCGGAGACCCCGTCGCTCAACTACTTCGACATCAGCGCCGGCTACCAGGTTACCGAGGCGATCTCGCTGCGCGCCGGCATCCTGAACATGTTCGACCGCGATCCCCCGCAGCTGACCGACACGGTCATGGGCTCGCAGCAGAACACGTTCTCCAACACGTACGACGTGCTGGGCCGCCGGTACTTCGTCACCACGACCGTCAAGTTCTGATCGGGCGTGCAAGCCTACCGGGAGCGGGCTCCGGCCCGCTCCCGCCACTTTCCGTGACGGCCGGCCCTCACCATGGGGCCGGCCGATTTTTTTGGCCCTTCCGGTCCCCTCCTGCGTCATCAAGGCCCCATTGCCGAGCGCCGCGCGGGCCGCTAAAACCGCCGCAGCCCCTTCACTCCCATCCCTGGAGATCCGGCACATGGCCGACAAGGTCCGCATCGAAACCGACAGCTTCGGTCCCATCGAGGTTCCGGCCGACAAGTACTGGGGCGCGCAGACGCAGCGCTCGCTCCAGAACTTCAAGATCGGCGGCGAGCGCATGCCGGCCCCGCTGGTGCGCGCCCTTGGCATCCAGAAGAAGGCCTCGGCCCTGGCGAACGTCCGGCTGGGTGCCTTGGACCAGAAGCTGGGCCAGGCGATCGTCGAGGCCGCGGACGAGGTGATCGACGGCACGCTGCTGGATCATTTCCCGCTGGTGGTCTGGCAGACCGGGTCGGGCACCCAGACCAACATGAACGCGAACGAGGTCATCTCGAACCGCGCCATCGAGATCCTGGGCGGCGAGGTCGGTTCCAAGAAGCCGGTCCACCCGAACGACCACGTCAATATGGGCCAGTCGTCCAACGACAGCTTCCCGGCGGCCATGCACATCGCCGCGGCCGAGCAGGTCCACCATGAGCTGGTCCCGAGCCTGGAGGGGCTGCACGCGGCGCTGGCCGCCAAGGCGCGCGAGTTCGCCGACATCGTGAAGATCGGCCGCACCCACCTGCAGGACGCCACGCCCCTGACGCTGGGCCAGGAGTTCGGCGGCTACGCGCAGCAGATCGCCTACGGCGTCGAGCGCGCCAAGGCCGTGATGCCGGCGCTGCTGCGGCTGGCGCAGGGCGGCACCGCCGTCGGCACCGGCCTGAACGCCAAGAAGGGCTTCGACGTCGCCTTCGCC
Organism: Azospirillaceae bacterium; assembly: GCA_035626475.1. Lineage (GTDB taxonomy): Bacteria > Pseudomonadota > Alphaproteobacteria > Azospirillales > Azospirillaceae > DASPKT01. The sequence goes on from DASPNP010000049.1 coordinate 55,967, forward strand.
GAGGAGGTGGAGCGCATCACCGGCCTGCCCTTCGTCACCGCCGAGAACAAGTTCGAGGGGCTGGCGGCGCACGACAGCATCGTCGAGGCGTCGGGTGCGCTCAACACCATCGCCTGCTCGCTGATGAAGATCGCCAACGACGTGCGCATGCTGGGCTCGGGCCCGCGCTGCGGCATCGGCGAGATCAACCTGCCGGAGAACGAGCCGGGCAGCTCCATCATGCCGGGCAAGGTCAACCCGACCCAGTCCGAGGCCATGACCATGGTCTGCGCCCAGGTGATGGGCAACCACTCGACCATCACCTATGCCGGCGCCACCGGCCATTTCGAGCTGAACGTCTTCAAGCCTGTCATGATCTACAACCTGCTGCAGTCGATCCGGCTGCTGGCGGACGCTTCCAAGAGCTTCACCGAGAACTGCGTCGTCGGCATCGAGGCCAACAAGGAGCGCATCGAGAAGCTGCTCTACGAGAGCCTGATGCTGGTCACCGCGCTGAACCCGCACATCGGCTACGACAACGCCGCCAAGATCGCCAAGAAGGCGCACAAGGAGGGCAGCACCCTGAAGCAGGCCGGCATCGAGCTGGGCCTGCTGACGTCGGAGCAGTTCGACCAGTGGGTGCGTCCGGAGCAGATGATCGGCCCGCGCTGATCGTACGGTACGGGAGGGGCGGCGGCATGCTGCGCGTGATCGACCGCCCCTCCCCCAACCACGGCCCGCGCCCCGACGGCGTGCCCGTGGACATGCTGGTGCTGCACTACACCGGCATGCGCAGCGGCCCGGAGGCGATCGAGCGCCTGTGCGACCCGGCCGCCCAGGTCAGTTCCCACTATGTGGTGGAGGAGGACGGGACGATCTTCCTGCTGGTGCCGGAGGATCGGCGCGCCTGGCATGCCGGCGTGTCCTGCTGGCGCGACCAGCGCGACGTCAACAGCCGCTCCATCGGCATCGAGATCGTCAATCCCGGCCACGAGTTCGGCTACCGCCCCTTCCCCGAGGCGCAGATGGCGGCCGTGGTGGGCCTCTGCCGCGGCATCCTCGCCCGTCATCCCATCCCACCCGGCAATGTCGTCGGCCACAGCGACGTGGCGCCGGCGCGCAAGGACGATCCCGGCGAGCTGTTCGACTGGCCCCGCCTCGCCGCCGCCGGCATCGGGCTGTGGCCTCCCCATGGGACGGCATGGGATGGGACGGCATGGGACATGGCCGGCCTACAGCGCGACCTCGCCCGCCTCGGCTACGATGTCCCGCAGACCGGCGGACTGGACGAGCCCACCCGTCTGGTCGTCCGCGCCTTCCAGCGCCACTGGCGCCCGGCCGACTTCTCCGGCACGCCCGACGACGAGACGGTGGCGCGGCTGCGGGCGCTTCTAAAGCTACATAGCCTTCACTCAGCACGACCTTAAAGCGGGGCTACTTACAGCATTTGGTACGCATGAAGATAGCAATACCCCAAGCCCATTTTTGCTAATCTCTGACACTCGGCCGGATCAATTTCCGAGTTCCCGATGGCAAGAAATTCAACATCCTCAGCATCTCTGACCAGGCGATTAAATCTTTTCAGCTTCCCCATTTTGCTGATCATTTTATTATAGTCATGCAACCAGCCCACATTCCTGGTGTAGGGGCCCTGGTTGGTAAGTTTCGGTTGCGTGGCAATAACTCTACCGGGCGAGGCCGGACCACTACCGATGGTCACGTCAACTCCGAACTGCCTCTTTATGTTCCTCTCCCAATAAGCCTCAAGGCCTAGCTCTTTTGCCATAGTGTAGATAAGGGCTTCTGCAACTTCATTGGTGAACGCCATGGGCCTCATTCGGTGGGGCACAACTTGTTCTATGTATCTTGCCAGAGGCTCCGCACTTGGATCACAGAAATAAGATGACCCCTTAAACGGCACTGGCTTACTTGAAATTTCTTCAAAGTAGCCGGTATTAACCATGTTCTTTGTGTGGACAGCAATGATGCAATCGCCCGTGGGCTGCGCCCCGCCATCACACATAAACCCCAATAGATTATATGGAACCAGAATCGCCAGATCTGGATTCACCGGCAGAACTTTATAGCCGTTACCAGCAACATGAAACGCGAATTCAGCAGGACTGAGATTTATCTTTCCACATAGGAATTCTTCCCAATCAGAATTATTCAAAAGAACCTCCCGCCGATTCTAGCCAGCCGCTCAACACGGGTCAACATTGATATTACTAAATCCAAGCCAAGCTGCAACTATAGGATATTATGTTCAGCCGATGAGTTGTGAACTGCTGGCCAAGCGCTATGGCGATAACAAAGAGCCTGCCTGCACGTTATAATGTGTTCGACCACGTCAGGAGGACGCCAATGGCCGACGCCGCGCGCAAACTGATGACAGTGGACGAGTTCCTTGCCTGGGACGACGGGACGGATACCCGCTACGACTTGATCGAGGGCGTCCCCGTGCCCAAAGGCCCGATCCTGAACCGGTCAGGCGAGATCATCGGGATGGCGCCGGCGACGCCGGAGCACAGCGCGATGGCGTCGAAGATCGCCACTCTGCTGACCGCCGCTGTAGCGGTGCGGCGGGACTACTGGGTGGGGGTCGAATTGGGAGTCCGTCGTATGGAAAGAGCCATAAGCTACTTCCATGCCGATGTTGCGGTCGTATGCCACCCACTTACTCGTGAGCAGAAGGGCGTGACTACGCCAGCACTCATCGTCGAGGTACTGTCACCCTCGACCCAGGTCTACGATCGTCGCATCAAGCTACCCTTCTACCGGTGCTTGTCATCTATGCAAGAAATCCTTCTTGTCGATCCGCAGCGCCTCTACTGCGAGGTCCACCGCCGCGTCGGCGATCTCTGGGCGACCGACCTGCTGGTCGAGCGGGAGCATGTCCTGCGCCTCGAGAGCGTCGGCCTGAACGTTCCCCTGGACGAGCTCTATGCTGGTCTGCCGCTGGAGGACGATCTCGGCATTGCATATGGGACGCCGGAGGCCTAGCTTGCGCACCGCCAGACGGCCGGATGGCCGCCTTCCGGCAATGGCGAAAGCCGCCGGGGGGAGGAAAGTCCGGGCTCCACGGAAGGACGGTGCCGGGTAACGCCCGGCGGGGGCGACCCCAGGGACAGTGCCACAGAAAGCAAACCGCCGGCGGCTTGACGCCGGTAAGGGTGAAAGGGTGCGGTAAGAGCGCACCGCGCTCCCGGCGACGGGGGCGGCACGGTAAACCCCACCGGGAGCAAGACCGAATAGGGGCGGCACGGGCGGAGCTTCCGCCCAGGCGTCTTCCGCGCCGTCGCCCGGGTTGGTCGCGAGAGGCGTCCGGCAACGGGCGTCCCAGATGAATGGTCATCCCCCGGCCGCCGCCCCGCAAGGGGAACGGGCCGGCGGACAGAACCCGGCTTACAGGCCGTCTGGCATCTACCTCTTTATTGCGGACGATTCAGGTCTGCTTGTGGTCCCCGAAACATTACTGGCGGGACCGGGCCCCGCCATGGGATGGCATGGGCCGGCGGCGCCTTTCCCGACGGGAGCATGGGACGGCATGGGAAACCGGCGCCGCATCCCTCTTCCGCACCGGCTGCCACTAAGGATTCATTTACCAGAACAGTCTAGCCACAACATCTTGTGGTGCGAGGGATCACCGTTCCGGGGCGCGGAAGCGCCGCCGAGGGACCAGACGCTCCCGCCCTGTCCCTCTCGGCTTAGCCCGAGGACTTGCGCCTGTGGAGAAGAGCCCCGCGCGGCCTTAAGTTGCTGCTAACCCTTTCGTTATCCACAGCCGGAACGGATAATGAACGATCTTAGATAAAATGCGTGAGATCGGCGGTTTTCCTATGGTTCGGCACTCGATCCCCTGAATCTCCCGGTGTGACGACGGTCACTTATCAACAACCTGTGGATAATTCTTCGAAGGGGCCCTTCTTTACTGATGGGTCCCATTGACGCCCATACTGGCCCATGCTATCCCATTCCTACCCATAAATCGGGCGCGTCCGCCCATCGCCGCATCCTCCCACCGGGGTTCATCGGGAGGTCCGGACCGGAGGACGCGGGGCGGGCTTTGCGAGAGGGGCGGTTCCCGACGGGGGACCGAGAGTGAGCGGGGCGATGAGCCTTTTCCTGTCCACATACGTCAACAAGGTCGACAAGAAGGGTCGGGTCTCTGTGCCCGCGCCCTTCCGCGCCGTCCTTGGTGGGCAGGCCGAGCTGATCGTCTTCCGGTCCCTGCAGGCCCAGGCGCTGGACGCCTGCTCCGTCGACTACATGAACCAGCTGGCGGACGCGCTCGATAACCCCGAGATGCCCGACGATCTGCGCGACCTGATCGAGACCACCGTGTTTGGCGGCTCGGTCCGGCTGCCCATCGACCCCGAGGGCCGCATCGTCATCCCCGAGCAGTTCGTCGGCTTCGCCGGCCTGGGCGAGAACGCCGCCTTCGTCGGCCGCCGCCGCACCTTCCAGATCTGGGACCCCGAGGCCTTCGCCGCCCACGAGGCCGCGAGCCGGGAGCAAACCCGCGCCAACAACATCTCGCTGGCCACCGTGCTCGCCCGCACCGCCAGCCTGGCGAAGGGAGGTGCCGCGTGAGCGCCGACCTGCACATCCCCGTCCTGCTGACCGAGATCGTCGCCGCCCTCGCCCCCCGGGCCGGCGACGTGATCGTGGACGGCACCTTCGGCCGCGGCGGCTACTCCACCGCCCTGCTGAACGCCGCCGATTGCCGCGTCTACGGGATCGACCGCGACCCCCGCGCGGTCGCTCACGGAGCATCCATCGCCCCCGGCTTCGGCGGAAGGCTGACCGTAGTCGAGGGCCGCTTCGGCTCAATGGACCGGCTGATGGCCGACCTGGGCGTCGCCCGGGTGGACGGCGTGACGCTGGACCTCGGCGTCTCCTCGCCGCAGATCGACGACCCCGCCCGCGGCTTCTCCTTCCGCTTCGAGGGGCCGCTGGACATGCGCATGGGGCGCGACGGTCCCAGCGCCGCCGACGTGGTGAACACCTACGAGGAGGTCGAGATCGCCGACATCCTCTGGCGCTACGGCGAGGAGCGGCTGTCGCGCCGCATCGCCCGCGCCATCGTCGAGGCCCGCCGCGCCGAGCCCTACCGCACCACCCTGCAGCTGGCCGACACGATCCGCCGCTGCGTGCCCCGCTCCAAGGACGGCATCGACCCGGCGACCCGCAGCTTCCAGGGGCTGCGCCTCTATGTGAACGACGAGCTGGGCGAGCTGGACCGCGGCCTGGCCGCCGCCGAGCGGCTGCTGGCCCCCGGCGGGCGCCTCGCCATCGTCTCCTTCCATTCGCTGGAGGACCGCGCGGTGAAGGAGTTCCTCCGCCGCCGCGCCGGCCTTGAGGCCGGTTCCTCCCGCCACATGCCCGGCCCCGCGAAGAGCGGTCCTGCCCCGACCTTCCGCCTCGTCGACAAGGGCGGCGTCAAGCCGACCGCGTCCGAGGTCTCCGCCAATTCCCGCGCGCGCTCCGCCCGGTTGCGCGCCGCCATCCGTACCGAGGCCCCCGCCTGGCCTCCCCTGGGAGAAGCCGCATGATCGGCAAGTCCACCATCGTCTGGGTCTGCCTCGCCACGGTGGCGAGCGGCATCCTCTACCACACCAGCTACCGGGTGCAGGAGCAGGCGGAGCGCCTGTCCTCCATCAACCGGCAGATCGTGGCCGAGCAGGAGGCCATCCAGGTCCTGAAGGCCGAGTGGGCCTACCTGAACGACCCGGCCCGGCTGGAACGCCTGGTGGCGCAGCACACCGCGCTGAAGCCGGTCCAGGTGGCGCAGATGGTGACGCTGGACGCGATCCCCGAGAAGCTGCCCGAGGGCGTGCTGGTGGCCGAGGCCCCGGCCGCCGCGGCGCCGGCCCCTCGGACGCAGGTCGCGGCCGCCGCGCCGACCAAGACAGACGCCGCCAAGGTCGCCGCCAAGCCGGCGCCGAAGAAGACCGACGCGCCGAAGGCCGGGGGCGCCAAGCCGGCGCCGCAGGCCGCCCCGGTCGACGGCCCGGTGCTGCTCGCCAGGTACGGAGCCCGCCGGTGACGGACGCCGACTTCTCCCTCACCGGTTTCGATATCGCGGGCATCGACCGGAGACAGAACGCCCGCCCCGAGGGCCGCGTCCGGCTGCAGAGCCGCGCGGCCCATGCGCTTGAGCAGGGCCGGGCGCGCCTGATCGTCACCGCCGCCATGTTCGGCCTGGCCTTCGGCACGGTCGGGCTGCGGCTGGTCGACGTGATGGTGCTGAACCGCGGCGCCGAGCCGGGCGCCGGCCGGGCCGTCACCGCCGGCGCGCCCCAGGCCAGCCGCGCCGACATCCTGGACCGCAACGGCGTGCTGCTGGCGACCTCGCTGACCACCGCCTCGCTGTTCGCCGACCCCAAGCTGGTGATCGACGCCGAGGAGGCCGCGCGCAAGCTGGTCGCCACCCTGCCCGAGCTGGACTACCGCACCGTCCTGGCCGAGCTGACCAGCGACAAGCGCTTCGTCTGGCTGAAGCGGAACCTGACGCCGCGCCAGCAGTTCGAGGTCAACCGCCTGGGCCTGCCCGGCGTCAGCTTCCAGAAGGAGGAGCGCCGCATCTACCCGCAGGGCAACCTGGCGGCGCACCTGGTCGGCTTCACCGGCGTGGACAATAACGGCCTGATGGGCATGGAGCAGTCCTTCGACAAGCGCCTGAAGGAGAACCCCCAGCCCCTGCAGCTCAGCGTGGACGTGCGCATCCAGCACATCCTGCGCAAGGAGATCATGGCGACGATGGAGGAGTTCTCCGCCATCGGCGGCGCCGGCATCGTGCAGGACGTGAAGACGGGCGAGATCCTGGGCTTCGTCAGCCTGCCCGATTTCGATCCGCACATCCCCGGCGACATGCCCGACGACACCCGCTTCAACCGCGCCTCGCTGGGCGTGTTCGAGATGGGGTCGACGATGAAGATCCTGAACACGGCCATGGCGCTGGACAGCGGCCATGTGAAGATGACCGACAGCTTCGACGCCACCCGCCCGATCCGCGTCGGCCGCTTCAGCATCAGCGACTACCATCCCGAGAACCGCTGGATGAACGTCCCGGAGATCTTCCGGGAGTCGTCCAACATCGGCTCGGTGAAGATGGCGCAGGTCGTAGGCCCCCAGGGCCAGCGCGAGTTCATGCAGCGCATCGGCTTCCTGAAGCCGGCGCAGATCGAGATTCCCGAGGTGGGTTGGCCGCTGATCCCGAACCCGTGGAAGGAGGTCAATTTGATGACCGTCTCCTTCGGCCACGGCATCTCGATCAGCCCGGTGCAGCTGACCAACTCGGTCAGCGCCGTCGTCAACGGCGGAATCATGCACCCGGCCACCCTGCTGAAGCGCGAGAAGGGCGAGGAGGTGCCGGGCACCCGCGTCGTCTCGGCCAAGACCTCCGAGGAGATCCGCAAGCTGATGCGCCTGGTGGTGACCGACGGCACCGCCAAGCAGGCCTTCATGGAGAAGGCGGCGCTGGCGGGCGAGGTCCCCTCCTACATGGTCGGCGGCAAGACCGGCACCGCCGAGAAGACCCGCGGCCGCACATACGTGAAGAACGCCCGCCTGTCGAACTTCGTCGGCGCCTTCCCGATCAACGACCCGCGCTACACCATCTTCATCATGATCGACGAGCCGAAGGGCACGAAGAAGAGCTTCGGCTACGCCACCGCCGGCTGGACGGCCGCCCCGGCGGCCCGCCGGGTCATCGACCAGATCGGCCCGCTCCTGGGCGTGAAGCCCGTCAACCTGACCGCCCCGGACGTGGTGGAAGCCATGGCCATCGACGGAATGAGGGGGACCCTTGCGTCTTACTGAGCTGATGGCATCACGAACCGAAATCGCCGTCTCGGCGCTCGCCCTCGAACGTGATCCTCCGATCACGAACCTGACGGCCGACAGCCGCGCCGTGGTCCCCGGGACCCTCTTCGCCGCCCTTCCCGGCTCAGCCCGGGATGGGCGCGCTTTCATTCCGGACGCGCTCGCCAAGGGCGCGGTCGCCATCCTGGCGCCCAAGGGCACGACCCTGCCGGAGGGCTCCCAGGCCGTCCTGATCGAGGACGAGAACCCGCGCCGCCGGCTGGCGCTGCTGGCCGCCGCTTTCTTCGGCAAGCAGCCCGAGCGCATCGCGGCGGTGACGGGGACCAACGGCAAGACCTCCACCGCCCAGTTCGCCCGCCAGATCTGGCAGAGCCTCGGCCACAAGGCCGGCGCCATGGGCACGCTGGGGCTGGTCGCCCCCGGCTTCCCGCAGACCGGCAGCCTGACGACGCCCGACCCCGTCGCCCTGCACAAGCAGCTGGCGGACGTCGCTCAGGCCGGCGTGACACGTCTCTGCATGGAGGCGTCGAGCCACGGGCTGGACCAGTACCGGCTGGACGGCGTGCTGGTCAGTGCCGGCGGCTTCACCAACCTGACCCGTGACCATCTCGACTATCACGGCACCATGGAGGCCTACTTCAAGGCCAAGGCCATGCTGTTCGAGCGGGTGATGCCCAAGGGCGCCACCGCCGTGGTCAATGCCGACATCCCGGAGTTCGAGCAGCTGGCGCAGCTGTGCCGGGCGCGCAAGCAGACCGTCATCGGCTTCGGCCTGAACGCCCGCGAGCTGAAGGTGCTGGACGTCATCCCCCTCCCCCACGGCCAGCGGGTGGAGATGGAGATCATGGGTACCAGGCGCACACTGGAGATGCCGCTGGTCGGCCGCTTCCAGGTGTGGAACGCGCTGTGCGCGCTTGGCCTCGCCATCGGCACCGGCGAGGACCCGCACAAGGCGGCGGACATGCTGGAGCGCCTGGAGACGGTGCGCGGCCGGCTGGAGCTGGTGGCGCGTCCCAACAATGACTCGGCCGTCTACGTCGATTACGCCCACACGCCGGACGGCCTCGAAACCGTTCTTAAAGCATTGCGGCCCCATACCACGGGCCGGCTGTCGGTCGTGTTCGGCTGCGGCGGCGATCGCGACCGGGGCAAGCGCCCCATGATGGGCGAGATCGCGGCCCGGCTGGCCGATCGGGTCATCGTCACCGACGACAATCCGCGTACCGAGGTCCCGGCCTCGATCCGCGCCGAGGTCATGGCAGGCTGCCCTGGTGCCACCGAGGTGGACGACCGGGCGGCGGCGATCGCCCTTGGCGTGCGCGAACTCTCGTCGGGCGACGTCCTTGTCGTCGCCGGCAAGGGTCATGAGCAGGGGCAGATCGTCGGGACCGAGGTCCGCCCCTTCGACGACGCGGACGTGGCCCGCAAGGCCGTCGCCGCCAGGGACTGAGAGGGAACGATGGGCACGTCGAGCGACATCCTCTGGACCGCGGCCTCGGCCGCCGCCGCCACCGGCGGGCGCCGGAGCGGTGACGCCGACTGGGCCGCGACCGGCGTGTCGATCGACAGCCGCACGGTAGCAGTCGGCGACCTGTTCATCGCGCTGAAGGGCCCGAACTTCGACGGCAACGCCTTCGCCAAGGGCGCCCTGGAGCGCGGCGCCGTCGCCTGCATCGTCTCCGCCGTCCCGGCCGACCTGCCCGAAGGCGCCCCGCTGCTGGTGGTCGAGGACACGCTGGCCGCCATGGAGCGGCTGGGTGTCGCCTCGCGCGCCCAGGCCCGCGGCAAGGTCATCGCCGTCACCGGTTCGGTCGGCAAGACCGGCACCAAGGAGGCGCTGAAGGCCTGCCTGGAGGTCCAGGGCAAGACCTTCGCCACCGTCGGCAGCCTGAACAACCATTGGGGCGTGCCGCTGTCGCTGGCGCGCTTCCCGGCCGATGCCGATTACGGGGTCTTCGAGCTGGGCATGAACCATGCGGGCGAGATCGGCCCGCTGTCGCGCATGGTGCGCCCCGACGTCTGCATCATCACCACGGTCGAGGCGGTGCATCTCGAGCACTTCGCCAACGTGGAGGCCATCGCCGACGCCAAGGCCGAGATCTTCGAGGGCATGGCGCCCGGCGCCACCGCCGTGCTGAACCGCGACAACCCGCATTTCGACCGTCTGGCCGCCGCCGCCCGCGCCCAGGGGCTGAACCGCATCCTGAGCTTCGGCGCGCATCGCGACGCCGACGCCAAGCTGGTCGACTGCACCCTGCACGCCGCCAGCAGCTCGGTCACCGCGAGCATCCGCGGCGAGACGGTCTCCTACACCCTGTCCATCCCCGGCCGGCACCAGGTGCTGAACAGCCTGGGCGTGCTGCTGGCGGTCCAGGCGGCCGGCGGCGACCTGATCGCCGCCGCGCGCGGCCTGTCGCAGATCCAGCCGATCAAGGGGCGCGGCCTGCGCTCGCGGGTGACGCTCGACAAGGGCAGCTTCACCATCATCGACGAGAGCTACAACGCCAGCCCGGTCTCGGTGGCCGCAGCCGCCGGCGTGCTGGGCGCGGCCGCCCCCGGCTGCGGCGGCCGGCGCATCGGCGTGCTGGGCGACATGCTGGAGCTGGGCGCGCAGTCGCCGCAGCTGCATGCCGGCCTGGCCGAGCCCTTCCGCGCCGCCGGGATCGACCTGGTCTTCACCTGCGGCCCGAACATGCGGCACCTGCACGAGAAGCTGCCGGAGACGATGCGCGGCGGCCATGCCGACGACAGCGCGGCGCTCGCCCCGCTGGTGGCGGGCGCGGTGCATGCGGGCGACGTGGTCATGATCAAGGGCAGCGCCGGCAGCCGCATGGCGCGGGTGGTGGATGCGCTGAAGGCGCTCGCGGTCGCGGGCGGGGACAACAACCAGGCCGCCCCGACGGCGACCGGCCGCTGAGAAGAACAAGAAGATGCTCTACAACCTCCTCGCCCCGCTCGCCGACGAGTTCCAGCTCTTCAACCTGTTCCGCTACCTGACCTTCAGGACCGGCGGCGCCGTGATGACGGCGCTGGTCATCAGCTTCATGATCGGCCCGGGCGTCATCCGCTGGCTGAAGTCGAAGCAGGGCGAGGGCCAGCCGATCCGCACCGACGGGCCGGAGACGCACCTGAAGAAGAAGGGCACGCCCACCATGGGCGGCGTCATGAGCCTGATCTCGGTGGTATCAGCCACCCTGCTCTGGGTCGATTTGACCAACCCCTATGTCTGGATCGTGCTGCTGGTCACGCTGGGCTTCGGCGCGGTCGGCTTCGGCGACGACTTCCTGAAGCTGACCAAGCGCAACACCAAGGGCCTGTCCGGCAAGAAGAAGATGGCCGGCATGATCGTGGTCAGCCTGTCGGCGGTGGTGCTGTACCTGCTCTGCACGCCGGCACCCTTCGCCACCGGCGTCGCCATCCCCTTCTTCAAGGATCTGCTGCTGCCGCTGGGCCTGCTGTTCATCCCCTGGGCGGTCTTCGTGATCGTCGGCGCCAGCCACTCGGTCAACCTGACGGACGGGCTCGACGGCCTCGCCACCGTGCCGATCATGATCGCGGCGGCCTGCTTCGGCCTGATCGCCTATCTCTCCGGCAACGCCATCTTCGCCGGCTACCTGCAGATCCACCACGTCCCCGGTACCGGCGAATTGGCCGTGCTGTGCGGCGCCATGGTGGGCGCCGGCCTGGGCTTCCTCTGGTACAACGCGCCCCCGGCCATGGTCTTCATGGGCGACACCGGCTCGCTGTCGCTGGGTGGTGCCTTGGGCGCCATCTCGGTCATCACCAAGCACGAGCTGGTGCTCGCCATCATCGGCGGCCTGTTCGTGCTGGAGGCCGTGTCGGTGATGGTGCAGGTCACCAGCTACAAGCTGACCGGCAAGCGCGTCTTCATGATGGCGCCGATCCACCACCATTTCGAGAAGAAGGGCTGGTCGGAGCCGACCGTCGTCATCCGCTTCTGGATCATCGCCGTGATCCTCGCGATCATCGGCCTGTCCTCCCTGAAGCTGCGCTGAGGGCCGGACCATGATCGACCTCGGCCTCTACAAGGGACAGCGGATCGCGGTGATGGGCCTCGCCCGCTCCGGCCTGGCCGCCGCGCGCGCGCTCTCCGAGGGCGGGGCCGAGGTGCTGGCCTGGGACGACGGCGAGGCCGGCCGCAACGCCGCCACCGCGGTCGGCATCACCCTGACCGACCTGTACAACGCCGACCTCACGGGCGTGACCGCCCTGGTGCTGTCGCCGGGCATCCCGCACACCTTCCCGCAGCCGCACCCGATCGCGGCCCGCGCCAAGGCGGCCGGCATCCCGATCATCGGCGACGTGGAGCTGCTGGCCCGGGCACAGCCGGACGCGCTCTATCTCGGCATCACCGGCACCAACGGCAAGTCCACCACCACGGCGCTGACCGGCCACATCCTGAAGGCCACGGGCCGGCAGGTGGAGGTCGGCGGCAATCTGGGCATCCCGGTGCTGACCTTCGCGCCGCTGGGCCGGGGCGGCATCTATGTGCTGGAGATGTCCAGCTACCAGCTGGAGCTGACCCCCAGCCTGGGCTTCGACGCCTCGGTGCTGCTGAACGTCACCCCCGACCATCTGGACCGCCATGGCGGCATGGACGGCTACGTCGCCGCCAAGCGGCTGGCCTTCCGCACCGGTGCCGCCGCTCCCGTCGCCATCCTCGGCAACGACGACGCCCATACGCGCGGCATGGCGGAGGCCCTGCGCGCCGAGGGCGGCCGCCGGGTCGTCTCCATCTCGGCGGAGGGCAAGGTCCCCGGCGGCGTCTACGCGGTCGAGGGCATCCTGGTCGACGACACCGAGGGCAAGGCCGCCCCGGTCATCGACCTGTCCGAGTGCCCCGCCCTGCCCGGCCGCCACAACTGGCAGAACGCCTGCGCCGCCTACGCCCTGTGCCGCGCCGCCGGCGTGCCGGCCAATGAGATCGCCGGGGCGATGCGGAGCTTCCCCGGCCTGAACCACCGGCAGCAGGCCATCGCCACGCTGGACGGCGTCCGCTTCGTCAACGACAGCAAGGCGACCAACGCGGACGCCGCCGCCAAGGCGCTGGGCTGCTACGACGCCATCTACTGGATCCTGGGTGGCCGCGCCAAGGAAGGTGGGCTCGCCGGGCTGGAGGAGTTCATGCCCCGCGTCCGCCATGCCTTCCTGATCGGCGAGGCGACCGAGGAGTTCGCGGGCTGGCTCGCCGCCAACAAGGTGCCGCACAGCCGCTGCGGCGACATGGACCATGCCGTCCCCGCCGCGCATCAAGCCGCCAAAGCCGACGGCGCCGCGGGTGCCGTGGTGCTGCTGTCGCCGGCCTGCGCCAGCTTCGACCAGTATCCGAACTTCGAGGTGCGCGGCGACGCCTTCGTGCGCTGCGTCAATTCGCTGAAGGGAGGCGCCCGGTGATCAGCTTCTCCCGCACCGACCATTCCGTCCTCGGCCGCTGGTGGTGGACGGTCGACCGCTGGACGCTCGCCATCGTCATGCTGATCGCCATGATCGGCGTGTGGCTGGTGCAGGCCGCCAGCCCGTCGGTGGCGGAGCGCATCGGGCTCGACAATTTCCACTTCATCCAGCGGCACCTGATGATGCTGCTGCCGGCGCTGGCGATCATGGTCGGCGTCTCACTGCTGTCCATCAAGGGCGTGCGCCGGCTGGCGCTGGGCATGTACCTGGCGGCGCTGGTTGGCGTGGCGCTGACGCTGGTCGTCGGCATGGAGATCAAGGGCGCCACCCGCTGGCTGCACCTGCCGGGCATGTCGGTGCAGCCGTCGGAGTTCGTGAAGCCGGCCTTCGCCGTCGTCGCCGCCTGGCTGTTCGCCCATGCCCGCAACAACGCGGGTTTCCCCGGCTTCCAGATCAGCATCGGCCTGTACGCCGTGACGGTCGCCCTGCTGCTGCTGCAGCCGGACCTGGGCATGACCTTCGTGGTGACCGCCGTCTGGTTCGGCCAGTTCTTCCTGGCCGGCCTGCCGATCATCCTGGTCGCCATCCTGGTGGTGATGGGCGTGTCCGGCCTGGTCGGCGCCTACTTCCTGTTCCCGCACGTCCAGGCCCGCGTCGACAAGTTCCTGAACCCCGGCACGTCCGACAACTACCAGGTCGACCGCGCCATGGAAGCGTTCCAGAACGGCGGCGTCTGGGGCACGGGCCCCGGCCAGGGCACGGTCAAGATGACCATCCCCGACAGCCACGCCGACTTCATCTTCGCCGTCGCCGGCGAGGAGCTGGGCCTGTTCTGGTGCCTGCTGATCGTGGCGCTGTTCGCCGTGGTCGTGCTGCGCGGCTTCTCCCGCGCCTTCCAGGACCAGAACCTGTTCGTCGTGCTGGCCGCCTCGGGCCTGCTGATGCAGTTCGGCCTGCAGTCGCTGATCAACATGGGCTCGACCCTGCACCTGATGCCGACCAAGGGCATGACCCTGCCCTTCATCTCCTACGGCGGCTCCTCGCTGATCGCGCTGGGCATCGGCATGGGCATGGTGCTGGCGCTGACCCGCAAGCGCTTCGGCACGGAGGCGGCATGACGGGCCTCATCGTCCTCGCGGCCGGCGGCACCGGCGGCCATCTCTTCCCGGCGGAGGCGCTGGCGGCCGAGCTGCTGTCGCGCGGCCGCCAAGTCGTGCTGGTCACCGACACGCGCGGCCACGCCTTCGGCGACAGCCTGAAAGATGTCCCCGTCCACCGCATCCGCGCCGCCACCCCCGGCGGCGGGCTGGTGGGCAAGGCCAGGGCCGCCATCGAGCTGGGCCTCGGCACGCTGCAGGCGCGCAAGCTGCTGTCGGGCCTGAAGCCCGCCGCAATCGTCGGCTTCGGCGGCTACCCGTCCGTCCCCACCGTCTTCGCCGCCCAGCGCCTGGGCGTGCCCGTCGTGCTGCACGAGCAGAACGCCGTGCTGGGCCGCGCCAACCGGCTGCTGGCCTCCGGCGCCAAGCTGGTGGCGACCTCCTTCCCGGAGGTCACCCGCCTGCCCGCCGGCGTCCCGACCGTGCGCACCGGCAACCCGGTCCGCCCGGGCGTGCTGGAGCTGTCCGGCCGACCCTATCCGACGCCCTACCATGGCGGCTCGCTGAACATCCTGGTGACCGGCGGCAGCCAGGGCGCCTCGGTCTTCTCGACCATCCTGCCAGCCGCCGTGGCGCGCCTGCCGGAGGAGCTGCGCATGCGCCTCGGCATCGTGCAGCAGGCCCGGCCCGAGACCATGGAGCAGGCCCGCGAGGGCTATGCCGGCCTGGGCGTGCAGGTGGAACTGGCACCCTTCTTCCGCGACATGCCGGCGCGCCTGTCGGCCTGCCACCTGGCCGTCTGCCGCTCCGGCGCCTCGACCGTGGCCGAGCTGACGGTGGCCGGCCGCCCCGCGATCCTCGTGCCCTACCCCTCGGCCATGGACGACCACCAGACCGCCAACGCCCGCTCGGTCGAGCAGGCCGGCGGCGCCTGGGTCATGCCGCAGCCGGCCTTCACCGCCGAGGCGCTGGCCGCCCGCTTGGCCGAGCTGCTGAAGGCTCCCGAGACGCTCGCCGCCGCCGCCGCGGCCGCTGCCGGCTGGGCCATTCCGGACGCCGCCCGCCGCCTCGCCGACGCCGTGGAGGGAGTGGCCGCATGAGTGCCGATCCGCGCCCGCCGGAGATGCCGGAAATGGCCTCGCTGGACACTCTCTTTCCACACCTCCTCGCCGACTTCGGGGAGGAGGATGCCGCCCCCGACCTGATCCCCCATCCGCTCACCGGAGACCCGTCATGAGGGCCATGCCCCTGTCCATCGGCACCATCCACTTCGTGGGCATCGGCGGCATCGGCATGTCCGGCATCGCCGAGGTGCTGCATAACCTGGGCTACACGGTCCAGGGCAGCGACATGGCCGACAACTACAACGTCAAGCGCCTGCGCGACCTGGGCATCCGCGTCGATATCGGCCACCGCGCCGAGAACATCGGCGAGGCCGCCGTGGTGGTGATCTCGTCGGCGGTGAAGAAGGACAATCCGGAGGTCGTGGCCGCCCGCTCCGCCCTGGTGCCGGTCGTGCGCCGCGCCGAGATGCTGGCCGAGCTGATGCGGCTCAAGTGGGCCGTCGCCATCGCCGGCACCCACGGCAAGACCACCACCACCTCGCTGGTGGGCGCCATCCTGGAGGGCGCGGGCTTCGACCCGACCATCATCAACGGCGGCATCATCAACGCGCTGGGCACCAACGCCAAGCTGGGCCAGGGCGACTGGATGGTGGTGGAGGCCGACGAGAGCGACGGCACCTTCACCAAGCTGCCCGCCACCATCGCGGTCGTGACCAACATCGACCCGGAGCACCTGGACTTCTACGGCACCTTCGACAAGGCGAAGGAGGCGTTCGACCAGTTCGTCCAGAACATCCCCTTCTACGGCTTCGCCGCGCTCTGCATCGACCATCCCGAGGTGCAGGCGCTGATCGGCCGCGTCGACCGCCGCATCGTCACCTACGGCTTCAACCCGCAGGCGGACGTGCGGGTGGCGAACCTGCGCACCGACACGTCGGGCGCCTACTACGACGTGGTGCTGGCCGACCGCATCGCCGGCGAGGAGCGGGTGATCGAGGGCATCCACCTGCCCATGTACGGCCAGCACAATGTCCAGAACTCTCTGGCCGCCATCGCCGTCGCCGTGAACATGCAGGTGCCGGACGAGGCGATCCGCGCCAGCCTCGCCAAGTTCTCCGGCGTGAAGCGCCGCTTCACCAAGACCGGCGAGAGCAACGGCATCACCGTGATCGACGATTACGGCCACCATCCCGTGGAGATCGCCGCCGTGCTGAAGGCGGCGCGCACCGCCGGCACCGGCCGCACCATCGCCGTGGTGCAGCCGCACCGCTATTCCCGCCTGCACAGCCTGTTCGAGGAGTTCTGCAGCTGCTTCAACGAGGCGGACGCGGTCATCGTGGCCGATGTCTACGCCGCCGGCGAGGCGCCGGTCGAGGGCGCCAGCAAGGAGGCGCTGGTGGAAGGCCTGCGCATGCGCGGCCACCGCCACGCCCTGCCCCTGCCCTCGCCCGAGGCGCTGCCCTCCATGGTCCGCGACATCGCCCGGCCCGGCGACCTGGTGGTCTGCCTGGGCGCCGGCAGCATCACCTACTGGGCCAACGCCCTGCCGGCCGAGCTGGATGCCCTCTTCGGCACCACCCGGCCGCAGTCCGCCACCGGGGGCAGCCAATGATGGCTCCACACCGGCATCAAGACCAGGTTCAGGCCCTGGTCGAGAGGCTGCCCCCGGTGCGCGGGCGAATTTCGGCCGACGCGCCGCTCGCCCACCTGACCTGGTTCCGCGTCGGCGGGCCGGCCGAGGCGCTGTTCCGCCCGGCCGACACGGCCGACCTCGCCGACTTCCTGAAGGGCTGCCCCGACGACGTGCCGCTCACCGTGATCGGCGTCGCCTCCAACCTGCTGGTCCGCGACGGCGGCATTCCCGGCGTGGTGATCCGCCTGGGCGGCCCCTTTGCCGAGGTGACGGTGGAGGGCGAGCTGATCCATGCCGGCGCCGGTGCCTTGGACCTGAACGTCGCCATGACCGCCCAGGAGGCCGGCCTGTCCGGCCTGGAGTTCCTGTCCGGCATTCCCGGCACCATCGGCGGGGCGGTGCGCATGAATGGCGGCGCCTATGGCGCTGAGACGGTGGACGTGATCGTCTCGGCCGAGGGCGTGGACCGCCGGGGCAATGTCCGCACCTACACGCGTGACGAGCTGGGCCTGACCTACCGCCACTGCGCCGTGCCCGACGACGTGATCTTCACCCGCGCCACCTTCCGCGGCACGCCCGCCGACCGCGCCGCCATCAAGGCGCGCATGGACGAGATCGCGACCAAGCGCGCCGACACCCAGCCCGTGCGCGCCCGCACGGGCGGCTCCACCTTCGCCAACCCTGACGGCGCGAAGGCATGGGAGCTGGTGGACCGCGCCGGCTGCCGGGGCCTGACCATCGGCGGCGCCCAGGTGTCGGAGAAGCACTGCAACTTCCTGATCAACAACGGCGACGCCACCGCCGCCGACATCGAGACTCTGGGCGAGGAAGTCCGCCGCCGGGTGCGCGAGACCTCCGGCATCGAGCTGCGCTGGGAGATCAAGCGCGTCGGAGTACCTCGGACGGATGGGAGGGCGGCGCGATGAACTTGGCGACGACTTCGCGAATCCTTCCGCTCCGATTCCTCCCGCGTCGCGGCGCGGTCCGCCTCCGGACCATGCTCCGCGACGTGGCGGACGCCTTCGATCTGCGCCGCGACTCGGCGGATTTTCAGGTATTTGGGGCCTCCGTGCCGCATACGCACACAAAATCTTGCGTTCCGCCCGCCTTCTGCGAAGTTGGGCCCTACGCCGATCACTCCGAGGTACGGCCACCCGCGGGCCGTGGGGGGACGAAGCAATGACCGAGCAGACGCAACAGAAGCACGTCGCCGTCCTCCTGGGCGGCTGGTCCGCCGAGCGCGAGGTGTCGCTCGTCAGCGGCGCCTCGGTCGTGGGCGCGCTGGAGAGCGTCGGCTACCGCGTCACGGCGGTGGACGTGCAGCGCGACCTGCTGGGGCTGATGAAGGCGCTGCACGGCAATGGCCGTCCCGACGTCATCTTCAACGCCCTGCACGGCCGCGGCGGCGAGGACGGCCTGATCCAGGGCGTGCTGGAGTACCTGCACGTCCCCTACACGCACTCCGGCGTCATGGCCTCCGCCGTGGCCATGGACAAGGACCTGACCAAGCGCATCCTGGCGACCGTCGGCATGCCGGTCGCCGAGGGCGTGGTCGCCACGCGCGAGCAGTGCCAGGCCGGCGACGTGCTGCCCCGCCCCTATGTGGTGAAGCCGGTGGACGAGGGTTCCTCGGTCGGCGTCCGCATCGTGCATCCCGGCGACAATTACGGCGCCGTCGGGGCCGAGGGCTGGGTCTATGGCGAGAAGGTGCTGGTCGAGCGCTACATCCCCGGCCGCGAGCTGACCGTCGGGATCATGGGCGACCGCGCCCTGGCGGTGACCGAGATCGTGCCGCGCACCGACTTCTTCGACTACAAGGCCAAGTACACCGAGGGCCAGGCGGTCCATGTCTGCCCGGCGGACATCCCGGCCGATGTGGCCGAGGAGGCCAAGCGCCTGGCGCTGCTGGCGCACAAGACGCTGGGCTGCTCCGGCATCAGCCGCTCCGACTTCCGCTGGGACGATACCCGGGCCGGCACGGGCGGGCTGTGCTTCCTGGAGATCAACACGCAGCCCGGCTTCACGCCGCTGTCGCTGCTGCCCGAACAGGCGGCCCATCTGGGCATGTCCTACGCCGACGTCTGCTCCTGGCTGGTGGAGAACGCCAAATGCCACGCGTGAGCCCCGATAACGGCCCGGCCGAGCACAATCCGCGCGCCCGCATGGCCGCCGCCACGCGGCGCATGACCGAGCAGGCCGCCCGCCGCGCCAACCGCCGCCGCGCCCTGCCGCGCTGGACCTTCGCCGCCGCCCGTGCCGCCCTGTTCGGCGTGCCGCTGCTGGCCGTCGCCGGTGTCGCCCTGTGGGGCTGGTCGTCCGGCTCGCTCGCCACCGCCACGGCATCCGCGCGCGAGAGCGTGCTGGAGGTCAGCGCCCGGGCCGGCCTGTCGGTCGGCGAGGTGCTGGTGAAGGGCCGCAAGGAGGCCGAGCGCGAGCAGGTGCTGGCCGCCCTCGGCGTGCAGCGCGGCACGCCGATCCTGGCCTTCGACCCGCATGCCGCCCGCGCCGCGCTGGAGGCCCTGCCCTGGGTCCAGTCCGCCACGGTGGAGCGCCGCCTGCCCGACACGATCTTTGTCAGCCTGGTCGAGCGCGCGCCGATGGCGATCTGGCAGCACGACAAGAAGCTGCACCTGGTCGACGCCGACGGCGTGGTCCTGACCGACAAGGGGCTGGAGCGCTACCAGGACCTGCCCATCCTGGTGGGCGCCGACGCGCCGCGCTACGGCCGCGACCTGCTGACCGCCCTGGCCGCCGAGCCGGTGCTGGCCGGCAGGGTCGAGGCCGCCGTGCTGGTCGGCGGCCGCCGCTGGGACCTGCGGCTGGACAACGGCATCGACGTGAAGCTGCCGGAGCACAATTACGCCGCCGCCCTTCGCCAGCTGGCGACGGTGCAGCAGACCAACGGGGTTCTCGAGCGCGACATCGTCGCGGTCGACCTCCGCATTCCCGACCGGCTCGTGGTGCAGACCGCGGCCCAGGCGGCGCAGCGCAAGAACGCGCCGCCGCAGAAGATCTGAGGCAGTCGGGACAATGGCGTTCAACGGTTCCCTCAGCGTCCGGTCCAAGCCGAAGCGAGCCCTGCGCGGCGGCACGATCGCCGCGCTGGACGTCGGCAGCAGCAAGGTCGTCTGCTTCATCGCCCGCGTCGACGATCCCGGCACCGTGCGCGTGGTCGGCATCGGCCACCAGGTGTCGCGCGGCGTGCGCGCCGGCTCCATCATCGACATGGAGCAGGCGGAGAACGCCATCGGCACCGCCGTGCACGCCGCCGAGACCATGGCCGGCGAGCAGATCCGCGAGGTGCTGGTCAGCATCTCCGGCGGCCAGCCCGAGAGCCAGACGCTGACCATCGATACCAACGTCCTGGGCGGCGACATCACCGACAACGACGTGCGCCGGGCGCTGGCCCAGGCGCGCAACCTGACGGTCGCCCCCGACGCCGAGCTGATCCACTCGATCCCCGTCGGCTATTCGGTCGACGGCTCCAAGGGCATCCGCGATCCGCGCGGGATGGTGGGCGAGCGCCTCGGCGTGCGGCTGCACGTCGTCACCGCCGCCGCCGGCCCGGTGCGCAACCTCAACTCCTGCGTCGGCCGCTGCCATCTGGGCGTCGAGGGCTTCGTCATGTCGCCCTTCGCCGCCGGCCTCGCCTGCCTGGTCGAGGACGAGATGGATTTGGGCGTGACGCTGGTCGACATGGGCGGCGGCACGACCTCCATCGCCGTGTTCTTCGACGGCAAGCTGGTCTGGTGCGACAGCATCCCGGTGGGCGGCGCGCACGTCACCAACGACATCGCCCGCGGCCTGACCACGCCGCTGGTCCATGCCGAGCGGCTGAAGACGCTGTACGGCAGCGCCCTCACCTCCCCCGCCGACGAGCGCGAGATCATCGACGTGCCGCAGGTGGGCGAGGAGGAGCGCGGCCAGGCCAACCACGTCCCGAAGTCGCTCCTGGTCGGCATCATCCAGCCGCGCATGGAGGAGATCTTCGAACTGGTGCGCGGCCGGTTGGAGGCCTCGGGCTTCGCCAAGATGGCCGGGCGCCGGGTCGTGCTGACGGGCGGTGCCAGCCAGTTGCCGGGCGTGCGCGACCTGGCGGCCCAGGTCCTGGACAAGCAGGTGCGGATGGGCCGCCCGCTGCGCATCGGCGGCCTCGCCGAGAGCGTCGGCGGCCCCGCCTTCTCCACCGCCGCCGGCCTGCTGGCCTACGCGGTGCAGCAGCATGCGGAGGCGCCGGCCCTGGCGCCGCTGATGGAAAGCCAGCCGACGGGCTTCTTCGGGAAGGTCGGCAGCTGGCTCCGCGAGAATTTATGAGAACCGGCCGGCGTGCGGGAGCGGCGGCCAGCGCCACGGGGAACGCCTGAGGGGGGAAGCCGTGGCGATAGAGACCGCTCCCAGAAGAGTACCGAACCAAGGCCCTAGCCGGCCGATGACAGACGACAGAGACACTCCTAGACGAAGGGGGAGACGAGCATGACGATCAAGGTCACCATCCCGACCGCGGACTTCCAGACCCGCCCGCGCATCACGGTCTTCGGCGTCGGCGGCGCCGGCGGCAACGCCGTGAACAACATGATCCGGGCCAACCTGGAGGGCGTCGAGTTCGTCGTCGCCAACACCGACGCCCAGGCCCTGCAGGGCAGCCAGGCCACCAAGCGCCTGCAGCTCGGCAACACCATCACCCGGGGCCTCGGCGCCGGCTCGCGCCCCGAGGTCGGCCGCGCCGCCGCCGAGGAGCAGCTGGAGGAGATCCTCTCCTACCTCGACGGCACCAACATGTGCTTCATCACCGCCGGCATGGGCGGCGGCACCGGCACGGGCGCGGCCCCGGTCATCGCCCGCGCCGCGCGCGAGCAGGGCATCCTGACCGTCGGCGTGGTGACCAAGCCCTTCCACTTCGAGGGCGCGCACCGCATGCGCCTGGCGGAGTCGGGCATCAACGAGCTGGCGCAGTACGTCGACACGCTCATCATCATCCCGAACCAGAACCTCTTCCGCATCGCCAACGAGAAGACCACGTTCGCCGACGCCTTCAAGATGGCCGACGACGTGCTGCACTCCGGCGTGCGCGGCGTGACCGACCTGATGGTCATGCCCGGCCTGATCAACCTGGACTTCGCCGACATCCGCACGGTCATGACCGAGATGGGCAAGGCGATGATGGGCACCGGCGAGGCCAGCGGCGACCGCCGCGCCATCGACGCCGCCGAGGCCGCCATCTCCAACCCGCTGCTGGACGACGTGTCGATGAAGGGCGCCCGCGGCGTGCTCATCAACATCACCGGCGGCTACGACATGACCCTGTTCGAGGTCGACGAGGCCGCGAACCGCATCCGCGACGAGGTCGACCCGGACGCCAACATCATCTTCGGCTCCACCTTCGACCAGGCGCTCGAGGGCAAGATGCGCGTGTCGGTGGTCGCCACCGGCATCGAGGCCGCCAGCCAGCAGCAGCCGCGCCCGGCCCAGCCGCAGCTGACGGTCGTCGCCGGCGCCGCCCGCCCGGGCATCCCGGCCGCCCCGAGCCGCGCCGCCGCCCCGCTGACCACGCCGGTCCGCCCGGCCGCCGCCACCTACCACGCCACCCTGACCCCGGCGCCGATGGCCCCGGCCGCCGCGACCATGGCCGCCGCCCCGGTCGCGCAGGCGCCGGCCGCCCCGATGACCGCGGGCGCCCTGGCCCTGGAGCCGGTCGTCGAGGCCGAGCCGGAGACGGCGCCGGCCGAGGCCGAGCCCGCCGCCGAGGCGACGCCGGTCGAGGCCGCGCCGCAACCTACTTCCCCGCTGGCCGCCGCCCCGGTGGCCGCCGCTCCGGCGCCGACCGGCTCGGGCCCGCTGCGCGGCGAGCGCAGCAACGGCGCCTTCATCCCGCCGGCCCCGGCCGGCGCCGGCCCGCGCCTGGGCGCGCCGAACCCGGAGCGCTTCACCGCCCCGTCGGCCGACGCGAAGAAGAAGCCCGGCCTGTTCCAGCGCATGTTCGGCTTCGGCGGCGAGGAGCAGCAGGTGCCGCCCGCCGCGCCGCCGTCGGTGCAGCGCCAGCAGGCCGCCCCGCAGGCTCCGGCGGCCGCCCGCCAGCAGCCCGCCCCGACGCTGGGCGCCGCCCGCCCGACCGCCCCGCAGCAGCCGGGCCTGGGCATCGACGGCGTCGAGCGCAAGGCCGCCCAGGGCGAGGACGAGCTGCTGGACATCCCGGCCTTCCTGCGCCGTCAGGCGAACTGAGCGGATCGGGTTACCACCTTTCGCAGCTGCAACAATCCGGAAGCCGGCCCATCACGGGCCGGCTTTCTTTTTCGCGCGATCCATCGTCTAATGGCGCCGCTTCCGCCTTCACCGTTCGGATCAAGCACTTACCTGGATTTGTACGGTTCGCGCGGCGTAACAATCAGTAACAAAGAGTGATTTGAGGACTTTACCCCGCCCGTCTACCTATGCATCGGGGCGTATCGGCGATGGCGCGCTGCAGCATTGGCTGGATCGCGGCGGACTGGTTCGCGACGATCGGGTTCTGTCCGCGCGCCGTCGCAAAGAGGGAAGTCACACGTGTCCTATGAAGGCGAAGCGGCATCCGTGTCGTTCCAGCAGACCCTGAAGGGCCCGATCAACTGCACCGGCATCGGCCTGCATTCCGGCAGCCGCGTCGGCATGACCCTGGTCCCCGCCGCCGCCGGTTCCGGCATCAATTTCGTCCGCACCGACCTGCTGGCCTCCGGCCGCGGCCTGGCCGAGGCGACCGTGCCCGCCCGTTGGGACGCCGTGGTCGACACCCGCCTGTGCACCGTCGTCGGCAATGCCACCGGCGTGACCGTCGGCACGGTGGAGCATCTGATGTCGGCCCTGCGCGGCTGCGGCATCGACAATCTGACCGTCGAGCTGGACGGGCCGGAAGTGCCGGTCATGGACGGCAGCGCCGCGCCCTTCGTCTTCCTCGTGGAATGCTCGGGCATCCAGGTCCAGGACCAGCCGCGCCGCCTGCTGCGCGTGCTGAAGGAGGTCTCGGTCGTGGAGGGCGAGAAGAGCGCCGTCCTGACCCCGGCCGCCGCCCCCGGCTTCAGCTTCGAGATCGACTTCGACAGCGCCGTGGTGCGCCGGCAGGAGGGCCATCTGCGCCTGACCGCCAGCAGCTTCAAGGCCGAGGTCGCCCGCGCCCGCACCTTCGGCTTCCTGCACGAGGTCGACATGATGCGCCGCGCCGGCCTGGCCCGCGGCGGCTCGCTGGACAACGCCATCGTCATCAGCGGCGACCGCGTGATGAACGAGGGCGGCCTGCGCTACAAGGACGAGTTCGTCCGCCACAAGATCCTGGACGCGGTGGGCGACCTGTACCTCGCCGGCGCGCCGATCCTGGGCCACTACAGCGGCATCCGCGCCGGCCACGCGCTGAACAACAAGCTGCTGCGCGCGCTCTTCGCCGACGCCTCCGCCTGGCGCCTGGAGGAGCCGGTCGCCCCGGCCTCCACCGCCGACGGCTGGACCGCGCCGCGCCTCGCCGCCTCGGCCTGACGTCCTACCCGGCTCCACAAACAAGAAAGCCGCGGTCCCCACCCCGGGGGCCGCGGCTTTCTTGTTGGTGGCCGGCCGTGATGCCGGCGGCTCAGAACAGCAGGTTCAGGCTGATGGTCATGAGCAGGGCGACGCCGAGGACGGTGGCGCCCTCCAGGAACTCGCCGGCGGTCGGCAGGGCGTCGTAGAGGCTGGCGGCGGAGGCGGTCAGGGCGGTCATGGCTTAGTCTCCCGGGTCTGGTGGCGGATCAGAACATGGCGTTCAGGCTGAAGGTCATGACGGCGGCGACGCTCAGCGCGGCGGTGCCCTCGATGAATTCCTCGACCTTCGGCAGGGCGGCGACGAGGCGGGCGAGGAAGCCCTGGTCCTGGGTGGCAGTCTCGAAGGAGGCGGTCAGCTTGGTCATTTCGGTGTCTCCGGGGTTCGGTGTGTCTCGATGAACCTGTAAGAGCAACCGCCGTGCCAACTCCGGTGGACCCAGGAAATTGGCCCCTTCCCCACCCAACTTCGCGGGCCT
This sequence comes from Azospirillaceae bacterium, assembly GCA_035626475.1. Classification (GTDB taxonomy): domain Bacteria; phylum Pseudomonadota; class Alphaproteobacteria; order Azospirillales; family Azospirillaceae; genus DASPKT01. The sequence continues at coordinate 81,000 of DASPNP010000049.1, forward strand.
TTGGCGCATTCATGGCGAAATAGTGGCGCGCACCGCGATGCCGGTAGCGTCGTACGCCATCGATTGCGGATGCGCAGGCTGTTCACGGACGGACGCACTGTCCGGAATCGGACAGGCGGAGCGTTCGCGGGCGGACAGGCGGCCGTCAGCCGCCGGCCCAGACCTTGGTGGTGAGATAGTGGCTGGCAAGGAACCGGTAGAGCTCGGAGAGGTGCCACACCGCCTCCTCCTTCGCCGGGTTCAGCGTGCGCCAACTGTCCGGGATGCCGGCCCAGACCATGCTCTCGTAATGCAGCGCGTCGCGGGTCCGGCGCAGCAGCTTCAGCGTCGGCTCGAACTGCTTCAGCGCGTTCACCGGCTCGCCCACCGCCATGTCGATGTCGTCGAACTGCTTGGAGAACTGGGCGATCGGGGTCTTCAGCAGATCCTGGATGCGCTTCAGCTGGTAGTCGAGCTCGCGGTCGCCCCGGTACAGCTTCCCCATCTCGCGCAGCTTGCGGGCGATGTCGAACAGCGGCTTGAAATGGTCGCGCAACGCCTCGAGATAGGCCAGCTCATTGGCCAGGATCTCGATCCGGTCGACCACCTCCTGCTTGCGCGTCGGCGGCAGCCCGACCAGCTCGGCGATGTCGGTGGCGGCCTCGCGCATGCGGCGCTTGGCCTCCTCCCCCTCGTCCACCACGGCGAGGCCCTGGCGGGCGCCGGTGATCGCCTTAAGGATGGCCGAGCCGATCTTGATCAGGGCGAAGTCGCGGTGGCGGTCGTCGATCTGCCAGGACGCCGTGCCGTCCAGGATCTCCGAGGGGATCTTGTCCCCGTGCCGGATGATGCGGACATGCTTCAGCGACGAGGCGACGGTGCGCAGCAGCAGTCCGTCGGGGCTGTCGGCCGGGATGCCGAACATGTCCTGGACCTTGGACAGCGGAATGGCCCCCCGCGCGTCGCCCAGGTCGACCTGCAGCACCGGCTCCATCATGGACCCCGACAGGGTGAACAGCGCGTTCTCCAGCCGCAGCGCGCGGTGCTGGAAATCGAAGACCGTCGATCTGGCGGAGGGCGGGGCGTCTGACACGTCGACTTCTTCCGGAAGCGGGGCGGAACGCTACTACCGCGCCATTCTTCCCAGGCATATACTTCGGTCGGGTTAATCCTGCCATGGGAGGGAACGATGAGGGGGCGCATTCCGGGGATGCTTTTCCTGACGGCCGGGCTGCTGGCGTCGGCGCCGGCGGCGGCCGAGGCGGTGAAGCTGACCTCGCTCGACTGGCCGCCCTTCAGCGGCGCCTCCCTCCCCCTCCAGGGTGCCACCACCGCGGTGGTGCAGGAGGTCTTCAAGGCCAGCGGCGACGCGGTGACGGTGGAGTTCCTGCCCTGGCAGCGCGCGGTCGACACGGCGCTGAAGGGCCAGGGCTACGCCGGCTACTTCCCTGAGTATTTCAGCAAGGAGCTGGCGGACGGCAGCTGCAACTTCTCCAAGCCGATCGGCTCAAGCCCGCTGGGCTTCGTCGAGCTGAAGGCGGCGCCCGTCACCTGGGCCACGCTCTCCGACCTGAAGGGCAAGGCGATCGGCACGGTGCAGGGCTATGTCAACGAGGCGGAGTTCGATCGCATGGCGGCGGCCGGCGAGCTCACCGTCGACCCCGCCCCCGACGACGCCACCAACCTGCGCAAGGTCGCGGCGGGGCACCTGCCGCTGGCGGTCATCGACCGCAACGTCATGGAATATCTGCTGGCCTTCGACCCCGCCCTGAAGGCGGTGCGCGACAAGCTGCGCTTCAACGCCAAGGTGCTGGAGACCAAGGATCTGCTGATCTGCTTCCGCAAGGACGCCGCCGGCGCCGCCGCGCGCGACCGCTTCGACAAGGGGCTGGCGAAGGTCAATGTCGGCGCGGTCATGTCCGAGGCGCTGAGCATGATGAACCGCTGAGTCGGGCTTCCACAGCCCCGCTCAGCGACCATATTTCCGCCGCAGAGACGGCTAGGATCGAGAGCCGGGGCCGCTTCCCGCGGTCTCCGGCCTTTTCGCCGGCCGTCCGCGCATAGCCGCTTGGCGACGGCGCCATGCCGCGTGCTATAAGACGGCGGCTTTGCTGAAAGAGAACGCGTTCCCCCGATGATGCTGCCGACCCGGTCCCCCTTCCGCCGCCTCGCGCGCGGGCTCGCCCCCCTCTCCCTGCTCCTGCTGGCCTCGTGCGCCGGCGAGAGGGAGGAGATTCCCTACATCGAGCGGCCGGTGGAGCACATCTACACCGAGGCGGCCAACGCCATGGACCGGGAGAACTACCAGCGCGCCGCCCTGCTGTTCGAGGAGGTGGAGCGCCAGCACCCCTACTCGCAATGGGCCGTGCGCGCGCAGCTGATGTCGGCCTACGCCAACTACCAGTCGCTCAAATACGACGACGCCATCAACACGCTGGACCGCTTCATCGCGCTGCATCCCGGCAACCGCAACGTCGCCTACGCCTATTACCTGAAGGGCCTCTGCTACTACGAGCAGATCGCCGACGTGCGCCGCGACCAGAGCATGACCGAGCTGTCGCTGACGGCGCTGGGCGAGGTGGTGCGACGCTTCCCGGCCAGCCCCTACGCCCGCGACGCCAAGCTGAAGATCGAGCTGGCGCAGGACCATCTGGCCGGCAAGGACATGGAGGTCGGCCGCTTCTACCAGCGCACCGGCCTGCACACCGCCGCCATCAAGCGCTTCCGCAACGTCGTGGACCGCTACCAGACCACCAGCCACGTGCCGGAGGCGCTGCACCGCCTGACCGAGTCGTACCTGGCGCTGGGCATCACCGACGAGGCCAAGGCCACCGCCGCCGTGCTCGGCCACAATTATCCGGGCAGCGACTGGTACCAGGACACCTACGCGCTGATGACCGGCGGCCAGCAGAGCAGCCAGCCGGGCTTCTTCCGCCGCACCTTCGGCTCGATCTTCTGAGCAGTCCCCGATGCTTGTCACGCTGGCGATCCGCGACGTCGTCCTGATCGAGCGCCTGTCGCTGGCGTTCCAGGGCGGACTCTGCGTGCTGACCGGCGAGACCGGCGCCGGCAAGTCCATCCTGCTGGACGCGCTGGGCTTGGCGCTGGGCGCCCGGGCCGAGAGCGCGCTGGTCCGCCACGGCGCCGACCAGGCCAGCGTCACCGCCGAGTTCGACCTGGACGGCCGCCCCGACCACCCCGCCTACGACATCCTGCGCGAGCAGGAGATGGAGGTGGAGGACCGGCTGGTGCTGCGCCGGACGCTGACGGCCGACGGCCGCTCCCGCGCCTTCGTCAACGACCAGCCGGTGGGCGTGGCGCTGCTCCGCCGCCTGGGCGAGACGCTGGTGGAGGTGCACGGCCAGTTCGACACGCACGGCCTGCTGGACCCCCGCACCCACCGCGACCTGCTGGACGATTATGCGGGCTTAGCCGGCCCCGCCGCGAAGGTCGCCGACGCCCACAAGGCTTGGCGACAGGCCGAGCAGGCCCGCCGGACGGCCGCCGACGAGGCGACCCGCGCCCGCGCCGAGGAGGAGTTCCTGCGCCACGCCGTGGCCGAGCTGGACCAGCTCGACCCCAGAGAGGGCGAGGAGGCCGGCCTGGCCGAGCGCCGCACCGTGCTGATGCACCGGGAGAAGCTGGTCGAGGCGCTGACCGGGGCTTACGGCGAACTGGCCGGCGAGCGCGGGGCCGAGCGGGCCCTGGCCGGCGCGCTCCGCACCCTCACCCGCATCGCCGACAAGGCCGGTGGCCGGCTGGACCCCATCATCACCGTGCTGGACCAAGCCGCGGCCGAGGTCTCCGAGGCGTCGCGCTCGCTGCAGGCCCTGTCGGCCGACATGGAGGGCGACGGCGGCGGCCTGGAGAAGCTGGAGGAGCGGCTGTTCGCGCTCCGCGCCGCCGCCCGCAAGCACGGCACCGACGTGGATGGGTTGGTGGCCTTGCGCGCCGACATGGGCCGCCGCCTCGGCCTGATCGAGGACACCGGCGACATCCTGACCCGCCTCGCCAAGGAGGCGGAGACCGCCAAGGCCACCTATCTCGACGCCGCCCGGACCCTGTCCGCCGCGCGCGCCAAGGCTGCGGGCAAGCTGGACCAGGCGGTCGCCGCCGAGCTGAAGCCGCTGAAGCTGGAGAAGGCCCGCTTCACCACCCAGGTGGAGCCGGCCTCCGAGGACGAATGGGGTCCGCACGGCATCGACCGCGTCGCCTTCACCGTATCCACCAACCCCGGCGCGCCGCCGGGTCCGCTCGCGAAGATCGCGTCGGGCGGCGAGCTGGCGCGCTTCATGCTGGCGCTGAAGGTGGTGCTGGCCCAGGTCGGCACCGTGCCGACGCTGGTCTTCGACGAGGTCGACACCGGCATCGGCGGCGCCGTCGCGGATGCCGTCGGCGAACGTCTGGCGAAGCTGGGCAGCGGCCTGCAGGTGCTGGTCGTCACCCACAGCCCCCAGGTCGCCTCGCGCGGCGCCAGCCACCTGCAGGTACGCAAGAAGGCCGCCCAGGGCACGACGCGCACCGAGGTCGTCCGGCTCAGCGACGAGGAGCGCCGCGAGGAGATCGCCCGCATGCTCTCCGGCGCCGAGATCACCGAAGCCGCCCGCGCCGCCGCCGACAGCCTCATGGCGCGGCGGTAGCCCTCTCCTCTCTTCCATTGTAGAAGACATGCCTCTCCGCACGTGTCGGGGCGCAGCTGGTCGGTGCTGCGTGCTTCGACAAGCTCAGCATGAGGAATGCTGGTTCCAGGCACCGCTGGGAGCAGCACCCACCTCCTCAGCCTGAGCTTGTCGAAGGCCGCACAACGCCGCTCGCCCTATAGAGGCAACGACCTGAAAGAGGCGCCCTTGGACCAGACGCTCCGCAGCATTTCCGTCGATGAGCTGACCCTCGAGCAGGCGGCCAAGGAGGTCGACGCCCTCACGGCCGAGCTGACGCACCATCGCGAGCTCTACTATGCCAAGGACGCGCCGGAGATCACGGACGCGGAGTATGACGCGCTCGACCGCCGGCTGCAGGCGATCGAGGCGCGCTTCCCCGAGCTGATCCGCGAGTCGAGCCCGACCCAGACGGTGGGCGCGGCCCCCTCCTCCGGCTTCCGCAAGCTGCGGCACGCCGTGCCCATGCTGTCCCTGTCGAACGCCTTCACGGCCGACGACGCGCGCGAGTTCGTGGCCCGTATCCGCCGCTTCCTGAGCCTGGCCGAGGACGCGCCGCTCGACTTCGTGGCCGAGCCCAAGATCGACGGGCTGTCGCTCTCCATCCGCTACGAGAAGGGAAAGCTGGTCCAGGCCGCCACCCGCGGCGACGGGTTCGAGGGCGAGGACGTCACCGCCAATGTCCGCACCATCGCGGACATCCCGCAGACCCTGGCCGGCAGCCCGCCCGACGTGCTGGAGGTGCGCGGCGAGGTCTACATGACCCGCGACGCCTTCATGGCGCTGAACGCCCGGCAGGCCGAGGCCGGGGAGAAGGTCTTCGCCAACCCACGGAACGCGGCGGCCGGCAGTCTGCGCCAGCTGGACGCCTCCATCACCGCCAGGCGTCCGCTCTGCTTCTTCGGCTATGCCTGGGGCGAGCTGTCGGCGCCGCTGGGCCGGACGCAGTGGGAGAGCCGGGAGGCGTTGGCCGGCTTCGGCTTCACCCTCAGCGATCCCTCCCGGCTCTGCCGCACGGCCGAGGATCTCATCGCCTATTACGAGGAGATCGGCGCGCGGCGTGCGGAACTGCCCTTCGACATCGACGGGGTGGTCTACAAGGTCGACCGGCTGGACCTGCAGGAGCGGCTGGGTTTCGTCAGCCGCTCGCCGCGCTGGGCGACGGCGCACAAGTACCCGGCCCAGCAGGCGCAGACCTTGCTGAAGGAGATCAGCATCCAGGTCGGCCGCACCGGCGCGCTGACCCCCGTGGCGGAGCTGGAGCCGATCAATGTCGGCGGCGTCATGGTCGCCCGCGCCACGCTGCACAATGAGGACGAGATCCGCCGCAAGGACATCCGCGTCGGCGACACGGTGGTGGTGCAGCGCGCCGGCGACGTCATCCCGCAGATCGTCGCCTTCAACCCCGAGCGCCGGCCGCCCGAGGCCATGCCCTTCGAGTTCCCCACCCGCTGTCCCGAATGCGGCAGCGAGGCGGTGCGTCCGGAGGGCGAGGCGGTCAGGCGCTGCACCGGCGGGCTGGTCTGCCCGGCCCAGGCGGTGGAGCGGCTGATCCATTTCGCCAGCCGCCTTGCCTTCGACATCGAGGGGCTGGGCATCGAGCGGGTGCAGCTGTTCTTCGAGGAGGGACGCGTCCGCACCCCGGCCGAGATTTTCACCCTACAGGCGCGCGAGGAGCAGCGGCTGGACCGGCTGGTCAACAAGACCGGCTTCGGCAAGAAGTCGGTGGAGAAGCTGTTCGCCGCCATCGAGGCACGCCGCACCATCACGCTGGACCGGCTGATCTACTCGCTGGGCATCCGCCAGGTCGGCGAGGCCACGGCCAAGCTGCTGGCCCGCAACTACCACACCGCGGGGGAGTGGACGTCCGCCATGGCCGAAGCCGCGGCGGAGCGGGCGGAGAAGCGCGAGGAGAAGAAGCCGGAGCTGGTCGGCCCACACTACGCCGCGCTCTGCGCCATCGAGCAGATCGGCATGAGCGTGGCGGACGACATCACCGCCTTCTTCCACGAGGACCACAACCGGCAGGTCCTGGACGATCTGCTGGCCCAGGTGACGGTCGAGGAGTACCGGGCGCCGGCCAGGGTCGACAGCCCGGTGGCGGGCAAGACCGTCGTCTTCACCGGCACGCTGGAGACCATGGGCCGCAGCGAGGCCAAGGCCCGGGCCGAGGCGCTGGGCGCCAAGGTCGCGGGCTCGGTCAGCGCCAAGACCGACTATCTGGTGGCCGGCGCCGACGCGGGCTCCAAGGCCACGAAGGCGCGGGAACTGGGCGTCAAGGTCCTGACCGAGCAGGAATGGCTGGACCTCATCGGCGGCGCGTGAGCTACTTGGCCGCGACCGCCGCCCGGCGCCCGGCCAGCAGGCCCAGGGAGAGCCGGGCGTCGCGCAGCAACTCGCGGCGGAACAGGGCGGTGGCGGCCGTATAGATCAGCATGCCGGCCACCACCTGCCCGACCAGCACCAGGGCGGGCGGCCCGAACGGCGCCAGCCCGGTGCCCACCCCGTCCACGGCCACCATCATCATGCCCGAGATCAGCAGCACCGGCGCCAGGTCGGCATAGACCCGCCCCGGCGAGACGTCGAGCCGGCGCTGCACCATCCAGACCACCAGCGGGATGAACAGCAGCTGCCGCAGCGCCAGCGCGCTGGCCACGGCCGCCAGCCCGCCCGGCGCCGCCAGCAGGATGGCGCAGAGATTGGCCGCCGCCCCCGCCAGGTAAAGCAGGACCAGCGCGCGGATCTCGCCCGTGGCGCGCAGGGCGGCGGCGCTGATCTGCACCACCAGCAGGCCGGCGCCGTTCAGCGCCAGGATCGCCAGGATCGGCCCCGCCTGCCGCCATCCCTCGCCGAACATCAGCGGGATCAGCTGGTCGGCCAGCATGGCGAGCCCCAGGAAGGCCGGGAAGGCGACGGCCGCGATCAGCCGCAACGCGCCGTGATAGGTTGCCCGGAGCCGCGGCAGATCGTCCTGCAGCCGGGCGAAGACGCTGAGCAGGGCGACGCTGGTGGCGACGATGAACGCGGCCGACACGGCGTCCATGATCCGCGCCGCCAGCGAGTAGATGCCCAGCAGCGACGGCCCGAGCACCACCATGATCGCGCCGCGGTCGATATACTGGCTGCCGACCATGGCGAGGCGCAGCCCCACGATCTCGGCGGTGCGGCCGGCCATCGCCCCCGCCTCGCCCCGCGACCAGAGCAGGGACGGGCGCCAGCGCGCGCTGTACCAGAGCAGGCAGGTGCCCAGCGTCCGTTCCACCAGCTGCTGCGCGATCAGGCTCCAGACGCCGCCGCCGAGCAGCGCCACGCCGATGCCCGCCGCGGCGCCCGCCGTGACGGCGATCCAGGAGCGCACCGCCAGCGCCCGGTTGCGCAGCTCCCGGCGCAGCAGCGCCTGGTGGATGCCGCCCAGCGCCCCGATCACCAGGATGCCCGCCTGCGCCGTCAGCAGCGGCGCCAGACCCGGCGCCTTCAGCAGCGCGGCCGCGATCGGCGCCGCCCCGGCCATCACGGCCGCGACCGCCACCGCGATGAGCAGGTTGCTCCAGAATGCCGTGGAGAGGGAGATCGGGTCCACTTCCCGCCGCCGCACGATCTCCTCGCCCACCGCGTCGTCCACCAGGCACTGGGTGACGGCATAGACCACGAAGGCGAAGGCGTAGAGGCCGAACTGCTCGGCGTCCAGGAAGCGCGCCAGCACGAAGAAGGCAACCAGGGACACCAGCTGGCGGCCGACCGTCTCGCCCACGGAGAAGGCGACCGCCAGGGCGCCGCGGTTCCGTAAATCCATGACCAATCCTTGTACCGGGAGGCGACTTCGGCGGAAGGGACTATGGCTGAAGCATCCGGCGCTCAGACTTCGGGGACAAGCGCACCCATGGCGATGGCGGCGGCGCATCGGCCCAGGCCCGGCGCAGGAGCGGAGCGGGAGGGGGCTACCCACTTCCCGGGGCGATGCGCCGATCGTCGGTGTCCGGGGCAAGGGGCTAATGCGGATCGCCACGGGAACCAGGACGCTTCGCCAATTTCGCGATCGGAACGCCTGGTACGCGACAAAATCGCCATCTGCGTTCACTCCGGGCGCGAACCACCACGCAAATCCGCCCGTTCCGGCGCTGGCACACCCCTTGCTCTTATCCCGGACAGATCATCCGACATGAAGGGGGACGACCACCATGAAGCGCACCACCACCATCCTCGCCGGCGCCGCCGCGCTGCTGCTCGCCACCTCGGCCCAGGCGTTCGAGCGCCAGGAGTTCGATGCCAGGGGCGTGAGCGTCGAGGGCGTCATCGGCCGGGTGACGGTCGCGGTTGCGCCCAAGGGCAGCCGCGTCTCCGTCGCCGTGTCGGGCAAGGAGGAGCCGCTGTCGCGCATCTCCGTCCGGCTGAAGGACGGCAAGGTCGAGATCGAGCAGGGCAGCCCCGGCTACAACCGCACCATCCGCAAGGAGGATTGGGTCGAGGTGCAGGTGACCGTGCCCGAGGGCGCGTCGCTGGGTGTGGCCGACTTCATCGGCGAGGCCACGGTGGGCGACCTGCAGGGCGACCTCGCCGTCGCCGACCTGACCTCGGGCACGCTCAAGGTCGGCCGCGTCGCCTCGGCCGCCATCGAGATCAACGGCAGCGGCGAGGTGACGCTGGGCGACGTGGCGCGCGGCCTCGCGGTGGACATCAGCGGCTCCGGCGACGTGGAGGCCGGCCGCACCGGCGGCGACGTCGCCATCAGCATCGACGGCAGCGGCGACGTGACGGTCGGCTCGGTCCAGGGTCCCGTCACCGCCGCCATCAACGGCAGCGGCGACATCCTGGTGAAGGACGGCACCGCCGACCCGCTGACCGTCTCCGTATCGGGATCGGGCAACTTCACCCTGCAGGGGACGGCCACCAGCCAGACCATCAGCCAGAGCGGCTCCGGCAAGGTGCGCATCGGCCGTACGGGCTGACCCCTACCCGTCCGCCCCTGTTGGCGGTGGCCCGGCTCCCATGCTAAGCGGGCCGTCGTCACCGCCAGCCAGGAGCACCAAGGCATGAAGTACCTGCACACCATGGTCCGGGTCGCGAACCTGGAGGAGTCGCTGGACTTCTACGTCGACAAGCTGGGCCTGCGCGAAGTGCGCCGGATGGAGAACGAGAAGGGCCGCTTCACCCTGGTCTTCCTCGCCGCCGACGAGACGCCGGACGCGCAGGTGGAGCTGACCTACAATTGGGACCCGGAGGTCTATACGGGCGGCCGCAACTTCGGCCACCTGGCCTTCGCGGTGGACGACATCTACGCCACCTGCCAGCACCTGATGGACCGGGGCGTCACCATCAACCGCCCGCCGCGCGACGGCCGCATGGCCTTCGTCCGCTCCCCCGACGGCATCTCCATCGAGCTGCTGCAGCGGGACGGGTATCTGGAGCCGCGCGAGCCCTGGGTGTCCATGCCGAACACCGGCACCTGGTGATACGTCCCCAAAGCCAGGGTTGATGCGGCGCTCGATTCACCCTATCCGTTCGGGGTAGGGACGGAGCGGGCGCACATGGCGGCGGTCATCATCTTCATCGTGGCGGCAGTGGGGCTGGGCATCGCGCTCTATGTCGCGGCGTCCCGCAAGGGCCTGTCCGAGGAGGAGATGTTCCGCCGCTTCGACGGGCTGAACGGCTTCACCGTCACCGAACGCCACCACCACAAGGCCAGCGGCCTGGCCGCCGACGAGCAGCGCGGCCTGATCGCCGTGGTCAGCAAGGAGACCGAGAAGGTCTGCCTGCTGGGCCCGCGCGACCTGACCGGCTGGCGCTACGTGCCCAAGGACGGGCATTTCGAGATGACGCTCCGCTCCCGCCGCCACAAGGAACCGCTGATCGTCACCTTCCGCAAGTCGGCCACCGCCGACGAATGGCTGAAGATCTTCAAGAACCTCGCCGAGGGGAAGTAGGCCAAGCCCGGTCAGCCCGGCAGCCCGTCCATCCTGGGAACCTCGTCCAGCCCCTCGTCCCACGCCGCCCGGCTGGCGACGCAGATATGGGCGGTAGGGCGGATGCCGACCGGCGTGTCGAGGCTACCGGCCGGCACCACCAGCAGGGCGCCGTCCATCTGCACGCTCGGCAGCGCCGACCCGCAGCCGGCGCAGAAGCTCCGCTCATGCCGGGTGCCGGGAACGCGGTAGGTCCGGACGCTGTCCCGCCCCGACAGCCAGGTAATCGTGGCGGTCGTCGAGAACAGGTTGGCCGCATGCGCCGATCCCGTCCCCTTCCGGCAGCGCCCGCAATGGCACAGGAAGAAGGCCTCGAACGGGCCCTCGATCCGGAAGCTGACGGCGCCGCAGAGGCAGGAACCTTCAGCGGATGGAGCCATGATCATCCCAACATCACTGTGCACAGATTAAGGGGATAGGGCGGCGACTGCGGCAAGGTACCCCCTTCACCGTCACCCCGGCGAACGCCGGGGCCCAGGGGTTGAAGTGGGATACGGTCGATGCAGCCGCGCACTTGGCGCGCCTTCCGGAGCGGTTCCGCGAACCTTGGCGCAGGGAGAGGAACCCGGTCGATCCCCTGCTGCAACCCCTGGGCCCCGGCTTTCGCCGGGATGACGATCCAGGGAGGGACCTGTGAAGAGAACCATGCCACCGGCGATCCGACAGGGATTTATGCCGCCTCCCCCTCGCCCACGCAGGCCTTGTACAGCGCCTCGACCACCGGCCGGCTCACGTCGCGGGTGATGAAGACGATGCGGGTGCGGCGGTCGTCGCTGGGCCATTCCTCCAGCTGCACCGGCGGATGGAACAGGTGCTGCACGCCGTGGATGACGATGGGCCGGTCGGCCTCGGCCACGTTCAGCAGCCCCTTCACCCTGAGGATATCCGGCCCCCGCAGCCGCGCCAGCGTCTCCAGGAAATGCACAAGCTTGTCCCAGGAGACGGGCTCGTCGATGGTCAGGCAGAAGGCGCCGATGCCGTCGTCGTGGCGGTGGGCGTGGCCGTGCCCATGGTGATCGTGATCATGGTGGTCGTGGTCGCAGTGGCCGTGGTCATGGTCGCAATGGGCATGGTCGTGCCCATGGTCATGATCGTGCCCATGGTGATGCCCGTCGCCATACGCCTCCGCCTTGAGCCAGCGCTGCACGTCCAGGCTCTTGCTGGCGGGGTTGTAGAGGCCGGCGTCGAACAGCAGGGAAGACAGCGCCTCGGGCGACTGCGCCGTGACGATGCTGGCGGCCGGGTTCAGCTGGCGCAGCCGCGCGGTCAGCGCTTCGACCTGGGCAGGCTCGGCGATGTCGGTCTTGGTCAGCACCAGCCGGTCGGCGACGGCGGCCTGCTTCAGGCTCTCCTCGTTACGGGTCAGCTGCTGCTGGCCGAAGACGGCGTCCACCGTCGTCACCACCCCGTCCAGCCGGAAGCGGGAGGCCACCAGCGGGTCGGTCATGAGGGTGTGCAGGATCGGCGCCGGGTCGGCCAGGCCGGTGGTCTCGATGACCACCCGGTCGAACTCGGTCACCTCGCCCCGGACCCGCCGCAGGAATAGGTCGCGCAGCGTGTCGGCGAGGTCGGTGCGGATGGTGCAGCAGATGCAGCCGCTGTCCATCAGCACCGTGTTCTCGTCGACCTTGGAGACCAGCAGATGGTCCAGCCCGACCTCGCCGAACTCGTTGATGACCACGGCGGTGCGCGCCATGCCGGGCTCGCGGATCAGGCGCGACAGCAGCGTCGTCTTGCCGCTGCCGAGATATCCCGTCAGCACGGAGATCGGCAGGCGCGGCGGCGGCGAGGGCGGGGTCGGTTCGGTCACTTGGTGTTGTCCTGTTGCGGGGCCTGGCAGGCGGCGCAGCGTCCCAGCACCTCCACCGTCTGGCGGTGGGCCTGGAAGCCGCGGGCGGCGGCGCCCTGGGCGATGGCCTGCGCGATGCCGCCGTCATTCATCTCCACCGCGTCGCCGCAGCCGTCGCAGACCAGGAACTGGCCGGCATGGGCCTTGCCCGGTTCGGGGCAGCCGACGAAGGCGTTCAGCGATTCGATGCGATGGACCAGCCCCTGCTCCACCAGGAAGTCCAGCGCCCGGTAGACGGTCAGCGGCGCCACGCGCTTCCCGTCGCGCGCCATGTCCTCCAGGATCGCGTAGGCGCCGCGCGGCTTGTGGCTGGACCAGACCAGCTGCAGCACCTGCTCGCGCAGGTCGGTCAGGCGGGCGCCGCGGGCCGCGCACAGGTCGCGCGCGCGCTCCATCGCCCCGCCGACGCACCGGCCGTGGTCGTGCCCGCCGTGGTGATGGTGGTGGTGGCCGCCGGTGGAGTGGATGTCGCTCATGATCCCGCACCATATGGCCCCGCGCGCGCCCGCGGCAACCGTCCGATGCCGCGCACCCGGCGCGCCGCCCGGCCATTGCCAGGACGGGGGCCTCCCCCTACCTTTGTGCGCATCAAGCCGGCGGGGAGACAATTGATGCGCGCAGGACGGATCGGGGCGGCCGCGGCCGCCGCACTCATCGCCTTGGGAATGGCGGGCGCGGCGCTGGCCTACGCGCTGCCGGAGTCGAACCGCCTCTTCTTCAGCGTCGTCCGCAACGGCGACAGCCCCATGGGCCATCACCGGCTGAGCTTCACCCGCGACGGCGACACGGTGACCATGGACATGGACATCCGCTTCGAGGTGAAGATCGCCTTCGTCACCGCCTACCGCTACCAGCACACCAACCGCGAGGTCTGGAAGGCCGGGCGGCTGCAGTCGCTGGAGACGACCACCAACGACGACGGCGACCGCTACTGGGTGCGGGGCGCCGCCACCGAGGCCGGGTTCGCGGTCGAGTCCTCCACCGGCAGCTTCACCGCCCCGGCCGACATCGTGCCCACCAGCTACTGGAACGACGCCATCCTGACGGCCACGCAGCTGCTGGACACGCAGCGCGGGCTGCTGATGGACGTGCGGATCGACGCGAAGGGCGAGGAGGAGATCGTCGCCGCCGGAAAGACGGTCCGGGCGCGACACCACACCATCAACATCCTGACCAACAAGCCCGGCGCCACCGACCGGATCGAGGCCTGGTACGATGCGGAGGGGCGCTGGGTGAAGATGAGCTACAAGGCCAAGGGCCAGGACATCGAGTACACGCTGGACCCGCCGCCGGTGCCGCCGCAGCAGGCGGAGCGCGCGCCATGACGGCAGCCATGACGGGCGTCCGCACCCCCGGCCCCGGCGACGGCGTCGCCTGGATCACCGGCGCCTCCAGCGGCATCGGCGAGGCGGTGGCGCTGAGGCTGGCCGCCCAGGGCTGGACCGTCGCCGCCAGCGCCCGCAGCGCCGACAAGCTGGCGGCCCTCTCCGCCCGCGCGACCGGCCCGGGCCGCATCCTCGCCGTGCCGCTCGACGTCACCGACCTTGAGGCGACGCGCCGCACCGTATCGGAGCTGGAGGCGGCGCACGGGGCCGTCGCGCTCGCCCTCCTGAACGCCGGCACCTACAAGGCCGACGGCGCCAAGAATTTCGACATCAAGGACTTCCGCGACACCTACGAGCTGAACGTCATGGGCACGGCGAACTGCCTGGACGCGGTCATGCCCGGCATGATCGGGCGGCGCGCCGGTCACATCGCGGTGGTGTCCTCGGTGGCGGGCTATCGCGGCCTGCCCCGCTCGCTGGCCTACGGCTCCAGCAAGGCGGCGCTGATCAATTTGACCGAGAGCCTGAAGCTGGATCTGGAGCGCTATGGCGTGAAGGTGCAGCTGGTGAACCCCGGCTTCATCCGGACGCCGCTGACCGACAAGAACGACTTCCCCATGCCCTTCCTGATGGAGGTCGGCGACGCCGCCGACCGGCTGGTGGCGGAGCTGAAGGGCGACGGGTTCGAGATCACCTTCCCCCGCCGCTTCACCTGGATGCTGCAGCGGCTGCGCTGCCTGCCCTACCCGCTCTACTTCGCCGCCACCCGCAAGGCGGTGCCGAAGTGAGCATCGAGGAGGCGGTGCGGTCCTATATCCGCTACTACGACGATCTCCGGCCCGAGACGGTCGACGGCATCGATGCGCTGGTGGCGCCGGACGTGCGCTTCAAGGACCCGTTCAACGATGTGCGCGGCCGCGACAAGCTGCGCGCCATCTTCGCGGACATGTTCACGGTACTGCAGGCGCCGCGCTTCGTGGTGCGCGACCACGCGGTGAGCGGCCGCACCGCCTATCTGCGCTGGGGCTTCGACTTCACCTTGCGCGGCCGGGCCTACAATATCGAGGGCATGTCCGAGGTGCGCTTCGACGAGGCCGGGCTGGTGGTCGAGCATATCGACCATTGGGACGCCGCCGAGCAGGTCTACGAGCACATCCCAGGATTGGGTGCCCTAATCCGCCTGGTGAAGCGCCGCATGGCGCATTGAGCCGTATGGCAGCGCAACTGAATGCCCCCTCTCCCAGGGGGAGAGGGTTGGGGTGAGGGGGTAAGAGAGTAGGGGAAAAGCGCTTCATCGCAGTTTGCACGCTGCTCCGCGTTCCCGTACCCCCTCTCCCTGTCCCTCTCCCCCCTCTCCCTGTCCCTCTCCCCATGGGAGAGGGGACGGCAACAATAGCCGCCGTGCGCTTACCTACATCCCTTAAGAGCAGTGGCGCCGCCTCGGGCGCCTTTGCCACCATGGCGGCTCCACTGCCGACCGGATCACGCCATGCGCCTGCCCCTCCTCGCCGCCGTCCTGCTCCTCGCCGGCCCCGCCCTCGCCCAGGAGCAGCAGCCGCCGCTGACGGCGGAGACGCTGCAGCGCTACGGCGCCGCCTGCACCGAGTCGAAGCAGGCCAACGCCGGCAAGCCCAAGACGATGGAGAGCCTGCGCGGCCAGGACCTCGATGCCATTCCGAAGAAGCACGGCTTCACCGGCATCGACGAGGTCATGAAGATCGGCAACCGGGTCATGTTCGTGGACATGTACGCCGATGCCGACGCCGAGCAGCTGAAGGCGCTGGAGCAGCAGGCCGACCCGATGATGAAGGCCATGATCGCCCAGGCCATGGTCGACGCGCCCGTGGTGAAGGCCAACAAGGCCTCGGTGGACGCCTGCAAGGCGGGGTGAGAGCGGGCTTGCGGGACGGCCCGATGTTGCGTACATGCGCGCCATGACCGACACGACCTCCCCCGCCCCGCTGCCGGTGGCCCGCTCCGTCGCCGACCTCCGCGCCCGCATCCGCGCTTGGCGCGCCGAGGGGCTGACCGTGGGGCTGGTGCCCACCATGGGCGCCCTGCATGACGGGCATCTCAGCCTGGTCGCCCGCGCCCGGCAGCTGGCCGACCGGGTGGTGGCGAGCGTCTTCGTCAACCCCACCCAGTTCGGCCCGACCGAGGATTTCAGCCGCTATCCGCGCGACGAGGCCGGCGACGCCGCCAAGCTGGCCGGCGCCGGCTGCGACCTGCTGTTCGCCCCGACCGTGCCGGAGATGTACCCGGCCGGCTTCGCCACCAGCATCGACGTGGGCCCCACCGCCGACCCGCTGGAGGGCGAGCACCGCCCCGGCCATTTCCAGGGCGTGGCGACGGTGGTCGCCAAGCTGCTGCTGCAGAGCCTGCCCGACGTCGCCTGCTTCGGCGAGAAGGACTATCAGCAGCTCCAGGTCATCCGCCGGCTGGTGACCGACCTGGACATCCCCGTGCGCATCGAGGGGGTGCCGACCCTGCGCGAGCCCGACGGCCTCGCCATGTCGTCCCGCAACCGCTACCTCTCGGCCGAGGAGCGCGCCCAGGCCGTCACCGTCAGCCGCGTGCTGCGGACCCTCAAGCAGCGCCTGTCCGCCGGCACCGAGCCGGTGGCCCCCGCCCTGGCCTGGGGCGAGGCGGAGTTGCGCGCGGCGGGCTTCTCCCGCATCGACTACGTCGCGGTGGTGGACGCCGCCACGCTGCAGCCGCTGGAGCGTGTCGACCGGCCGGCACGCGCGCTCATCGCCGCCGTGCTGGGCACCACCCGGCTGATCGACAACATGGCGCTGGGGCCGCAGGGCTGAGGCGCCATCGTTGTCCCAGTCTCTCCCGTCACCCCGGCGAAAGCCGGGGCCCAGGGGTTGCAGCGGGATGCGTTCAATGCAGCGCTCCCAAGCTTTACGGCTCTCGATCCGGCCGATAGGGACCGGCTTCATCCATGGTGCATGGCTGCAACTCCTGGGTCCCGGCTTTCGCCGGGATGACGGCTGTGATTGGTACGGCAGGTCGAAGCATCTTTCCCCTCCGGCTCCTCCCGACCTACGGTGCCCAAGGAACCCCACCCGCGCATCGCCGTTCCGATGGAAGACCGTTTCCATCGGAGGGGCATCCATGAGCCACCGCGCCTTCATCCAGACCATGATCACGCTGGCCTCGGCCTCGCTGGGCTTCGTCGCGGCGCTGGCCTGGAACGACGCGATCAAGGCGGCGATCACGGCGGCGCTGGGCCAGGACGACAGCGTCACGGGCCTGTTCATCTACGCCGTCGCCGCGACCATCGTCGCCATCCTCGTGCTGACCCTGCTCGCCCGCGCGGCCTCCCGCGTCGGCGGCGAAGCGGCGATCACCCGCGAGGTCGACTGACCGGGCTCAGAACCCGGCCAAGCCCGTCGTCCACAGCCACAGCGCCGCCGCCGCCAGCGAGGCCAGTGTCATCGGCACGCCGCAGCGCGCATGCTCGCGGAAGCCGAGCGTGACCCCGCAGGCGGCGGCGCGCTCCACGGTGATGATGTTGGCGAGGCTGCCGGTGACCAGCAGGTTGCCCGACAGGGTGGAGAGCAGCGCCAGGGCGTAGAGCGCGCCCTCCGGCGGCGCCTGCCAGACCTGGATCAGCAGCACCACCGCCGGCACGTTGCCGATGCTGTTGCTGGCGAGCAGCGAGAAGGGCGCCAGGAAGCCCAGGCCGTCCAGCCCCAGCCCGGCGCCGGCCAGCGTCTCGACCACGCGACCCGGCAGTCCCGTCGCCGCCAGGGCGTGGGTGACGGTGAAGAGCGCCGCGATCAGCACCAGCAGGTTCCAGTCCACCAGCCCCAGGTGACGGCGGCTGGACAGGCGGCGGCTGACCAGCATGGCGCCGGCCACCGCCAGCACCCCGGTCTCGTGCGGCAGCGGCGTGGCGAACAGCGCCAGCAGGGCGAGCGTCCCCGCCAGCCCCTTCGCCAACTGCCAGCGGTCGGGCGGTGGTGTCTCGGGCATCGGCGACGGCCCCTCCGGCAGGGCCAGCCGCCCGCGCCAGACATGGCGCACGGTCAGGAAGACGATCGCCATCGCCAGCAGCGCCGGCGCCCCGCAGGCGCCCAGGAAGCGCCAGAAGTCGAGGCCGCCGGCTTGGCCGATCAGGATGTTCTGCGGGTTGCCGATGATGGTCGCGGCCGAACCGGCGTTGGCCGCGCCCGCCAGCGCGATCAGGTAGGGGCGCGGGTCCAGGCCCCGTCCCTTCAGCCCGGCGATCAGCATCGGCGTCATGGCGAAGACCACCACGTCGTTTGCCAGCACCGCCGACAGCCCGCCGGAGACCGCGACGGTCAACGCCAGCAGCGCCTCCGGTCCCCGGCCGGCGCGGGCGATGCGCAGGGCGCACCAGTCGTAGAAACCCGCCAGCGCGAACTGGGCCGACAGCAGCATCAGCCCCAGCAGGATGAACAGCGTCGGGAAGTCGATCGCTTGCGCCACGCCCGCCCCGTCCACGGCGCCGCCCAGCAGCAGCGCGATGGCGCCCAGCAGGGCGATGCCGGTGCGGTCCAGCATGAGCCCGGGCAGGCGGCCCAGCGCCATTCCGGCATAGACGAGCGCGAAGATGGTGAGGACGAAGGCGGTCATGCCCCAGGGCCGTAGCGCGCTTAGGAGCGCTTGGCAATGCCCGCGGCCCGGCCGTCGTGGTAGGATGGGGCATGCGCCGCGCCCTGCTCCCCCTCGTCCTGCTGCTGCCGCTGGCCGCCCCTGTTATGGCGGAGACGCAACCGCGCCTGGAGATGGGGGGCCAGCCGCCGAAGGCCGGCTCGCTGCCGACCGACCCCGCCCTGCCCACGCCGAAGATCACGCCGCGCCCGCCCTGGTGGTCCAAGGACCGCATCGTCTACGCCTTCGACCGGCCGGCGAAGGAGTGGCTGAGCCAGGACATGGCGCTGACCAAGGCCTGCCAGCGTGGCGAGTTCGTGCAGGTGGTGGACATGCTCTACCGCGCCTTCGGGCCCAGCGAGCGGCCGCTGGGCGTCGCCTACGGCACCATGGCGATCAACCTCTACGACCCCAAGCGCCTGCGCCAGGTCGGCACGGTCTATTTCTTCGCCGACCAGGACTCCGGCCGCTGCCGGGTCTGGACCGCGCGGCAGGACGACATCCGCGACTTCTTCGTCGGGCCGTAGCCCAGCCGGGATAGGCTGAAGCGTGGTGCGTCCTTCGACAAGCTCAGGATGAGGGAGGGGGGATGCCAGGCACTCCTCGTTTCCGAAACAGGGGGAGCAGCTAAATCCTCCTCATCCTGAGCCTGTCGAAGGACGCACGACATCAACGCTGCCCAAGCTCTTGAAAGCACCGGACGTCATCCGAATTACCCGGTGGCGGGGCCGGCGTCCCGCCCCGCGCATCCCCCACCGGCGCAAGGCGCGCTTCCCCAAGTGCCGAAGGGCCTCTATATAGGGCGCTTAGCCGCCAATCAGCCGCTCGCACCTTCCTCGCGCCCCCGCGCGGAGGGCTTCGCTCGGCCTGACCGAACCGACCCGACGCCAGCCAGGACGGACGCACCAGCATGCCCAAACGCACCGACATCAAGTCCATCTGCATCATCGGCGCCGGCCCGATCGTCATCGGCCAGGCCTGCGAGTTCGACTATTCGGGCGTGCAGGCCTGCAAGGCGCTGAAGCAGGAGGGCTACCGGGTCATCCTGGTGAACTCCAACCCGGCCACGATCATGACCGACCCGGGCCTGGCCGACGCCACCTATGTCGAGCCGATCACGCCCGCCATGGTCGCCAAGATCCTGGAGAAGGAGCGGCCCGACGCGCTGCTGCCGACCATGGGCGGCCAGACCGCGCTGAACACCGCCCTGGCGCTGTTCCGCGACGGCACGCTGGAGCGGCTCGGCGTCGAGATGATCGGCGCCAAGGCCGACGTCATCGAGAAGGCCGAGGACCGGCTGCTGTTCCGCGACGCCATGGACAAGATTGGGCTGGAGAGCCCCAAGTCCCGCCTGGTGCGCACCTACGAGGAGGCGGTGGAGGCCATGGCCGACGTTGGCCTGCCCGCCATCATCCGTCCCAGCTTCACGCTCGCCGGCACCGGCGGCGGCATCGCCTACAACAAGACCGAGTTCGAGGACATCGTGCGCGGCGGCCTGCGCGCCTCGCCGGTCGGCGAGGTGCTGATCGAGGAGTCGGTGCTGGGCTGGAAGGAATATGAGATGGAGGTTGTCCGCGACTGCCGCGACAACTGCATCATCATCTGCGCCATCGAGAACATCGACCCGATGGGCATCCACACCGGCGACAGCATCACGGTCGCGCCGGCGCTGACGCTGACCGACAAGGAATACCAGCTGATGCGCAACGCCTCGATCGCGGTGCTGCGCGAGATCGGGGTGGACACCGGCGGCTCCAACGTCCAGTTCGCCGTCAGCCCCGAGACCGGCCGCATGGTCGTGATCGAGATGAACCCGCGCGTCAGCCGCTCCTCGGCGCTGGCCTCCAAGGCGACCGGCTTCCCCATTGCCAAGATCGCCGCCAAGCTCGCCGTCGGCTACACGCTGGACGAGCTGACCAACGACATCACCGGCACCACGCCCGCCGCCTTCGAGCCGACGATCGACTATGTCGTCACGAAGATGCCGCGCTTCGCCTTCGAGAAGTTCCCCGGCGCCGACGCGCTGCTGACCACCTCGATGAAGTCGGTCGGCGAGGCCATGTCGATCGGCCGCACCTTCCAGGAGTCGGTGCAGAAGGCCCTGCGCTCCATGGAGACGGGCCTGACCGGCTTCGACGAGATCGACCTGACCGACGGCACCGGGGTCGCCGACCCGCTCAAGGTCCGCGCCGCACTGTCCAAGCCGACGCACGACCGCATCCTGGTCATCGCCCAGGCGTTCCGCCACGGCCTGTCGGTGGAGGAGGTGCACGCCGCCTGCAAGGTCGATCCCTGGTTCCTGCGCCAGATCCAGGAGCTGGTCCAGGCCGAGGCCGATGTGAAGGCCAAGGGCCTCGCCGCGCTGTCCACCCAGGAGCTCGCCAAGCTGAAGAGCCAGGGCTTCTCCGACGCGCGGCTCGCCAAGGTGCTGGGCATGGACGAGGCGGCGGTCGCCGAGCGCCGCCGCCATCTCGGCGTGCGCCCGGTCTTCAAGCGAATCGACACCTGCGCCGCCGAGTTCGCCAGCCGCACCCCCTACATGTACTCGGCCTACGAGGGCAACGGGCTGGAGCCGGCGGAGTGCGAGTCGCAGCCGACGGCCCGCGACAAGGTCATCATCCTCGGCGGCGGCCCGAACCGGATCGGCCAGGGCATCGAGTTCGACTATTGCTGCGTCCACGCCGTCTACGCGCTGCGCGAGGCCGGCTACGAGACCATCATGGTCAACTGCAACCCGGAGACCGTCTCCACCGACTACGACACCGCCGACCGCCTGTATTTCGAGCCGCTGACGGCCGAGGACGTGATCGAGCTGGTGCGCACCGAGCAGAGCAACGGCCGGGTGCTGGGCGTCATCGTGCAGCTGGGCGGCCAGACGCCGCTGAAGCTGGCGCATGACCTGGAGTCGGCGGGCATCCCGATCCTGGGCACCAGCCCCGACGCCATCGACCTGGCGGAGGACCGTGAGCGCTTCCAGCAGCTGCTGCACAAGCTGGGTCTGCGCCAGCCGGCCAACGGCCTGGCGCGCTCAGCAGCGGAGGCGGAGAAGGTGGCGGCCGAGATCGGCTTCCCCGTCGTCATCCGGCCCTCCTACGTGCTGGGCGGCCGGGCGATGGAGATCGTCCACGACATGGCCGGCCTCAACCGCTACATGCACCAGGCGGTCATCGTCTCGGGCAAGAACCCGGTGCTGATCGACAGCTACCTGCAGGACGCGATCGAGGTGGATGTCGACGCGGTCGCGGATGCCGATCAGGTGTACGTCGCCGGGATCATGGAACACATCGAGGAGGCCGGCATTCATTCGGGCGACAGCGCCTGCGCCCTGCCCCCCTACACCCTGCCGAAGCCGGTGGTCGAGGAGCTCTCCAAGCAGGCGGTGGCTCTCGCCAGGGGTCTAGGGGTCATCGGGCTGATGAACGTCCAGTTCGCGGTGAAGCAGTCCGCCGACGGCTCCGGCCCCGGCGGCTACGACATCTACATCCTCGAGGTGAATCCGCGCGGCTCTCGCACGGTGCCCTTCGTCGCCAAGGCCACCGGTACGCCGATTGCCAAGATCGCCGCGCGGATCATGGCCGGCGAGAAGCTGGCCGACTTCAAGCTGAACGGCCCCTTCCCGCCGCACACCGCGGTGAAGGAGGCGGTGTTCCCCTTCAGCCGCTTCCCCGGCGTGGACATCATCCTGGGGCCCGAGATGCGCTCGACCGGCGAGGTCATGGGGCTGGACACCGATTTCGGCCGGGCCTTCGCCAAGAGCCAACTGGGCGCCGGCGTCACCCTGCCGCGCGAGGGCACGGTGTTCGTCAGCGTGCGCGAGCGCGACAAGCCGACCATCGTCCCGACCGCCCGCCGCCTGGTGGAGATGGGCTTCAAGCTCATCGCCACCTCGGGCACGGCCGAGTATCTGCGCAAAGCCGGCCTGCCGGCGGAGACGGTCAACAAGGTCATCGAGGGGCAGCCGCACGTCGTCGACGCCATGATCAACGGCGAGGTGCAGCTGGTCTTCAATACGACCGAGGGAGCGACCGCCATCGCCGACAGCTTCAGCTTGCGCCGCACCGCACTGGTCAATAACATCCCCTATTACACGACGGTGGCAGGGGCCAGGGCGGCGGTCGACGCCATCACGGCGCTGAGGTCGGGCAGCCTGGAAGTGGCTCCGCTCCAGTCTTACCTGAGCGGATCGTACTAGGGCGGAGGTTACCGGCGGCGGGGCTTGCAGCCGCGCCGGCGGGGTTCATTTTTCTGTTGGGACAGTTACGGGACAGCCGAGGACCATGGAAAAGATCCCGATGACCGCGGCGGGCTACAACCGCCTGCACGAGGAGCTTAAGCACCTGAAGTCGGTGGAGCGGCCGAACGTTATCCGCGCCATCGCCGAGGCGCGCGAGCATGGCGACCTCTCCGAGAACGCCGAATACCACGCCGCCCGGGAGCGCCAGAGCTTCATCGAGGGCCGCGTCATGGAGCTGGAGGACCGGATCAGCCGGGCCGAGGTTATCGACGTGTCCAAGCTTTCCGGCAACGCCGTGAAGTTCGGCGCGACCGTGACGCTGGCGGACGAGGACACCGACGAGGAGGTCGTCTACCAGATCGTCGGCGCCGATGAGAGCGACATCAAGAACGGCCTGCTCTCCATCACCAGCCCGCTCGCCCGCGCGCTGATCGGCAAGCAGGTCGGCGACAGCGTCGAGGTCACCACCCCCGGCGGCTCCAAGAGCTACGCCGTCGAGAAGATCGAGTTCCGCTGAGGCGATTCGCCCGGCCGAACTGCCGAACGCCCGCCGGGGAGACCCGGCGGGCGTTTCGCGTTTCCGGCCCCCGCCTTGTCCCTCCCTTGCCCTTGCCGGCCGTGGTAATCCAGGCGGCATGACCGTACCCTCTGATCCGGCCACGCTGGCTTTGCTCCTGATCCTCGGCTCGGCCGTGCTGCATGCCGTCGTCAACGTGCTGGTCAAGCGCGAGGAGGACAAGGTGGCGGCCCGGGCACTGGTGGTGGGCACGTCGGGGCTGCTGATGCTGCCCGCGGCGTTCCTGGTGCCGCTGCCCACCGGCGAGACCTGGCTGTGGCTGGCCCTCTCCGGTGCCGTGCATTTCGGATATTCGCTGCTGCTGAGCGGCGCCTATGACCGCAACGACCTGTCGGTCGCCTACCCGATCGCCCGCGGGGCGGCGCCGCTGCTGACGGCGCTGGGCGCCCTGCTGCTGTTCGGCGAGGTGCCCGGTCCTTGGCAGGTCGCGGGTCTACTGCTGGTCTCGGCCGGGGCGCTGGGGCTGGGGCTGAAGCGGGGCGGCCTGTCCGGCGCCGTCGCGCCGGGCGTGCCGCTGGCGGTGGCGACCGGGCTCGCCATCAGCCTGTGCACCCTGGTCGACGCCTATGGGGTCCGCAGCGCGCCCGAGCCGCTGAGCTTCGTCGTCTGGTTCTTCCTATTCGACGCGCCCTGGCTGCCGCTCTACGTGCTGGCCACCCGCCGCGGACGGGTGATGGAGACGCTGCGGCGGCAGGGACGGCGCGGCGCCGCGGCGGGGTTGCTGTCGGTCGGCACCTACGGCATGGCGCTCTACGCCTTTGACCTCGGCATGACCGCCAAGCTGGCCGCCTTGCGCGAGACCAGCGTCGTGTTCGGCACGCTGATCGCCGTCACCTGGCTGGGCGAGGGCGAGGCGCGCCGCCGCCTCGCCTGCGCCGGGCTGGTAGCCTGCGGGGCGGCGGCGCTGGCCTGGGGCTGAGGCCGGGCGCAAAGGCGCGGTTGCGCCCGTCACGCGCCGCGTCCACTCTCGCTCGCCCCTACCCGGATGAGCGACGCATGACCAACCCGCCCTCCCTCGCCACCGCCGTCATGTTCTGGCTGAAGCTCGGCTGCATCAATTTCGGCGGGCCGGCCGGGCAGATCGCGCTGATGCAGACCGAGCTGGTGGACCGGCGCGGCTGGATCGACCAGCGGCGGTTCCTGCACGGGCTGAACTTCTGCATGCTGCTGCCGGGCCCCGAGGCGCAGCAGCTGGCCACCTATGTCGGCTGGCGCATGCATGGCGCCGTCGGTGGGCTGGTGGCCGGCATCCTGTTCGTGCTGCCGGGCGCGCTCGCCATGCTGGGCCTGAGCTGGCTGGCGGCGGCCCATGGCGACCTGCCCTGGGTGAAGGCGCTGTTCGACGGGGTGAAGCCGGTGGTGGTCGCCATCATTGCCGCCGCCCTCTGGCGCATCGGCCGGCGCACGCTGAAGGGGTGGGCCGCCCTGGCGCTGGCGGCGGCGGCCTTCGTCGCGCTGTATTTCCTGTCCCTGCCCTTCCCCCTGATCGTGGCGGCCGCCGCGCTGGTCGGCGTCGTGGCGGCGCGGATGGGGCGCGACGACCTCTTCGCCCCCGCCCACCACGGCGAGGACCCTCTGGCGACGGAAGTCGCGCCGCTGCCGGGCATCGGCCGGGCGCTGCTGCTGGCGGGGCTGTTCCTGCTGCTCTGGGTTGTTCCCGTGGGACTGCTGCTGCTGGCGCTGGGCGACGAGCCCTACCGCGACGTGGCGGCGCTCTTCACCAAGGCGGCCTTCGTCACCTTCGGCGGCGCCTATGCCGTGCTGCCCTACATCGCCGACGCGGCGGTCAACCAGCAGGGCTGGCTGACGCCCGCCGACATGGTGAACGGCTTGGCGCTGGCGGAGACGACGCCGGGGCCGCTGATCCTGGTGACGCAGTTTGTCGGCTTCTTCGCCGGCTGGAACAATCCGGGCGCCCTGTCGCCGCTGGCGGCCGGCACGGTGGCGAGCGGGCTGACGCTCTACGTGACCTTCCTGCCCTGCTTCCTCTTCATCCTGGTGGGCGCCCCCTATGTCGAGGCGCTGCTGCGCAACCGGCTGGCGGCGGCGGCGCTGGCGGCGGTCACGGCGGCGGTCGTGGGGGTGATCCTGAACCTCGGCGTCTTCCTGGGCGCTCATGTGCTGATGCCGGAAGCGGGCCGCGTCGACTGGTTCGCCGTGGCGCTGATGCTGGCGGGACTGGCGGCGCTGCTGCGGCTGAAGCTGGCCGTGCACTGGCTGGTGCTGGCCGGCGCGCTGGCGGGATTGGCGCGGTGGGCGGTGGCCGGGTAGCGGTGCCGTGGTGCGGCCTTCGACAAGCTCAGGCTGAGGGGTTCATTGCTGCTCCCGGCCAAGAACCAGGAGTGCCTCGCGTACCCCGGTCCTCATGCTGAGCCTGTCGAAGCACGCACGACCGCTCAGCCCCCCCCAACGAAAAAGCCCCGCCGGTGGGCGGGGCTCTCGTCTCATTCCTCGTCCTCGTCCTTCGACTCCGGACCGACGTCGACGTCGATGGGAACGCCCGGCGCGAACTTGGACTGGCGGATGCCCAGGGCCGACTTGACGTGGCTGACATTGGGCGCCGCGGTCAGCTTGGTGGTGAGGAAGCGTTGGTAGCTGTCCCAATCGGCGGCGACGATCTTCAGCAGGAAGTCCGTCTCGCCGGCGAGCATGTTGCACTCGCGCACTTCGGCCCAGCTGTTGACCAGGTCCTCGAACTTCTTTAGGTCAGCCTCCGCCTGGGAGGACAGGCCCACCTGGGCGAAGACGGTGACGCCGTAGCCCAGCGCCTCCGGGTTGATGTCGGCATGGTAGCCGCGGATGTAGCCCGCCTCCTCCAGCGCGCGCACGCGCCGCAGGCAAGGGGGTGCTGAAATGCCGGCCCGCCGCGCGAGCTCGACATTGGTCATCCGGCCGTCGGCCTGCAGGTCGCGCAGGATACGCCGGTCAATTCGGTCGAGTTTGACCCGCCGCATGTGTCTGTCTTTGGTCCCGGGGGTTTCGGATTGGAAAGGATGTTGCACAAACTAGCCGGTTGCGCCAGGGAACGCTACCCGTTTCGGGTAAGAGCCTCTAACAATACCCCGCGCCGTCGCGACGGCCGGAGTGCCGGTTCGTGGCAAGGAAGGCGGCGCGGCGCGATGTGGTTGCATCGTGCAAGCCGCGTGACGCAGACCACGGGCCGGCAATCCGGCCGCCCCTTCGGGGTGGTGAGGTTTGCTCGCCATCCGGTGCGTCGGACCGCCTCACCGGGGCGCCGCCCCGCTTTCAGCGCTCCTCCTGCCGGACTGACGGCAAACCACACCATCACGGCAGCGCGGGGTATTGTTAGAGGCTCTAAACCGTTACTTTCGGGCGCGCCCCTTCCCAAGGAGATAGTCCCATGAGCGCGCCCACCTGCTGGGTCATGTCCGACGGCAAGGCCGGCATGGAGAACCAGTGCCTGGGCTTGGCCGAGGCGGTGGGGGCGGCGCCCGTCGTCAAGCGGATCGCGTTGCGCTCGCCCTGGCGGCAGACGACGCCCTACCTGCCGGTGCTGCTGCCGGCCTCGCTCGCCCCGGGCTCCGACCCGCTGGCGGCGCCCTGGCCGGACCTGCTGATCACCTCGGGCCGGCAGGCGGTAGGGCTGGCGCTGGCGATCAAGCGGAAGAGTGGCGGCCGCACCTTCTGCGTCCACATCCAGAACCCCGGCGTGCCCTTCTCCTGGTTCGATCTGGTGCTGATCCCGCGCCACGACCACAAGCGGGGCGCCAACGTCGTCCCCACCCGCGGCGCCATCCACCGGGTGACGAAGGCCCGGCTCGACGATGCCGCCGCCCGCTTCGCCTCCTCCCTCGCCCACCTGCCCCGGCCGCGCGCGGCGGTGCTGGTCGGCGGCGACAACGGCGTCTACCGCCTGACCCCGGCCATCACCGCGGAACTGGCGGACCGGCTGGCGGCACTGGCCCGCTCCGGCGTCGGGCTGATGGTCACCCCCTCCAGGCGCACCGGTGCAGCCAACGAGGCGATCCTGCGGGAGAAGCTGGCAGGATTGCCGGCGGTGCTGTGGGACGGCACGGGCGAGAACCCCTACTTCGCCTATCTGGGCCTGGCCGACGCGGTGCTGTGCACGCCCGACAGCGTGTCGATGGTCTCGGAGGCCGCCAGCACCGGCAAGCCCGTCCACATCATCGGCATGGAGGGCGGGTCAAGGAAGTTCGCCGAGTTCCACCGGGGGCTGGAGGCCGACGGCATCACCCGCCCCTTCACCGGAACGCTGGAGAGCTGGAGCTACGGCACGCTGAACGACACGGAGCTGGCGGCGGCCGAGGTGGTCAGCCGCATGGCTGCCCGGCGGGCCTGATCCGCCCGCACGGTTGATGTGCGCGAAGGAAAGGATTACCTGCGGGGAGAGGATTTCCCCAGGGAACGCCACCAGGGACCGCCATGACCGCCCAAGCCGCCCTCGCCACGCCCGACGCCGCCGCCGGCGTCACGGTCGATCTGGACGCCTTCCGCGCCACGCCGCTGGCCGCCGACCCGTTCGACCATCTGATCGTGCCGGGCTTCATCCGCCGCGAGGTCATCGAGGCGGTGAACCGCGACTTCCCCGTGATCGACAAGCCCGGCAGCTTCCCCGCCGGCGAGCTGCGCTTCGGGCCCGCCTTCAAGGCGTTACTGGACGAGATCCAGGGCCCGGCCATGACCCAGGCCTTCGCCGCGAAGTTCGGCATGGACCTCTCCGGCCGCCCGACCATGGTGACGGTGCGCGGCCGCGCCCGGGCCAAGGATGGTCAGATCCACACCGACAGCACGACCAAGCTCATCACCGTCCTGATCTACATGAACCCGAGCTGGGAGAGCCCAGATGGCCGGCTGCGCCTGCTGCGCACGCCCGACAGCCTGGAGGATCCGGTGGTCGAGGTGCCGCCGGCGGAGGGCACGCTGCTGGCCTTCCGCAACGGCCCCACCGCCTGGCACGGCCACACCTCGGTCGAGGGACCGCGCCGCGCCATCCAGCTGAACTGGGTGACCGGCCAGGGCGTGGTGCTGCGCGAGCAGTTCCGCCACGCTCTGTCGGCCCGCATGAAGCGGCTGAACCCGTTCTCCTGATCGGAACGCGTAGGTCGCATGGAGCCGAAGGCGCAATGCGACGCTTCAGCGGTTGATGTCGCATTGCGCTGCGCTCCATGCGACCTACGGTTCTTCGCTGACCTGGATCAAAGCGTCCCCCGCCGGTTTGCCTGAAAACGCCGCCAGACAGAACCCGAAGGCCTGACAGATGCCCCTCAAGATCGACACCTTCAGCAACGTCACCGGCGGCAACAGCTACTTCAAGGCCATCGGCCATCCGCTGGCGGCGCCCAAGGCGCGCGAGCTGGTGCGGGCGTTGGAGGCGGCTGGCCGGGTCGCGGTCTACGACCCGCTGAACATGGCCGAGCCGTTCGAGGAGATGTTCCGCCTGACCGGCGTGGATCTGGCCGGCGTCTTCGTGCAGGACGTCGAGAAGATCGGCCGCGCCATCCTGGGCCGCTCCGCCCAGCCGGTGACGCTGCTGAAGGACACGGGAGCCCAGGCAATCTTCGTCGCCGCCTTCGACGCCGAGCGGCTGGTGGAGCATATCCGCCACCTGATCCCGGCCGGCGCCCAGGTGCTGACGCTGGACCCGCTGAAGCTGCCCGAGTCGATGCTGACCGACCGGCGCCACTATCTGGCGCCGCTGAACTTCGCCACCAACTTCGCCTTCTTCCGCGACGCCGCCGGCCACCACACCCGCATCGTCACCGCCGACTACTGGTCCAGCTACGGCGCCGCCGCCCCGAAGCTCTGGGCCCGGCTGATGGGCGCCGACGGCGGCGTGCTGGCGGAATGGACCGAGGACCTGCCGGGCGCCGACGCCACGGTGGTGATCGACAGCGCCGAGGTGCGCGCCCGCTTCGACCTGCCGGAGTTCCACGGCCAGCTGTTCCTGCACGTCATCGGCGCCGCCGGGCACGACGTGGTGAAGTACGCGCTGGACACCTATGGCGACGACGGCAAGGTCCTGTCCTGCACCCATGACGCCAATGCCTGGCCGGCCGATTTCTACGCCGGGCTGCCCGCGCCCAAGGCCGACGAGCGGGTGATCCTCTGGGTGCAGAACAGCCACCCCTGCCCCATCCCCGCAGGCGCCGTCGGCCTGAACCCGATGGGCGAGCCGGACCGGATCGCTTGGCTGGAGCGCGAGGTGCCGCCCTTTGGCACGGTGGCGCTTGATGTCGCCGACCTGCTGCCCGGCCTTGCCTGGCCCCGGCAGGTGGAGGTGCGCGCCGGCAAGCATTTCGTGCGCCCGCGCTACGAGGTGATCCGGCTGGCGCAGGGCCAGGAGGTCCGCCGCCGTATCGCCCACCCCAATGTCGAGCGCGTCGATCTGAAGCCCGACCCGAAGCTGCCGGAACTCGCCGATCTGATGGGCAAGGGCTTCATCCTGCCGGCGCCGATCCTGCCGCTGGACCGCTGGCGCAGCATCGCCCTGCCGACGCCGATGGCGACCACGCAGGCGACCCTGCCGCTGCTGGCCATCGTCTACGATGCCGACGGCAGCGAGATTATCAGGCGGCCGCTGGGCGCCCTGCCCCGCGACCACGCGCTGGCGCTGGATGCTTCGGAGTTGCTGGACGGCCGCACGCTCCCCTCGGGTCGCGGCCATCTGGAACTGGTCTACGACTTCGCCGCGGGGCTGGAGGCGGACGGCTGGCTGCACGCGCTGTTCCGCTACGAGGACACGACCAGCGGCCACGCCGCCGAGACCAGCTTCGGCGCCCACATGTTCAACACCGTGCTGACCTATCGCAACGAACCGCAGAGCTATGCCGGCCGCGCTCCGGGCCTGTCGACGCGGCTGTTCCTGCGCATGGGCACCGATCTGGCCGACACCTTCTGCCAGCTGATCTACCCGGCCAGCATGCCCTGGAAGGCCCACAGCGACACGGCCCTGATCCTGACCCGCCGCGACGGCACCGAGGTCGCCCGCCGGACGGTGCGCATCCCCTGCTCCGGCAGCCACCTGTTCCGCACCGGCGAGACCTTCACGGCCGCCGAGCTGGCCGCCGCCGGCCCGCATTCCTACGTCCTGATCCGCGACACCACCTGCCGCCTGTTCGGCTATCACGGCCTGATCCGCGACGGGGCGGAGGGGGCGTTCAGCCTGGACCACATGTTCGGGTTCTGAGGCCGGGCGGGGCATGTCGCATTGCGCGACGGCTGCGGCGTGGTGCGTGCTTCGACAAGCTCAGCATGAGGGATGGTGGTGCCAGGCACTCCCGAACCCGCCGGGAGCAGCACCAACGTCCTCAGCCTGAGCCTGTCGTAGGCCGCACACCGCCAGCACCCTTTCAACCCCGCAACCACCGCCCGCCGCATAGCCCCATCGGCCTCATGGTCATCGGTGTCACGAGCCGTTAAGCTCCCGCCCCAACAGCCCTTTCCACGGCGGATCGGGCGACAAGGACGGGTTGGACTATGGGAACGAAACGCATCCTGGCGGCCGCCCTGCTGGCCTCCAGCGCGCTGGCCGGTGCCGCCTTCGCCGCCGACAAGGCCGCCATCACCGCCGAGGGGCTGGTGCCGCACATCAAGGTGCTGGCCTCGGACGAGTTCGAGGGGCGCAAGCCCGGCACGGCGGGCGAGGAGAAGACGGTCGCCTACATGGCCGAGCAGTTCCGCAAGCTCGGGCTGAAGCCGGCCGGCGACAACGGCACCTTCTTCCAGGAGGTGCCGATGGTCGAGATCGTCAACAAGCCGAACGGCCCCATGACGGTCACGGCCAAGGACGGCAAGGTCCTGAAGTACGAGTACTTCACCCAGGCCATGTACTGGAGCCGCCGCCGCGTCGACCAGCCGGCCGTGACGGACTCGGAGGTGGTCTTCGTCGGCTACGGCATCACCGAGCCGCAGCAGAACTGGGACGACTATGCCGGCATCGACGTGCGCGGCAAGACGGTGGTGGTGCTGGTCAACGATCCGGGCTTCGCCACCGGCGACCCCAAGATGTTCGACGGCCTCGCCATGACCTGGCACGGCCGCTGGCCCTACAAGTACGCCAACGCCGCCGCCCATGGCGCGGCCGCCGTGCTGATCGTCCATGAGACGCGGCCGGCGGGCTATCCCTGGGGCGTGGTCGCCAACAGCCACAGCATCCCGCGCCTGGACCTGATGCCGCCCGACGGCGGCAAGGACCGCTCGATGATCGAGGGTTGGGTACAGCTGGACGTCGCCAAGGAGATGTTCGCCGCCGCCGGCCTGAACTACGAGGAACTGCGCGACCGCGCGTCGGATCGCGGCTTCAAGGCGGTGCCGATGGGGCTCAAGCTCTCGGTGGCGCTGAACAACAGCTTCCGCGACCTGAAGTCCCGCAACGTCGCGGCCGTGCTGCCGGGTGCCGAGAAGCCGGACGAGACCATCCTCTACGCCGCCCACTGGGACCATCTGGGGCGCGGCAACCCGATCAACGGCGACGACATCTACAACGGCGCCGTGGACAACGCGACCGGCACCGCCGGCCTGCTGGAGCTGGCCCGCGCCTTCGCGCAGGGGCCGCGTCCCAAGCGCAGCGTCGCCTTCCTGGGCTTCACCGCCGAGGAGCAGGGTCTGCTGGGGTCCGAGCATTACGCGCTGCACCCGCTGTTCGACCCGGCCAAGACGGTGGCCGGCTTCAACATGGACGGGCTCAGCTATATGGGCCGCACCCGCGACATCGTCGTGGTCGGCGCCGGCAAGTCGGAGATGGAGGACGACCTCGCCGCCTGGGCAAAGGCCAAGGGGAAGACCATCAGCCCCGAGACCTTCCCCGAGCGCGGCGCCTATTACCGCTCCGACCACCTCAACATGGCCCGCATCGGCATCCCCGCGCTCTACGCCAAGTCGGGCGTCGACAACATCCAGCACGGGGCCGAGTGGGGCAAGGCCAAGCAGGACGAGTTCACCCGCACCGACTACCACCAGCCCTCGGACGAGTGGAAGGAGGACATGGACCTGACCGGCGGCGCCGAGGACGTGCAGATGCTGTACGATCTGGGCTTCGGCCTCGCCAACAGCGACCGCTGGCCGAAATGGCGCGCGGGCACCGAGTTCCTGCCGATCCGCGAGAAGAGCCTGGCCGCGAAGAAGTAATCGCCGCCGGACGGGCGATGGAGGGGCCGCGTCGCGGGGCGCGGCCCTTTCCTATTCCGGCCGGCTGTAGGTCGCATGGAGGCGGAGCCGTAATGCGACATTACTCCGGCGGGGTTTGTCGCATTACGGCTCCGCCTCCATGCGACCTACGAACCGACCTTAGTCACGCTCGGCCTCGCGCCGGCGTTCCGCGATCAGCTCCTCCGACGCGCGGCCCTGATGCTCCCGCATGGAGGATCGCGCCTTCTCCTGCAGCCGGCGAAGGGCAACATCCGGCGGGTCGAGATACAGCGAACCGTTCTCCACTCTCGCCGAGAGCACACCACCCTCCTTCAGCCCAAGTTCAGCTCGGAAGCATGCCGGGATCACCAATTCGCCGTCGGCCGTCATTCTGATCGTCTGGCTGGGCATGCTGCTGCTCCCGAAGGTGCCGGTCTTCCGCATGGTCGCACAAATGGTCCGCCCAGCAAACCGGCCTCACCCGCGCCGCAACCCCGGGCGCTCCGTCCCGCCGGTGCGGCGGACATAGTCGGCCAGGGTGCGGCCGGGCTCGGGCTCGAAGGTCTCGCGCAGCAGGCCCAGGCGCATCACCCGGTCCAGGCGGAAGGCGCGGAAATCCTCGCGCAGGTCGCACCAGGCGATGAGGACGAAGCTGCGGCCCCAATCCTCCAGATGCAGCGGGCGCACCGTGCGGACGGTCCGCTCCTCCTCGCCGCTGAGATAGTCGATCGTAACCTTGCGGCGCCCCGCCACGGCCTCGGCGAGGTCGGCCAGGAAGTTGTCCTCCGCCAGCAGCCCGTCCTCGCCCGGATCGCGCCACTCGGGACAGGGCACCACGCCGGGCAGGGCCGTGGCGAGCTTGCGCTGGAGGTCGAGAGTCGCCTCCCAGGCGTCGGGATCGAACTCGCCCAGCCGCTCGAACAGGACCCGCAGCAGCCAGAGCTCGCCGGCGGTGAACTGGACCGGGGCGGCCGATCCGGCCCGTGTCAGGCGGATCGTACGGCCGTCGTCCATGACGGGAAATCCCAGCGCCTGTAGCCGCGCCACGTCGCCCTCAACCGCCTGCGGCGGTGTCTCCAGCCGCTTCGCCAGATCCGGCCGCTCGTGCGGGCGCCGGTCCGACAGGATCGCCAGCAGGCGCAGAAGCCGGTCGGTATCGTCGTTCCCCATCGCTCCCTCATGCGTCCCCGGGGCGATCCATATGATCGCGGGAGGCGCCGCCGGCAACGGGCGGCACCGGTATGACCGGGCCTGCAACCATCTCAGCCCTGCCATGCGGGTGATTCTTCACAAAGGGGTAACGGACTGGCTGTATCCAGCCCCCGCGCCCACCGGGCGAGAGGATCACCGTTTCAGCTGGACCGACCATGAAGATCGCCTCCATCACCGCCACGGCCGCCCTGCTCTGCACCCTCGGCCTCGCCCCGGCCGCCCTGGCCGCCTGCCAGGCCGCCCCCGAGCCCGCCATCCCGAACGGCGCCAGCGCGCAGGCCGACGAGATGAGCATGGTGACCGAGGAGGTGAAGGCCTACGTCACCAACATGAACGAGTACGTCCAGTGCCTGAGCTTCCAGGCCAAGGACGATCCGTCCGGCGTGCAGAAGGTCAACGCTGCCATCGACCGCATCGAGACGGTGACGATGGAGTTCAACAAGCAGCTCCGCGCGTTCAAGTCCCGCGGCTGAGGCCGCTCGGGGGCAAGTCCCGCGGCTGACGCCGCTCGGGGCAAGTCCCGCGGCTGAGGCCGCCTGGGGCGAGTCCCGCGGCTGAGGCCGCTTCGCCGCGCCTGATGAGACAGGGCCGCGATCCCGAGGGGGCGCGGCCCTTTCCCATTGTTCGCCCGGTCAATAGCGCCGGCCCGGCGCCTTGACCCTGAAGCGGCCGGCCAGATCGTCGCGCGAGCGGCGCACCGCCGTCTCCGGCACATCGCACCAGGGCCCGACGAAGTCCCCCAGCAGGAAGTCGAACCCCGCCTGCTCCGCCAGGGCCGACACGGCCTCCCCGTCGACATGGTCGGCGAAGGTGAGCAGATGGTGCTTGCGCGCGGCCGCCGCGAAGCGGGCGATCTCCGCATGGTGCCGGACGGCCTCGGCCACCGTGGGCATGGCGATGCCGACGACCTTGATGCCGCCCGTTGCCGCCGCCGCCGGGTCGGCATGCGCGAGATCGGCGCGTGCCAGGATCACCCGGGCATAGGGCTTCAGGGCGTTCACCAGCTCGATCAGCCGGCTGGCCGGGATGCCCGGCGGCAGGCCGTTCAGCTCGAAGGCCAGGAAGCCCACGATCTGGCGCGGGATCATCCGGCAGAGCTGAAGATACTGCCGGCGCCGGACCAGCACAGCCATCGTCTCGAAATGCACCGGCAGGGTCATCATCAGCCGGAACTTGTTGCGGACCAGCTCCTGGAGCAGCGAGACGCTGTGGCTGAGGATCTCCAGATCCAGATCCGCGATGGCGCCGGAGTCCGCCGGGTCGCGCAGCACGTCGTAGCCCCAATACTCGATCCCGCCCGGCCGCCGGCGCTTGGGGCGGCAGAGATAGGTGGAGATCACCTGGTTGCGCGCGTCCCAGATCGGCCGGTAGAGGATGTCCGGCGCCGCCTCCGGTTCCTCCTCGACCGCCCAGCCCGGCACCTCCCGCACGGGTCGCCTGGACTCGCCGCCGGACGCCCGGTGCCAGCCGGGATCGGCCGGCGGCGCGCGCCCCTCCTCATGATAGCCGTCCAGCGCGCTGCTCAGCAGCGACTGCAGGGATCGGCTCTCCACCGCCAGCCCGCCGCCGGCATCCATCACCGCCGTCTCCACCACGATGTCGGCGGTGTCGCTGTCGCCCAGCAGCAGTTCGTGCAGCTCCTGCATCACCTTCCCGCAGAGCAGCTGCGCCTCCAGCTTGTTCAGCGTGGCGAAGACGACGACATAGGTCTCCGACCCGTGCCGGAACCAGGCATCGGCCGGATGCAGGTGCTGAGCCAGCAGCCTCTCCATCAGCTGCTGCACCCGCCGCTCGACGGCGGCCCAGCGGGCGCCGAGGCGGTCCTTCAGGGCGGCGAGCCCGATCAGGTGGAAGCAGCCCGCCGTGAAGCGGGTCTGGCCCTGCAGGATCGCCCGCAGCCGCTCCCGCGTGTCGGGACAGGTCAATTCCGCCTGAAGCGACCCGGCGGTCGCGTGCCTCGGCATGCTGGATGGCTGTCTCGCGTCGCTCTCGCACAGGGGCGAGATCAGCCTATCGAGCCATCTGGTCAGTCCCCCCGTTCCCCCGATCACCGCCATGGCTTTTCCCCCCGGCCGTTTTCCCACAAATTTTCTGCGGGAATTGGTTGAGAGGACGTTAAGGAAGCGCAGCCCCGGCGCGATCTTCAGGACTAGGACCACAACCTGCCGATAGGCCCTTCGGCGTAGCGCCTTCTCCATGACGGCATAGCCGCCGCGGAAGAGACGCACGAAAAAGGCCGCCCCCTCGCGGGAGCGGCCCTTCCGTACTGGTGACCGTCGAGGCGGACGCTTACGCGGCCGTCTGGCTGTCCGGCAGGGCCGGAGCCTCCTCGCCGCCTTCGATCTCCAGAGCGCGGTCGCGCTCGGCGGCGATCTGCTTGAGGCGGTTGACCACGGAGCCCGTGCCGGCCGGGATGAGGCGGCCGACGATGACGTTCTCCTTGAGGCCCTCGAGGTTGTCGGTCTTGCCCTGGACCGCCGCCTCGGTGAGGACGCGGGTGGTCTCCTGGAACGACGCGGCCGAGATGAAGGACCGGGTCTGCAGCGAGGCCTTGGTGATGCCCTGCAGCACCGGACGGGCGCGGGCGAAGCGGAGACCGCCCTCGCCCTCGTCCATGCGGGCCTGGACCTTGCGGCTCTCGGCCTCGAACTCCACCCGGTCGACCTGCTCGCCCGTGAGGAACGTCGTGTCGCCCGGCTCCTCGATCTCGACCTTCTGCAGCATCTGGCGGACGATCACCTCGATGTGCTTGTCGTTGATCTTCACGCCCTGCAGTCGATAGACCTCCTGGATCTCGTTGATGAGATAGTTGGCCAGGGCCTCGACGCCCATGACCGCCAGGATGTCGTGCGGGACGGGGTTGCCGTCCATCAGCAGGTCGCCCTTCTGGACATAGTCACCCTCCTGCACGGAGATGTGCTTGCCCTTCGGGATCAGGTACTCGCGCGGCTGATCGCCCTCGTTGCTCGGCACCACGACGATGCGGCGCTTGGTCTTGTAGTCCTTGCCGAACTCCACGCGGCCGTCGATGTCCGAGATGATCGCGAAGTCCTTCGGACGACGCGCCTCGAACAGCTCCGCCACGCGCGGCAGACCGCCGGTGATGTCGCGGGTCTTGGACGACTCGCGCGGGATGCGCGCCAACACGTCGCCGGCCCGGACCTTGGCGCCGTTCTCGACCGAGAGGATGGCGTCCACGCTCATGTAGTAGCGCGCCTCAAGCCCGTTCGGCAGCTTGATGATCTCGCCCTTCTCGTCCCGCAGCGTGATGCGCGGACGGAGATCCGCGCCGCGCGGCTGCTGGCGCCAGTCGACGACGACCTTCGAGCTGATGCCCGTGGCCTCGTCCACCACCTCGCGGACCGACACGCCCTCGACGAGGTCCATGTAGTTCGCGGTACCCTCGCGCTCGGTGATGATCGGCAGGGTGTAGGGGTCCCACTCCGCCATGCGGTCGCCGCGCTTCACCATGGCGCCGTCCTCGGCCAGCGCCTTGTGGAGCTTGGCGCCGTAGGGGACGCGGTGACGCGCGCGCTCGCGGTTCTGGTCGTCGTACAGGGCCAGCTCGCAGTTGCGGCCCATCACCACCGGAACGCCCTCGCTGTTCATGACGAGGTTGCGGTTCTTGACCACCACCTTGGCGTCGATCGTCGCCTCGATGCTGGACTGCTCGGCACCGCGCTGGGCGGCGCCGCCGATGTGGAAGGTACGCATGGTCAGCTGCGTGCCCGGCTCGCCGATCGACTGGGCGGCGATGACGCCGACCGCCTCGCCGATGTTGACGATCGTGCCGCGGGCCAGGTCGCGGCCGTAGCAGCGGGCGCAGACGCCGTCGCGCGTCCGGCAGGTCAGCACCGAGCGGATCAGCACCTGGTCGATGCCGGCGCGGTCGATGGCCTCGACCGCCTGCTCGTCGATCAGCTCCGACGCGCCGACGACGACGGTGCCCGACAGCGGGTCCTTGACGTCGATGGCGGCGGTGCGGCCCAGGATGCGCTCGGACAGGGGCGAGATGACCTCGCCGCCGTCGATCACCGCCTTGACCGTCAGGCCGTCCTGCGTGCCGCAATCGTCCTCGACGATGATGGCGTCCTGCGCCACGTCGACGAGGCGGCGGGTCAGGTAGCCCGAGTTCGCCGTCTTCAGAGCCGTGTCGGCCAGGCCCTTACGGGCGCCGTGGGTGGAGTTGAAGTACTCCAGCACGGTCAGGCCTTCCTTGAAGTTCGAGATGATCGGCGTCTCGATGATCTCGCCCGACGGCTTGGCCATCAGGCCGCGCATGCCGGCCAGCTGCTTGATCTGCGCCGCGGAACCGCGCGCGCCGGAGTGGGCCATCATGTAGACCGAGTTGACGCCGAAGCCCGGCTTCGGCTGCTCGATGACCTTCATCATCGCGGTGGCGACCTTCTCGGTCGTCTCCGACCAGACGTCGACCACCTTGTTGTACTTCTCGCCCTGGGTGATCAGGCCGTCCAGGTACTGCTGCTCGTACTCCTTGACGCGCTCCTGGGCCTCGCGGATCAGGATGTCCTTCTCCGCGGGGATGACCAGGTCGTCCTTGCCGAAGGAGATGCCGGCCTTGCACGCCTGGGTGAAGCCCAGCTTCATCAGCCGGTCGGCGAAGATCACCGTCTCCTTCTGGCCGCAGTGGCGGTAGACCGCGTCGATGATGTTGCCCACGTCCTTCTTGGTCAGGAGGCGGTTGATCATCTCG
The DNA here is from genome assembly GCA_035626475.1 of Azospirillaceae bacterium. GTDB lineage: Bacteria > Pseudomonadota > Alphaproteobacteria > Azospirillales > Azospirillaceae > DASPKT01. The sequence goes on from DASPNP010000049.1 coordinate 119,242, forward strand.
AAGCGGATCGCCGGGTGGCGCGGCAGGATCTCGGACAGCAGCATGCGGCCCGGCGTCGTGTCGACGCGGACGGTGATCGGCTTGCCCTCGGGATCGACGGTCTTGTAGCGCGCCTTGACCTTGCTGTGCAGGGTCACGGACTTCGACTGCAGCGCCTGCTCGATCTCGCCGATATTGGCGAAGGCCATGCCCTCGCCCTTGGAGCCGGCCAGTTCCATCGTGATGTAGTACAGGCCCAGGACGATGTCCTGGCTGGGCACGATGATGGGCTTGCCGCTCGCGGGCGACAGGATGTTGTTGGTCGACATCATCAGGACGCGCGCCTCCAGCTGGGCCTCGAGGCTCAGCGGGACGTGGACGGCCATCTGGTCGCCGTCGAAGTCGGCGTTGAAGGCGGTGCAGACCAGCGGGTGCAGCTGGATCGCCTTGCCCTCGATCAGGGTCGGCTCGAACGCCTGGATGCCCAGGCGGTGCAGCGTCGGGGCGCGGTTCAGCAGGACCGGGTGCTCGCGGATGACCTCCTCGAGGATGTCCCAGACCTCCGGCCGCTCCTTCTCCACCATGCGCTTGGCCGCCTTGATGGTGGAGGCCATGCCGTACAGTTCGAGCTTGGCGTAGATGAAGGGCTTGAACAGCTCCAGCGCCATCTTCTTCGGCAGGCCGCACTGGTGCAGCTTCAGCTCGGGACCGACGACGATCACCGAACGGCCGGAATAGTCGACGCGCTTGCCCAGCAGGTTCTGGCGGAAGCGGCCCTGCTTGCCCTTCAGCATGTCGCTGATGGACTTCAGCGGACGCTTGTTGGCGCCGGTGATGACGCGGCCGCGGCGGCCATTGTCGAACAGCGCGTCGACGGCCTCCTGCAGCATGCGCTTCTCGTTACGGACGATGATGTCCGGCGCCTTCAGCTCGATCAGCCGCTTCAGGCGGTTGTTGCGGTTGATGACGCGGCGGTACAGATCGTTCAGGTCGGACGTGGCGAAGCGGCCGCCGTCGAGCGGGACCAGCGGACGCAGCTCGGGCGGGATCACCGGGACGACGTCCAGGATCATCCACTCGGGGCGCGCGCCGGACTCGATGAAGCTCTCGATGAGCTTCAGGCGCTTCACCAGCTTCTTGCGCTTGGCCTCCGAGGCGGTCTCCTTGAGCTCCTCGCGGCAGGTCTTCATCTCCTCTTCCATGTCGATGCTGGACAGCATGACCTTCAGCGCCTCGGCGCCGATGGAAGCGGTGAAGGCGTCCTCGCCGTACTCGTCCTGGGCGTTCAGGTACTCCTCCTCCGACAGCAGCTGGTGCTGCTTCAGGGGCGAGAGGCCCGGCTCGATGACGACGTAGTTCTCGAAGTACAGGATTCGCTCGAGATCCTTCAGCGTCATGTCCATGAGCAGGCCGATGCGGCTCGGCAGGCTCTTCAGGAACCAGATGTGCGCCACCGGCGAGGCCAGCTCGATGTGGCCCATGCGCTCGCGCCGGACCTTCGAGAGGGTGACCTCGACGCCGCACTTCTCGCAGATGATGCCGCGGTACTTCATGCGCTTGTACTTGCCGCACAAGCACTCGTAGTCCTTGATCGGCCCGAAGATGCGGGCGCAGAAGAGACCGTCCCGCTCCGGCTTGAAGGTGCGGTAGTTGATGGTCTCGGGCTTCTTGATCTCGCCGAACGACCAGGAGCGGATGCGCTCGGGACTGGCGATCGAAATGCGGATCTGGTCGAAGCTCTGCGGCCCCTGCACCTGACCGAAAATATTCATCAACTCGTTCATGAGCCAACTCCCATGGGAAGGCTGGAATATCAGGAGCGGGAGGGGGGCTTGTTCAAGCCCCCCTCCCTCTAATCGTCAGGCGCTCAGTAGGTCCGCTGGTTGAGCTCGACGTTCAGGCC
>DASPNP010000050.1:0-149501 GCA_035626475.1 Azospirillaceae bacterium
GGCGGCCCGAGGTCACCTTGTGCTTGGCGAAATGCAGCACCTGCTCCGGCTTGAAGCCCGACTTGGACGGGTCGGCGGCGAACACGCCGATGTCGATGGGCATGTCGAGCGGCACGTCAGTCTCCTTGCCCTTGCCGTCAGCCTCGCGTTTGGCGGCCTCGACCTCCAGCGTCACCTTCCACTTGCCGTCGGGCGTGGCGGTCACGGTGGAGCCGGCGACCTTCAGGTCGAACAGCACGATGCGCTCGAACAGGTCGGTGACGAGCTGCTGGTGCTCCGGCCCGACCTCCTCGCGCAGGATGCGGATCAGGTCCAGCGAAGTCGGGTAGGGGTTCGACTTGTACGCAGTCTCCCTCACCAGCCGCGCCAGGGCGCGGTTCACCGTGGCCTCGCCGACATAGTCCTTCAGCGCGTACATCACCAGCGAGCCCTTCTGGTAGTGGATGTACTGCTGGCCCTCGACGCGGTAGAGCGGCAGCTCCTCGATCTCCTCGCCGCGGCGGCCGGCCAGATAGCGGTCGAGCTCGTACTTCAGGAACTTGCGGATCTGGTGGGGGCCGTATTCCCGCTCCATAACCATCAGCGCCGAGTACTGCGACAGCGTCTCGGACAGGGCGCTGGCGCCCTGCACGTCGGCCCCCATGACCTGGTGCGCCCACCATTGGTGCGCGACCTCGTGGGCCGTGACGTAGAAGACGTAGTCGACATCCTCCGGATCGCTGTTGTCGGCGACGAAGCCGATGCCCTCGGAATAGGGCACGGTGTTCGGGAAGCTCTGCGCGAAGGTGGCGTAGGCCGGGAACTCCAGGATGCGCAGTTGCTTGTGCTGGTAGGGGCTGAAGGCGGCCGAGAAATACTCGATCGACTTCTTCACGCTGTCGATCATGCGCGGCACGTTCCAGGCGTGCGGCGCGTGGTGGTAGACCGACACGTCGATGCCGTTCCACTTCTCATGCGCGACCGCGTACTCGGCCGAGAGCCAGGAGAAGAAGTTCAGGATCGGCGCGTCCATCTTGTAGTGGAAGTAGCGCCGCCCGTCGGCCTCCCACTCCCGCTGCAGATAGCCGGGCGCCATGGCGATCTGGGATGGCACGGTGGAGACGGTGGTCTCGAAGCTGACCCAGTCGCTGTCGCCGCGGATGTAGTTGTTGGTCCAGCGGCTCCGGTCCTCGAGCTTGAAGGCGCGTTCCAGCTCCGGCAGCCCGTGCTTGCGCCGCTTCGAGCGGTCCTGGATCAGCCAGTTGCGGCTGAAGGCCAGGATCGGCAGAGCCTCCATGTTGTTGATGAAGCTGCCATTGTAGACGACCGAGAAGTCCCGGTCGTTCTGGGCGAAGCCGCTGCGCTCGCGCGCCGTCTCGAAGGCCAGGGTGCGCGCCTCGCCCGGCTGCATCGGCTGGGACAGGCGGTAGATGAAGTAGTTGAACTCCCGGTCCTCGCTCTCCAGCGCCGCCCCGTCGATCTCCAGCCGCTTCGCCTCGGTCTCCGGGTTCAGCATGACGTGGACCGTCTCCAGCGGGGCGCCGGTGCGGTTCTCGATCCTGTAGGTGCCGCGGGTGGCGAAGCCGCGCCGGTCCGGATAGAGGTCGACATCGACCTTGACCGCCGTGATGCGCGGCGCCGGCTGGTTCTCGTACTGCCGGTACTTCTTCTCGAAGGCGACCTGCAGCTCCTCGCCGGCGTCGCGGGTCTCGAACTCGTTCACGACCCGGGTGTTGTAGAAGATCCAGCCGCCGCTCAGCACGAAGCCTGCCAGCGCCGCCGCCGCCAGGGCGCCGGTCGCGGGCGTGAAGGCGGCGCCCACCCGGCGCAGCCGCACCAGCGCCGCCGTCCGCGTGCCGCGGTTCCACAGCAGGTAGGAGGCGATGGCGAGCAGGAGCGAGGCGAAGCCCCAGTAGATCATGAACCAGATGGTGGTCTCGACCTGGTGGCCCAGCCCGTTCATGTCCGAGACATTGACCTCGCCGGTGGTGCCGAAGCGGTAGAGCCGGTCCTCGAACCCCAGCGAGGCGGCCACCTGGCGCAGCACGAAGACGACGACCAGCGCCACCATGCCGATATACTTGTTGGGCGCCAGCACCTGGATGAAGATCGCCAGCACCGCGAACAGGATCATCGGCACGCCGAACAGGAAGAACAGCCGGACGGCGTAAAGGCCCGGCTCCAGCTGGGTGAAGCCGTTGGCCAGCTGGGTCGCCATGCCGGTCAGGGTGGCGACCGCCAGCAGGCAGGCCAGCACCAGCGCCATGGCGATGAACTTGGAGGCGACGAAGACCCAGTTCGGCACCGGCATCGCGTCGACGATCTCGTGCAGCTTGGCCTGCGGCTCGCGCCAGACCAGCTCGCCGGCGTAGTAGATCACCACGATCAGCGGGATGATCCCGAAGCTGCCGATCAGCAGGTCGCTGACGGCGCGCGTCACCGGGTGGATCGGGGTGCCGAACATCTGGTCCAGGTTCAGCAGCGCGCCCAGGGCGTTGAACATGCCCAGCGCCAGCAGCACCAGGAAGGCCGGGCTGCGCACGACGCTGGCCGCCTCGAACCGGGTGCGCAGCGCGAATTGCTGCCAGACCATGCCGCTGTCGAAGCGCGGCATGACTCGCGGCAGGTCCAGCGTCGCGGCCGGCGCCTCGGCGGCGTCGCCCCGATCCTTGCGGCGCGGCGCCCGCTCCTTGAAGCTGAACAGCGCGTAGGCGGCGGCGATGAAGGCGGCGGCCACGCCCAGCCAGATCGCCCGGTTCAGCAGCAGATTGCCCTCCAGCGGCACCAGCCGCTCGTTCGACTCGAACGGCGTCCAATAGCGCACGGCGGCGGAATAGGCGCTGAGGCCCAGCGGGTCGGCCAGGGCCGCGATGTCGCGCAGCTCCGGCTCGTCCAGCAGCTGGCTGGTGATGGTGTAGAGCACCAGGAACCCGATCATGCCGGCATAGACGGCGATGGTGTTGCGGGTGACCGTGGCGATCAGGAAGAACAGGCTGCCCATCACCAGCAGGTTCGGCACGGCGAAGACCGCCAGCGCGTAGAGATAGGCGTCCGGGCGGAAGGGGCCGAACTGCTGCGGGTCCAGCCACCACATGTAGCTGCCGACGATCATGCCGAAGGCGGCACCGCCGAAGGCCAGGACCGAGGCGGCAAAGGCGCCGGTGAAGCGGCCGAGCAGGTGCGGCGCCTTGCCCACCGGCGTGGAGTGCACGATGCCGGCCATCTTGAAGTCGGTATCGCGCAGCACGGCGTTGGAGAGCAGCGCCAGCGGCAGGTACATGCCGATCAGGCTCATGACCAGCAGCGTCTGGGTGATGGCCGAGGGCGAGTTGGCGAGGATGGCGTCGCTGGCGCCGATCCGTACGTTCTCGCTGACCGTCGCGAAGAAGGTCAGCAGGAAGAAGACGGCGAAACTGACCAGCGCGAAGGGCTGGCGCAGCTGGTAGCGCAGCTCGAAGGCCGCGATGCGGGCGAACATGGGGCGTCCTCCTCGTCAGGCGGCTTGGCGGCTGCGGTGCAGGGTGGAGAAGTACACGTCCTCCAGATCGCCCGGCACGGCCTCGAACCCGTCGCCCGGATGGCCGTCGGCCAGCACGTGCAGCACGCTCTGCCCGGCGAAGAGGCGCGTGGAGATGACCTGGTGGCGCTCGCGGTGGGCCGCCACCTCCGTCTTCGGCACGACCTTGCGCCAGATGCGGCCGCGCATCGACTCGATCAGCTCCAGCGGCACGCCCTGCGCCACGATGCGGCCGCCGACGATGATCGCCATGCGCTGGCAGAGGTCGGCCACGTCCTCGACGATATGGGTGGAGAGGATGACGACGACGTTCTCGCCGATCTCCGACAGCAGATTGTGGAAGCGGTTGCGCTCCTCCGGGTCCAGGCCGGCGGTCGGTTCGTCCACGATGATCAGCCGGGGCTGGCCGATCAGGGCCTGGGCGATGCCGAAGCGCTGGCGCATGCCGCCCGAGAAGCCGGTCAGCGCTTTCTTGCGGGCGGCGTAGAGGTTGGTCTGGTCCAGCAGCGACGCCACCAGGTCGCGGCGCTCGCCCCTGTCCTTGATGCCCTTCAGCACCGCCAGATGGTCCAGCATGTCCTCGGCCGAGACGCGCGGATAGACCCCGAACTCCTGCGGCAGGTAGCCCAGCACCTGGCGCAGCCGCATCGGCTCGCGCAGCACGTCGATGCCGTCGAAGTCGATGGCGCCCGAGGTCGGCTGCTGCAACGTGGCGATGGTGCGCATCAGGGTCGACTTGCCGGCGCCGTTCGGCCCCAACAGCCCGAACATGCCCCGGGGCACCTCCAGGTCGATGCCCTGCAGGGCGTGGACGCCGTTCGCGTAGGTGTGGGAGAGCTGGGAGATGCGAAGCATTCTTGCCTGTCCGTCTCGTCTGACGCGGGAGGGCGGCCCGCCTCGGTTGCAGTACCGCAAAGGGATTGCACGCGCCTGAAACCGTTGCAAGCGCCGCCTGGGCCATCCCGCTTGCGGGCCAATGGTTCGTCCGCCGCGCTTTGCGCCGGCCGCAGGCAAGGCTATACATCGCGCGCGCCGCCGGGCAGGCTGCGCTTATGTGGGACAAGGGTGGGGCGGTGCCGCGGTGACGAAGCGAGTCTACAGCCGTAAGGAGGTCCAGGGCCTTCTGGGCGCGCTGGAGCGCCAGGCGCGCGAGGCGGTGACGCTGGCCAAGGCCGCCGAGTCGGAGGCGGCCAAGGACAGTTTCGCCGTCTACAACGATTTCCGGAACAAGGTCGGCGAGTTCCGCGCGCTCTGCATCCTGATCGAGGGGCGGCTGCGCAATCTCGAGTCGGCCCGCATGGACGACCTCAAGGAGGAGTACGCCCGGCTCGACACGCTGATGCTGGGCCTGCTGGTGCGCGCCAGCATGCGCTTCTTCTTCGTGCTGTCGGCCAAGACGGTGCTGCCGCTGGGCGCCCGCGACATCTTCATCGCCGAGCTGCGCTCGCTGCACGACGCGGCGGAGAAGCTGAAGCGGCCGGAGTATGAGGGGCGCCTCGGCGACAACCTGAAGCACGACCTGGAGACGGCCGAGATGATCCTCGAGGAGATCATCGACAAGGCGCCGTCCCTGCTGCAGTTCGGCTGAGGCGATGGAACGCGACGAGGAGTTCCTGCGGCTGGCGGTGGCACTGTCGGCCAAGGGCATGCAGGGCGGGGCCGGGGGGCCGTTCGGCGCCGTGGTGGTGCTGGACGGGCAGGTGGTGGGGGAGGGGTGGAACCGCGTCACCTCGACCAACGACCCGACCGCCCATGCCGAGGTGGTGGCGATCCGCGACGCCTGCGCGAGGATTGGACGCTTCAGCCTGGCCGGGGCGGTGATCTATTCCAGCTGCGAGCCCTGCCCGATGTGCCTGGCCGCAATCTACTGGGCGCGGCTGGACCGGCTGGTCTACGCCAACAGCCGCGATGAGGCCGCCGCCATCGGCTTCGACGACGCCTTCCTCTATCAGGAGGTCTCGCTGGAACCTCTGTCCCGCGCGCTGCCCTGCCGCCACCTGTCGCTGGCCGAGGCCAAGGACGTGTTCGCGGCCTGGGCTGGCAAGCCGGACAAGGTGCCTTACTGAGGCAAGCGCCCGTAGGTCGCATGGAGCGCAGCGCAATGCGACATTTCCCCGGCCGAAGCATGTCGCATTACGGCTCCGCCTCCATGCGACCTACAAGCTGACACCTATTCCGTAACCCCGGTGCAAAGCGGGGCCCAGGGGTTGCAGCGGGATACGGCGGATGCAGCGTGGGCTCTTGATTTGGCAGCGTTGCTCGGGTGCGTCCTTCGACAGGCTCAGGATGAGGGGAATTTAGCTGCTCCCGGCCAAGCCAGCGCGCTTGAACCAGGAGTGCCTAGCATTCCCCGTTCCTCATCCTGAGCTTGTCGAAGGACGCACCACGTTCCAGCCTCTCCCTTTCATCGACCGCCCATGGCTGCAACCCTTAGGTCCCGGCTTGCGCCGGGATGACGGGTGGTGGGGTACAGGCCGCTGGTCAATGTCGGTTCGGAAACGAGGACTTGAAGCAGGATTCCGAGGCGTGTCCTCTACGCCAGCACGCGTTCCATCACCTGCTCGGGCGTCTCATCGGCGTAACGGCCGTGGACCAGATCGTCATAGCCTTCCATGACCGCCGTCCGCAGCGCCTCGGTCTTCTCCTCATTCCCGGCCCGCCGGTCACGCAGCAGCCGGAGGCCCTCCAGGATGACCGCGCTGGCATCGCCATACCGGCCACTGGCGACCTCGTCCTCGATGAAGGACATCAGCCCGTCGGGAAGACTCACCGTCAGCGTCGCCTTGCCCATCGCATCCTCCCGCACAGCACAGTTTGCCATGGTGACAAATTTCCGCCTCCGGCGCCAATACGCGCGCCAAGTGCCGCAGGTTCCCGTCAGTCCGCGCCGTCCCTGCGGTAGGGGCTCTCCGCCGCCAGCAGCGCCATCTCCTCCTCGATCGCGGCGCGCTCGCGGTCCAGGAAGTCGCCGATAGCGCGGCGGAAGCCGGGGTCGGTGATGTAGTGGGCGCTGTAGGTGGGGGCGGGCAGGTAGCCGCGCTGGATCTTGTGCTCGCCCTGGGCCCCGGCCTCCACGCGCTTGAGGCCCCGCTCGATGGCGAAGTCGATGGCGCGGTAGTAGCAGGCCTCGAAATGCAGGAACGGATAGTCGCCGATACCGCCCCAGTTGCGGCCGTAGAGCGTATCGCCGCCCAGCAGGTTCAGCGCGCCGGCCACCCAGCGCGCGCCCTCGCGCGCCATGACCAGCACCACCTTGTCGGGCATGGCCTCGCCCAGCCGGTGGAAGAAGTCCCGGGTCAGGTAGGGCGAGCCCCACTTCCGGTCGCTGGTGGCGGTGTAGAAGCGGAAGAAGGCGTCCCAATGATCCGGCTTCAGCTCGTCGCCGGTGAGCGTCAGGATTTCCAGCCCGCTCTCCGCCACCGTCCGCCGCTCCTTGCGCACGGCCTTGCGCTTGCGGCTCGAGAAGGTGCCGAGGAAGTCGTCGAAGCTGCCGTAGCCCCGGTTCTCCCAATGGTACTGCACGCCCAGCCGGCGCAGCCAGCCGGCCTCGCCCAGCCGCTCCCACTCGGCCTCGCGGGGGAAGGTGACGTGGACGCCGGAGAGCCCGTTCCCGTCGGCCGCCGACTCCAGCGCCCGTACCAGCAGGTCGGCGGTATCAGGGGCGGCATCCGGCCGGACCAGCAGCCGTGGGCCGGTGACGGGCGTGAAGGGGACGGCGGCCTGGAGCTTCGGATAGTACTGCCCGCCGGCCCGCTGGTAGGCGTTGGCCCAGGCGTGGTCGAAGACGTACTCGCCGTAGGAATGGCTCTTCACATAGAGCGGCACGGCGCCGGCGAGGCGGCCGCCGGGATCACGCACGGTGAGGTGTTGCGGCAGCCAGCCGGTGCGCGGGCCGACCGAGCGGCTCTGCTCCAGCGCGTCCAGGAAGGCGTGGCTGACGAAGGGATTGTCCGTCCCGGCGCAGGAATCCCACTCGGCGGCCGTGACGTCGGCGATACGGGGGACGATCTGGATGGTCGGGGACTGGTCGGTACCGTCGGGCATGCCGGCTCCGCTGCGTCGGGGCGAGCCACGCCATATGGCGCCGTCTCCGGCGGCGGCAACCCTCGGGGAGGAGCGCCGCCGGAGGCCTGGGCGCGTCAGGCGATCTCGAGGATCGCCTCGATCTCGACCGCGACGCCCAGCGGCAGCGAGGGCGCGCCGACGGCGGAGCGGGCATGGCGGCCGGCGTCGCCGAACACCTGCACCATCAGCTCCGAGGCGCCGTTTATGACCTTGGGCATGTCGGTGAACTCGGGGGTGCAGTTCACGAAGCCGACCAGCTTCACCACGCGCACCACCCGGTCCAGATCGCCGTCCAGCGCCGCCTTGGCCTGGGCGATGATGTTCAGCGCGCAGACCTTCGCGGCCTCGGCGCCCTGCTCGACCGAATAGCCGGCGCCCAGCTTGCCGACATGGCGCAGCTCGCCGTTCCAGAAGGGCACCTGGCCCGACACGAACAGATGCTTGCCCGTGATGACGGTGGGCACGTAGGCGGCCACGGGCGCGGCGGCCTTGGGCAGCTCCAGGTTCAGCTCGGCGAGGCGGGCATCGATGCGTCCGGCCATGGTCGTTCCTCCAGAAGATTGTCTCGGCCCTGCGGCCGTTGGGGCGGGACCTTAGCCAAGCCGGCCGGAGGACGCCAGCGTGGGCGGCGCATGGGGGAGGTGCGGGGCGGATCAGGGGGTGGAGAGGAGGCGTTGGGCCTCGTCGAGATGGCGAGCCGTGCGGCTCTTCCAGTATCCTGGAGCCATCGCGGCCAGGAAGCGGCGCGCTTCGTCCAGGCGGCGCAGCCGCACGGACTCGCGCGCGGCGAGCGCCAGCATGGCGTCGCGCCTAAACGCGCGGGACGCTTGTTCCAGCACGTCGTCGATCACCGCTCCGGGCCCAGCGGCGATCCGGCGGATCACGATGGCGCCGAGCACCGACTGGAAGGGGCTGATCACGTCCACGTCGGAGGATGGCCTCACCGTAGAGCGCCCGATCCATTCCGCGACCAGGGCGAGTGCCTCCCGGTCGCGGCCGGCTCGCACCAGCGCGTGGGCCACCGCATCATGCGCCATATGGACAGGCCCGCCCGTGACAAGCCCATCGGCATGCCGCAGCAGAGCCAGCGCCCGGTCCGGCTCGCCGGCGCGGGCTCGGGCCTGGGCGACAAGGATGAGGATCGTCCCCCGGTCCTTCTCCGGCAGGGTGGCGGCGTCGCGCTCCGCGTTTTCGAGCGCGGGCATCAACCAGGCCGGCATCGCCTCATACGCGGGAATCGTCTCGGTGATGGCCTCAGCGGCAAGGCGCGGGTTGCCGATCCGGGCGGCCAAGCTCAGGGCCGGCCGCTCCAGCCCGTCCCGGATGATGGCGCGCAGGGCGGCCGCCAGCAGCTTGTCGTCACCGGCGGCCATGCTGATGACACCATCGACATCGCCCAGGGCGGCAAGGACGCTGAGTTCGTCGCGCGCCGTCGGGTTGGGCGGGAAATCGGGCACGGTTGGAGCGGCGCCAGCGGCCCGGCGGCTTTCCGTCAGCAACGCCAAGGCGCCCTCGGCATCTCCGGACCGCGCCTTCCCTCTGGCCATGTAAGCGAAGAGCTTCGCGCGGTCGGCGGGGTTCGGGACTGCGGGCACGATCCCGGCGGCTTGGTCGAGCAACCCTGCTTCCGCCAGGTCGTACAGCCCCCGCTCGATCATGAGCAGACAGTCGAACCGCCCGACCATGTAGCTGCAGCCGTCCCGAACCAGGACCGCCGCCTTCGCCGGATCGCCCGCCGCGACGACGGCGAAAGCGCGCGGCCGGTTGAAGTCGGAGAGGTCCTTGACCGACGGCACGCTATCCGCCAGCGCCTTCGCGGCCGCGGGTCGACCACCGGCCGCGAGGGTGACCGCCAACGGCGCCATCAGCGCCGGCGTGCCCAGCCTGCCGCGCTCCTGGAGTGGCGCCAGGGGCGCGATACGGGTCACCAGCGCCGCCGCGTCGTCGATCCGCCCCGCCCAGGCCAGGGCCGCCGCGCCCGCCATGCGGCATTGGTCGGCCTGGGCCGGATCGGCCTCGCCTTCCGCTGCGGACAGCGCCATCTCCGCGGCCCGCGCCGCCGGTGCCGGGTCGCGCCGACGGTGCGCCTCCTCAGCCGCGAAGAAAAGGCCCACGCACCTTTCGCGCCCGGTCAGGGTGCCGGCGTAGCGGAGGGCGAGGTCGAAGTCGCCGGATCGGGCCAAGCTGCCAACCCGTAGGGCACCCGTTTCGTCCAGGGCGGGCTTCGCCAGGACCGGTGGGGCGATCAGCGCGAGCGCGATGAAAAGCCGGAACCGCATGCGTCCTCCCTTGAGGGACAGCATAGAACGGCAGGAAGCAGCCCGCCATTCGCCTTTCGGGCGAAGCGGTCAGGGGGCCGGCGGCGCGATCTCGGCGACGTAGAAGCCCAGATCCTCCCAGCGCCCGCGCGAATAGTTGAAGCCGCGCAAGCTGGCCACCTGCCGCACGGCGAGGCCCTTGGCGGCGGCGGACTCCTGGAACTTCGCCAGTTCGCGCCCCGTCACCAGCCCCAGCGCGCAGGCCGGGTTGGCGGCCAGGTGCTCGGCGACCGTGTCGCCGCCGCCGAGCCGGGTGTTGGTGCCGACCAGCAGCACCATGCTGGGCTCGGTGTAGCCGGCGGCGGCCAGCACCGTGCCGGGGCAGGGGCGCTGGCGGAAGACGGTCTCGGCCACCTGCGGCGACAGCCAGGCCTGGGTCAGGTTCGGCAACAGCGCGCCATGGACCGTGGCGTAGGTCAGGAAGCCGCCGGCCAGGATGGCCGTCAGCAGGCGCCCGGTCTGGCGGCGCAGCTCGAACAGCGGGATGGACAGGGTGGTGGCGAGGATCACCGCGGCGGCCGCGATGCCGGCGGCGTTCGGGGCGCCCTCCAGCTGCACCGGCACCCACAGGGCGGCACCGGCGAAGGCCGTGCCCACCACCAGCCAGATGGCCGAGGCCAGCCAGAAGCCCCAGCGGCGCGACAGGCGCGGGCCGTCATGCCGCTCCAGCGTCGCGGCGGCGGCCAGCATGGCGATGGCGGGGAAGACCGGCAGGGTGTAGTGCGGCAGCTTGGTGACCACCGCCTCGAATACCAGCCAAGTCGGCACGATCCAGGCGACGCAGAAGCGCACGGCCGGCTCGCGCCGTCGCTTCCACACCCAGGGCAGGGCCAGGGCGGCCAGCAGCGCCAGCGGCCAGAAGCTCAGCCAGAAGGTGGCCAGGTAGAAGCCGGGCGGGCCGGCATGCCCCTCCTGGCCGGTGTTGGCCTTGCCCAGGAACTCGTGGCCGATGGCGTAGCTGAAGAAGGCGCCGCCGGTGCGCAGGCCGATGGCGACCAGCCAGGGCAGCACCACCGCCAGCAGGACGGGCACGCCGATGCCGGGCCTGAGCCGCTTCAGCCAGCGCGCGTCCCGGTCCCACAGGCACAGCGCCAGCAGCGTCAGGCCGGTGACCATCAGGACGATCGGCCCCTTCACCAGGATCGACAGGCCCGCCGCTGCCCAGAAGCCCAGGATCAGCCAGAGACTGGGCGGCAGCGGCTTGTCGCGGTCCATGTAGATGCGGGCGAGGCAGCCCTGGGTGGCGGCGATGGTCGCCAGCAGCATGGCGTCGGTCTTGGCCATGCGCGCCTCGACACCGAGCACCAGCACCGCCGCCATGCCGAGGCCGGCGCCCAGGCCCGCGGCCGCGCCGAACAGCCGGGCGCCGGTCCAGGCGGTCAGCAGCACCGCGGCGATCGCCCCCAGCAGCGAGGGCAGCCGGTACATCCAGATGGGCCCGTGCGTATCGCCGCCGGTCAGGGCGGAGACCGCGGTCGCCTGCATCCAGTAGATACCCACGGGCTTCTTGTGCCGCGGCTCCTCCTGGAAGCGGATGTCGACGAAGTCGCCCGTCTCCAGCATCTGGTGGCTGGCCTGGGCGTAGCGGCTCTCGTCCCGGTCGAAGGGCGGCAGGGTCGCGAAGCCCGGCAGGTACATCGCCAGCGCCACGACCGCCAGCAGCAGCCAGTGGCGGAAGGTCAGCTCGGCCGGGCGGGTCATGGCGCCATCCTCTTCTCGCCCAGGCGCTTCTCCCGGCGGATGAACCAGATGTTGCGGCTGTAGATGACCAGCGCCGGCACCTGGCCCGCGATGACCACCAGGTCGGGCCGCAGCAGGCCGTAGACCGCCACCATCATGCCGCCGGCCAGGCTGAAGTACCAGAAGGCCTCGGGCACCACGCTGCGGCCGGCCCGCTCGCTGGCGATCCACTGCACCAGGAAGCGGCCGGTGAACATGGCCTGGGCGCAGAGGCCGAACACGACCAGCCAGCCGCGGTCGGCGATGGCGGCGTCCCACCAGTGCTGCACATGGGTCCAGAGCATGCGGTCAGGCTTCCGTCACGCCGCCGGGCAGGGTGGTGCGCCGGCGCAGCCAGATCACCCCGAACAGGTCGGGCAGCCCGACCAGGGCGCGGCCGAGATTGGTGTATTTGGAACTCCCGGCGTGGCGCGCCCGGTCGTTCACGCCCAGCATCGCCACCTTGTGTCCGCGATATCCCATGAGCGCCGGGAAGAAGCGGTGCATCGTGTCGAAATAGGGCAGCGACAGGTAGGCGTCGCGCCGCATCGCCTTCAGCCCGCAGGCCGTGTCGGGGCAGGCGTCGCGCAGCATGGCGCGGCGGATGCCATTGCCGATGCGCGACGCCAGGCGCCGCCAGACCGTGTCGTCGCGCCGGCGCCGCAGGCCCGCCACCAGCGCCACGGCCGGGTCCTCGCCGGCGGCCAGCAGCCCCGGCACGTCGCGCGGGTCGTTCTGCCCGTCGCCGTCCATGGTGACGATCCAGGGCGCCCTCGCCGCCAGGATGCCGGAGCGCAGCGCGGCGCTCTTGCCGGCCCGGTTGGCGTGGCGCAGCAGGCGCAGATGGGGGAAGCGGGCCTTCAGGGCGGTGATGCGCTCGGCCGTGGCGTCGGTGGAGCCGTCGTCGACGAACAGCACCTCGTAGGCGCCCGCCGGCCCCTCACCGGGGCCGAGCACCTCCACCAACTCCTCGGCGAGGGGGACGACGTTGTCCGCCTCGTTCAGGACCGGGATGACGATGGAAAAGCGCACCTGACAGCCTCAACGCGCCGCGTTCACCGTCAGGCGTGTAGCGCCCGGCGGGCGGGGGCGCCAGCGATTATTGCGCAAGGGTGGGATCAGGCGCCGATCTCGTCCATCCGCGCCAGCGTCACGCCCATGGACCGCATCCCAAGCCGGGCCTGCTCCAGCGAGCCGTTCAGGTCGATGGCGCGGCAGGCATCCTCGACCACCACCGCCTGGAAGCCCAACCGCGCCGCGTCCATGGCCGAGTAGGCGACGCAATAGTCGGTGGCGAGGCCGGCCAGGAAGACCCGCGTGAATCCCCGCTCGCGCAGGTACCCGGCCAGCCCCGTCGCCGTGCGCCGATCGTTCTCGAAGAAGGCGGAATAGCTGTCGATCTCGGGACGGAAGCCCTTGCGCACCACCAGCTCGGCCCGGACCGTCTCCAGCCCGGGGTGGAAGTCGGCGCCCCTTGTCCCCTGCACGCAATGGTCAGGCCACAGTACCTGCTCGCCATAGGGCAGGGTCGTCGTGCCGAAGGGCTGCGCGCCCGCATGCGCGCTGGCGAAGGAATGGTGGGCGGGCGAGTGCCAGTCCTGGGTCAGCACCACATGATCGAAGCGCCGCTGCAGCCGGTTCGCCAGCGGCACCACCGCGTCCCCGTCCGCCACCGCCAGGGCGCCGCCCGGGCAGAAATCGTTCTGGATGTCGATCAGGACCAGCATGTCGGCCGGGCCGGGGGTGAGATTGGTCATGGCGGACTCCGGTGGCAGGAATGCGGGGCGGCTGAGGATGTGGTAACGCTGGCCGAGGCGTCACGGCAAGCCGGGGAAGGCAGCGATGTGGAAGAGGGGGGCCCTGCTGGCGGGGCTGGTGCTGGCGGCGGCGTCCGCGAGCGCGCAGACGGTGGTGGTGGTGCGCCATGCCGAGAAGTCGGCGGCCGATCCCGCCGACCGCAACCCGTCCCTGTCCGAGGCGGGACGGGCGCGGGCGGAGATTCTGGCGGGCTTGGTGCGCGACTGGAACGTCGCCGCCGTGCTCGGCAGCCAGTTCAAGCGCACGGTGGAGACGGGCGAACCGGCGGCGCGACAGGCCGGCCTGGCGGTCGAGCCGGTGGCGATCGGCCCCGGCGGGGCGGCGGGGCAGGCCGAGGCGGTGGCGGCCAGGGTGCGGGCGCTGAAGCCCGGCCAGACGGCGCTGGTGGTCGGCCACAGCAACACGGTGCCGCTGCTGCTGAAGGCGCTGGGCGGGCCTGATGTGCCCGACCTGCCGGAGTGCCGCTACGACTCGATGTTCGTGCTGGACGTTCCCACCGGGACGATGAGCCGCCGTACTTATGGCGCGCCGTCGGCGTGTCGGTGAGGGGAGGCTGCCCTATCCCTCGCCTCTTGAGGGAGAGGGATGGGACCCGCGCCGAAGGCGTGGGAGGGTGAGGGGGCGGCGGGCGAAAGCCCGGCGTTCCAAACCGCTGTCCCAAGATCACCTGTAGAGAAGGCCCAGCCTGCGGCTGATCCACCCCTCATCCTCCCACCGCTTCGCGGCAGGGCCCATCCTTCTCCCTCAAGGAGAGAAGGATGTCGGGGCGGCGCCAAATATTCCGCCTAAGGGTGAGCGAATGACCTCACACCCGCGCCAGGGCCGCCTGGGTGCGGTTCTGGACGCGCAGCAGGCGCAGGATGGCCTTCACGTGGTTCTTGATCGTCCCCTCGGTGGTGCCGAGGCGGCGGGCGATCTCCTTGTTGGGCAGGCCGTGGCGGACCAGTCCCAGCACCTCGCGCTGGCGCGGCGTCAGCACCGAATGGTCGGAGCCGTGCGCCGGCACCCGCACCACCTCGGCCGGGACGGCCGTACGGCGGGCGAGCTTCGGCATGAAGATGCCGCCCGAGATGACCGTCGCCAGCGCGTCGCGCAGGTCGGTGGAGCCGGCGGAGCGGGGCAGGTAGCCCTCGGCCCCGGCGGCCAGCGCCAGGCGCACCTCGGCCGGGTCGTCGTCGCCGGCCACCAGCAGCGGCATGGTGCGGCGGCGCTTCAGCCGGCGCACCAGGGCGTCCGTCTCAGGTGCCCCGGGCAGGCCGTGATGGACGACGACGAGGTCGGGCGCGCTCTCGGCGAGGACCGCCTCCAGCGTGTCGAAATCGGCGATGCTGCGGATGGATGCTGCGCTGCCGAAGAGGCCACGCAGGACGAACGCGATCTCATCCCGGAGAAGCGGGCGGTCGTCGGCGATCAATATGTTCATTTTCAATTCACATTGGATCGACGGGCCCCTCAGCTCGTCGCCTGAACTCTCTCAAGCGGGAATTTTCATGTCAATCCACTGATGGTTTCATTGCGTGACAAGAGATTTCAACTGTTTCAGTCTTGCGTTAACCAACATCAGGAAATTGCGCGGCGAGGGCTCCGCGCAGCGCCTCGACGGGGTCCGACCAATCGCCCTGAACCCCTTGCCGGAACAGGCGCATGGTCGGGTACCAGGGGGTGGTCGCGCCCGCCTCCCAGCGCCAATCCGCCTCGGCGTGCAGCAGCGTCCAGGTCGGTATGCCCAATCCGCCGGCCAGATGCGCGGTCATCGTGTCGACCGTAACAATCAGGTCCAGACGCCGCATGGTCGCGGCGCAGCCCTCGATGGTCGGCGCGGCGCTGTCAGCCACGCCTGGCAGGTCGGCCAGCCCGCCCCGGGCGGGGCCCTGCTGTAGGCTATGGAAGGCGACTCCGGCCAGCGACAGCAGCGGCCGCAGGGCGGAAGGCGGCACGGTGCGCCTGGTGTCCCAGCCGCCCGCCGCCCAGACCAGCCCGACCCGGGGAGCCTCGCCCGGCCGGCGCTCCGGCAGCGATGACGGAGCCGCACCGGGATCGAGATAGGGGATGGATGCGGGTACCGTGTCGCGGGTGGTGCGCAGGGCGTGCGCCAGCTCCATGCTCTCGGCATCGACATCGTAGGGCAGGTCGTCGGCCCGGCCGAGCGGTACCAGCGCGTCGATGCCCGGCGTGCCGGCCAGCAGGGGCAGCAGCTCCTCCTGCGCCTCCACGCCCACCCAGGGACACAGGCGCCTGAGGAACGGAGCATAGCGGATGAACTGCAGCGTGTCGCCCAGCCCATGGTAGCAGCGGATCAGCACCCGGCGGCCGGACAGGGGCGTCCCGTTCCAGACGCAGCGCGTGTGGTAGGGCGTCCAGGGCCGGTTGAAATCCTCAGGCGACCGGGCGGCGAGCACCGCGTCGGACAGGCGCCAGGCCGCCTCGTAGTCGCCGCGGCGCATGCAGCCCATCCAGTCCGACTCGACGTCTGGCACCGGCGGGATGCGCGCGCGCTGGGTCTGGGGGCTCACGATGTCGCCTGCTCCGATCCGTGTCGACCGGAGCGGGAACGGCGGCGGCCGAGGGATGCTCCCGCCGCCGGAGGGAGTACCGTCAGAGCCCCGCCACCTCGCGGCCCCGGCCGACGGAGCGCATGATGCGCACCCGCTCCTCGTCGTTCCGGGCCACCTCGCGGTAGCGGGCATGGGCGCGGGCCACCAGCCGGCCGCCCAGGCCGAGCGCGGCATCCCCCATCTCCAGCAGCCGCAGGTTCGGCCAGGTCTGCGACCGGATGCGGACGACCTCGTCGAACGCCTCCTCCACCGGCCGGTCGGGCCGCGCCTGCGCCAGGATCAGGATCATCGAGGCGGTGGAGCGGGAGACGCCGGCGAAGCAATGGACCAGCAGGTGGCAGGGGCGGGTCTCCGCCTCGGCGCTCAGCTCGCGGCCGAAGGCCAGCAGCGCGTCCAGATGCTTGGGCCCCGGCGGCTCGCGGCCCTCCGCCTCCTCGATCATGTCGTCGAAGCGCAGGTCGAGCCGCGCATGCTCGCCGAAGCTGCCGAAGGCGGGAGGCGGCGGCGCGCCGGGGTCGAGGATGGACAGGACGTGGGTCACGCCGGACGCGCAATGGGCGTCCAGCTCCTCGACGCCGCAGACGGTGATGCGGAAGGGGACGAAGTCGCTCTGGCTCACGGGGCCTCCGGTCGGGTTGTCAGCTGATGCGCTCGATGGCCCGCACGTTCAGCGGCCGGCCATCGGCGACGATGCGTCCGCTGGCCCGGCAGAGCCGGCCGGCGGTGTCGGGCACCAGCGCGATCTTCGCCTCCGCCGCGAGGGTGGAAGCCGGCGGGCCGACGCGCACCAGATACTCCTCGCTGGCGCGGGCGCGAAGGACGATTCCGTCGGGGGTGATGGCCCATCCGTTGACCCGGGCGACCTCGACGCATTCCATGACCGGGTCGGCGGACGCGACGGCCTGGGCCGCGGGCGCCACCGGCGCGCAGGCGGCGGTCGCGGCGAGGAGAAGGGCGAGGGAGGCGGGTCTAGCGGCTCGCATCATGGCGGCGGCTCCGGGCGGATATCTTCCCGGCATATGGGCGACTGCACGGCTGGGCCAATAAGCAAAACGGCCGATGCGCGAGGCACCGGCCGTTTCGATTGACCCGAGGGATGGTCGGAGAGAGAGGATTCGAACCTCCGGCCCCTGCCTCCCGAAAGCAGTGCTCTACCAGGCTGAGCTACTCTCCGTCGCCCCGGGTGGGCGGGTATATAGCGGCCCGGGACGGCCGCCGCAAGCGTTTAATAGTCGCGATCCACCACGAAATCGATGACGTCGAGCAGGGCGCGCTTTTCCACCGAGGCGGGGAACAGGCCGAGCGCGTCGCGGGCCACGGCGCCGTAGTGGCGGGCGCGCTCGATGCTGTCGCGCAGCGCGTTGTGCTTGGTCATCAGGCCGATGGCGCGCTCCAGGTCACCGTCCTCCTGCACCATCTGCTCCATGCAGCGGCGCCAGAAGGCGCGCTCATCGTCGTCGCCCCGGCGGAAGGCCAGGACCACGGGCAGGGTGATCTTGCCCTCGCGGAAATCGTCGCCGATGGACTTGCCGAGGCGCGCCTGCACCGCCGAATAGTCCAGCACGTCGTCGACCAGCTGGAAGGCGATGCCGAGGTTCAGCCCGTAGCTGCGCAGCGCGTCCTCCTCGGTGGCGGGACGGTCGGCCACGACGGCGCCGATGCGGCAGGCGGCGGCGAACAGCTCGGCGGTCTTCGCCTTGATGACCTCGAGATAGGCCTCCTCGCTGGTCTCCGTGTCGTTGGAGGTCGTCAGCTGCAGCACCTCGCCCTCGGCGATGACGGCCGAGGCGTTGGAGAGGATGCGCAGCACGTCCAGCGATCCGTCCTCGACCATTACCTGGAAGGCGCGGGCGAACAGGAAGTCGCCGACCAGCACGCTGGCCTTGTTGCCGAACACGGCATTGGCCGAGGCCTGGCCGCGACGCATGTCGCTCTCGTCCACCACGTCGTCATGCAGCAGCGTGGCGGTGTGGATGAACTCGACGCAGGCGGCCAGCGCCTTCTGCCGGTCGCCGCGGTAGCCGCACAGCCGCGCCGCCGCGAGCGTCAGCACCGGGCGCAGGCGCTTGCCGCCCGAGGCCACGAGATAGCTGGCGAGCTCGGGGATGAGCGCCACCGGCGACTGCATGCGCCGGACGATGATATCGTTCACTTGGCGGAGATCGTCGGAGACCAGCCCGATCAGGGCCTCCAGCGCGTCGCCTCCCGCCTTGCGGCGCTTCTCATCGAGGTTGGTGACGACGGCCACGATCTCTTCTCCTTGCATCGGCACCGCGCCGCCACCCCGGAGATGGCTCCGTTGACGCGCGCGGACAAGGACGCGAGCATAGCCACGCCGCCCTTCGGGTCAAGCGCGGGCGCCGCATGCCCAACCTGCCGCCCGGAACGGCGGTTCCCCTCCGGTTCTTAACGGTTCCTGAATGAAACTCCTGATCACCTCCAACAATGCCGTCGAACTGTCCTGGCTGACGGCGTTGCTGGCGGATGCCGGCATCGAGGCGGTGCTGCTCGACCAGTACACCTCCATCGCCGAGGGCAGCATCGGCGCCATCCCCCGCCGGCTGATGGTGGAAGACGAGGATTGGGAGGCGGCGCGCGCGCTGCTGCGCGAGGCGGGGCATGAACCCGCGGGCTGAGGGCACCACCGAGGATTCGCTGCTGGGCGGCCGCGTCAGGCTGCTGCAGCCGGAGCAGGGATACCGCGCCGCCATCGACCCGGTCCTGCTGGCCGCTGCCACGCCCGCCCTCGATGGCGAGGCGGCGCTGGAGCTGGGCTGCGGCGCCGGGGCGGCGATGCTGTGCCTGGCGGCTCGGGTGCCGGGGCTGCGCCTGACCGGCCTGGAGCTGCAGCCGGCCGCTGCCGATCTCGCGCGGCGAAACGTCGCGCTGAACGGCTGGGAGGACCGGATGTCGGTCGTCGAGGGCGACCTGCTGCGCCCGCCCGAGACCCTGCGGCCCAACGGCTTCGACCGAATCCTCGCCAACCCGCCCTTCTACGGCGCCGGCGCCCACACGCGCTCACCCAGCCCGGGCAAGGCGGCGAGCCACGGGGAAGGGGAGGCGGACCTGGCCGCCTGGATCGGTGCGGCGCTGCGGCTGCTGAAGTCCAAGGGCACGCTGACGCTGATCCACCGGGCCGACCGGCTGGACGCGATCCTGGCCCTGATGAACGGCCGTTTCGGAGCCGTGACGATCCTGCCGCTGTGGCCGAAGGCGCGGGCGGAGGCGGGGCGCGTCATCGTCACGGGCCGCCGCGACGCCCGCACGCCCGCCCGCCTGCTGCCGGGACTGGTGCTGCACGGGGCGGACGGGCGCTACACGGCGGAGGCGGAAGCGGTGCTGCGGGACGGGGCGGCCCTACAATCCGGCTGAGTCCACCCCATCTATAGCGTCATGATCAGACGCAAAATCCGCTCCCTGCTGGGGAAGCCAAATCCGCCCATCGTCTCCGTCCTGCGCCTGTCCGGCATCATCGGCACCATGGGGGGCCTGAGGCCCGGCCTGTCCATGGCGACCACGGCCGGGCTGATCGAGCGCGCCTTCGCGCCCAAGGGGCAGGCGGCGGTGGCGCTGGTGATCAACTCGCCCGGCGGCTCGCCGGTGCAGAGCTCCCTCATCGGCCGCCGCATCCGGGCGCTGGCCGAGGAGAAGAAGGTGCCGGTGATCGCCTTCGTCGAGGACGTGGCGGCGTCGGGCGGCTACTGGCTGGCCTGCGCGGCGGACGAGATCTTCGTCGACGAGAGCTCCATCGTCGGCTCGATCGGCGTGGTGTCCTCGGGCTTCGGCTTCCAGGGGCTGATCGAGCGCTGGGGCATCGAGCGGCGCGTCCATACGGCGGGCGAGCACAAGGCCATGCTCGACCCTTTCCGCCCCGAGGACCCGGCGGAGGTGGCGCGGCTGAAGGAGCTGCAGGGCGACATCCACGAGGCCTTCAAGGCGTGGGTGCGCGGCCGGCGCGGCCCCAAGCTGACGGCGCCGGAGGCGGAGCTCTTCACCGGCGCCTTCTGGACCGGGCGCAAGAGCGTCGAGCTCGGCCTGGCCGACGGGGTCGGCGACGCCCGCTCGGTTTTGCGCGCGCGCTTCGGCGACAAGGTGGCGCTGCGCGGCATCGCGGCGCGCAAGCCCTTCTGGCAGAAGCGCTTCGGTTCGATGGAGGGGCTCGCCGGCAGCGCCGCGGCCGGGCTGGTCGCAGCGGCAGAGGAGAGGGCGGTCTGGGCCCGCTACGGGCTCTGACCAGACACCCGCTCGCCCGCACCCGCCAGCTGTGCTAAGTGATCCGGCGCCGCGCTCCGCATGGGGCGCCGATCCGCCGTGAGCGCGCGCCCCATACCGTGATCAACCTCCGCCCCGTCTTCAACATCATCTCGATCCTGGTCTTCTTCCTGGGCCTGGGCATGCTCGTGCCGGCCCTGGCAGACCTGGCCGTGGGCAACCGCGACTGGAAGGCCTTCGTGGTGGCGGCGGCCTTCACCGTCGGCATCTCCGGCGCGGTCTACCTGTCGACCCAGGACGAGCCCAAGCCGCTGACGGTGCGCCAGTTCTTCCTGCTGACGACGCTGTCCTGGCTGGTGACGGCGCTGGTCTGCGCCGTGCCCTTCATGTGGAGCACGCTGCACCTGTCCTTCACCGACGCGGTGTTCGAATCCATGTCGGGCCTGACCACGACGGGCGGCACGGTCATCGTCGGGCTGGACAACGCGCCGCCCGGCGTCCTGCTGTGGCGGGCGCTGCTGAACTGGTTCGGCGGAGTCGGCATCATCGTCATGGCCATCACCATCCTGCCGGTGCTGCGGGTCGGCGGCATGCAGCTGTTCCGAACCGAATCGTCCGACCGCGGCGAGAAGCCCTTCGCCACCCTGCGCGAGACGGCGAACGCCATCGCCCTGATCTACGTCACGCTGACGGTACTGGCGGCGGTCGCCTACCGGCTGGCGGGGATGCCGACCTTCGACGCCATCTGCCATGCCATGGCCGTCATCGCGACCGGCGGCTTCTCGACCAAGGACGCCTCCATCGGCGCCTTCGGCAGCCAGGCCATCATCTGGGTCACCACCTTCGGCATGCTCGCCGGGTCGCTGCCGCTGACCTGGTATATCCGGGCGCTCAGGGGCACCGGCCGCGTCTCGGACGAGCAGATCAAGCTGTTCCTCATCGTGATGCTGGCCGCCAGCGTCGTGATGTCGATCCATGTGCTGCTGGTCACCGACCTGCCGCCGAGCTGGGCCATCACCCACGCCTTCATGAACGTGGTGTCGATCGCCACCACCACCGGATTCGTCTCCGCCGACTATTCGCTGTGGGGCAATTTCGCGGTGACGTTCTTTTTCCTGCTGTTCTTCGTCGGCGGCTGCACCGGTTCGACGACGGGGGCGATCAAGATCTTCCGTTGGATGATCCTGTTCAAGGGCATCCGGGTCCAGATGACCCGCATGGTGCAGCCGCACCGCATCGCCCTGCCGATGTACGAGGGCAAGCCCGTCGGCGCCGACGTCATCGAGTCGGTCATCAACTTCGCGGTGATGTACTTCGTCGTCTTCGCGGTGCTGACGGCGGCGGTCGCGGCGCAGGGGATGGATTTCGTCACGGCGGTGACCGGGGTGGCCGCCGCTATCGGCAATGTCGGTCCCGCCCTCGGCCACCTGATCGGCCCGGCCGGTACCTACCAGCCGGTGGAGGACGGGGTGCTCTGGGTCTTCACCCTGGGCATGCTGCTGGGCCGGCTGGAGATCTTCACCGCGCTGATCCTGCTGAGCCCCGGCTTCTGGCGGAGCTAGCCCTTCCGGTGCAAGGGCATTTCCGCTAAGGCTCTGGGGACCACGCCTGTTTCCGGAGCCCGCCCGATGATCGCCAAGCGTATCCTTCCCGGCCTCGCGGCCCTCGCCCTGCTGGCGGCCATGCCGGCCGCCGCCGAGCCGGCGCACATCCCGGAGAAGGCGCTGCCGGTGGTGAAGGAGCTGCAGGCCAAGGCGCTGGCCGGCGGTTCGCCCGGCTACGCACTGGTGGAGTCGCTGACGACCGAGGTCGGGCCGCGCCTGACCGGCACGCCGGGAGACGCCGCCGCCGTGAAATGGGCCGTCGCCAAGTTCAAGGAGCTGGGCTTCGACAAGGTCTGGACCGAGCCGGTGGTCTACAAGGGCTGGATCCGCGGCACCGAGAAGGCCGCCATCACCGCGCCGTTCCCGCAGAACCTGGTGATCACCGGCTTGGGCTACACGGTCGCCACCCCGCCGGGCGGAGTCGAGGCGGAGGTCGCCTACTTCGCCAGCTACGAGGAGCTGCTGGCAGCGCCCGAGGGGTCGCTGAACGGCAAGATCGCCTTCGTCAACGAGGTGATGATCCGCCACACGCAGGGCCACGGCTACGGCTTCATCGGCGCCATGCGCGGCGACGGGCCGGTGCAGGCGGCCAGGCGCGGCGCCTCCGCCCTGCTGATCCGCTCGCTGGGCACCCACAGCCACCGCTTCCCCCACACAGGCGTCACCGAGCATGACGAGGGCGTCAGGGTCGTGCCCTCGGCAGCATTGTCGCCGCCCGACGCCGACCAGCTCCGCCGCATCATCGTCGACCGCGGTCAGACCGTGCGGGTGAAGCTGGAGCTCGCCACCGAGTTCCCCGGCCAGGTCACCACCCACAACGTCATCGGCGAGCTGCGCGGCCGCGAGACGCCGGACGAGATCGTGCTGATCGGCGCGCACCTGGACAGCTGGGATCTGGGCACCGGCGCGCTGGACGACGGCGCCGGCGTCGGCATCGTCATGGGCGCCGGCAAGCTGATCCGCGACCTGCCGAAGCGCCCGCGCCGCACCGTGCGCGTGGTGCTGTTCGCGGCGGAGGAGATCGGGCTGGTCGGCGCCAAGGCCTATGCCGAGGCGCACAAGGACAGCCTCGCGAAGCACGTCATCGCCACCGAGGCGGATTTCGGCGCCGGGCCCATCTACGCGCTCAGCACCTATGTCCACCCGGACGCCGAGCCGGCGCTGACCGTGATCCGCCGGGCGCTGGGGCCGCTGCGGATCATCGCCGGCGACAAGCGCGCCACGGGCGGGCCCGACGTCAGCGTGCTGCGCGCCCAGGGCGTGCCGGTCGTCAGCCTGCAGATGGACGGGTCGGATTACTTCGACTACCACCACACGCCGGACGACACCTTCGACAAGGTGGACCGGGCCAAGCTGGAGCAGTCCATCGCGGCCTACGCCACCTTCACCTGGCTGGCGGCGGAGGCGACGGGCACGTTCGGCCCGATCTCCCCGCCGGGCAAGTAGGGCAGGGCCATGGGCAAGATCCTTCTCCTGGCGCTGATCATCGTGGCGGTCTGGTTCGCCTTCCGCACCGGCGCGCGCATCCAGGCCAAGCGCATGCGCACGGCCCAGCGCAAGGGCGAGCTGGACCGCGGCACCGGCAAACCCGCCCAGCCGAAGGCCGACGACGCCGAGGAGATGCGCGCCTGCGCCGTCTGCGGCGCCTTCGTGCCCGTCACGGGCGCCCAGCCCTGCGGCAAGGCGGGGTGCCCGCAGGGGCGATGAGGGGTGGCGAAGGGGGCGACCCTAACCTCCCGCGCACCGGCCCCGGCCTTTCCCCGCCTTGATTCCGGCACATGGCCCCTTTAAGGTGCGCCGCACTGCAACATAACCATAAAGCGGTCCGGCGATGGCCTTGGGCGGAACGTCGAAGCCCCTCAGTTTCCAGGGGCTGATCCTCACCCTTCACCAGTTCTGGTCGGAGCAGGGCTGCCTGATCCTGCAGCCCTACGACATGGAAGTGGGGGCGGGCACCTTCCACCCGGCGACGACGCTGCGCGCGCTGGGCCCGGACCCGTGGAAGGCGGCCTTCGTGCAGCCCTCGCGCCGGCCCAAGGACGGGCGCTACGGCGAGAACCCGAACCGGCTGCAGCACTACTACCAGTACCAGGTGATCCTGAAGCCGTCGCCCGCCGACGCGCAGGAGCTGTACCTGCAGAGCCTGTACCGCCTGGGCATCGATCCGGCGCTGCACGACATCCGCTTCGTCGAGGACGATTGGGAAAGCCCGACCCTGGGCGCCTGGGGCCTGGGCTGGGAAGTCTGGTGCGACGGCATGGAGGTGACGCAATTCACCTATTTCCAGCAGGTCGGCGGCATCGAGTGCAACCCGGTCGCGGTCGAGCTGACCTACGGGCTGGAGCGACTGGCCATGTACATCCAGGGCGTCGAGAACGTCTACGACCTGGATTTCAACGGCCAGGGCGTGAAGTACGGCGACGTGTTCCTGCGCGCCGAGAAGGAATACAGCGCGCATAATTTCGAGCACGCCAACACCGACATGCTGCTGCAGCACTTCAAGGACGCCGAGGCCGAGTGCGCGGCGCTGCTGAAGCACGGTTTGGCGCTGCCGGCCTATGACCAGTGCATCAAGGCTTCGCACCTGTTCAACCTGCTGGACGCGCGCGGCGTCATCTCCGTCGTCGAGCGCCAGAGCTACATCCTGCGCGTCCGCACCCTCGCCAAGGCCTGCTGCGAAGGCTGGCTGGCCGGCTCTAGTAAGGCTGCCTGACCCATGGCCGAGCTGCTGATCGAGATCCTCTCCGAGGACATTCCCGCCCGCATGCAGGCCCGCGCCGCGGACGACTTCAAGCGCCTGGTCACCGACAAGCTGACGGCCGGCGGCATCGCGTTCGAGAGCGCCGTCGCGCACTCCACGCCCCGCCGCCTGACGCTGGCCGTGTCGGGCTTGCCCGTGAAGCAGGCCGACGTCCGGGAAGAGCGCAAGGGCCCGCGGGTCGGCTCTCCGGAGCAGGCGGTGCAGGGCTTCCTGCGCGGCGCCGGCCTGACCAGCCTGGACCAGTGCGAGAAGCGCGACACCGGCAAGGGCGAGTTCTGGTTCGCCGTGGTCGAGAAGCCCGGCGGGTCCACCGCCGACGCGCTGCCGGAGATCATCCTCTCTTCCATCCGCGAGCTGCCCTGGCCCAAGTCGATGAGCTGGGGCGCCGGCCAGTTCCGCTGGGTGCGGCCGCTGCACAGCATCGTGGCATTGTTCGACGGGCAGGTGCTGCCGGGCGCCCTGACCATCGGCACCAGCGAGACGCCGCCGGAGCAGGCCGAGGGCAATGTCTGCCTTGCCGGCGAGGTGGCGGCTACGGTCGTGCGTTTCGGCGACAGTACGCGCGGCCACCGCTTCCTGGCGCCCGCGACCTTCGCTGTGAAGGACTTCGCCGACTACGCCGCCAAGCTGCGGGACGCCAAGGTGATCCTGGACCGCGAGGAGCGCAAGACCCTGATCCTGGAGCAGGCGAGGAAGCTCGCCGAGGCCGAGGGTCTGGTGCTCCGCGACGATCCGGGCCTGCTGGACGAGGTCTGCGGGTTGGTGGAATGGCCGGTCGGGCTGGTCGGCACCATCGATGAGCGGTTCATGGACGTGCCGGCCGAGGTGCTGACCACGTCGATGAGGACGCACCAGCGTTATTTCGCTCTCGAAACGAAGGATGGCGCGCTCGCCAACCGCTTCGTCGTCATCGCCAACCGCCCGACCGAGGATGGCGGCAAGGCGGTGGTGGCCGGCAACGAGCGCGTGCTGCGCGCGCGGCTTTCCGACGCCAAGTTCTTCTGGGACCTGGACCGCAAGACCCCGCTGGAGCAGAACGCCGCCAAGCTGG
Organism: Azospirillaceae bacterium; assembly: GCA_035626475.1. Taxonomy (GTDB): domain Bacteria; phylum Pseudomonadota; class Alphaproteobacteria; order Azospirillales; family Azospirillaceae; genus DASPKT01. The sequence continues at coordinate 25,600 of DASPNP010000050.1, forward strand.
CCGACATCACCTTCCACGCCAAGCTGGGCACGGTCGCCGACAAGGTGGCGCGGGTCGAGGCTCTGGCCGCCGAGATCGCCAAGAGCGTTCCTGGCGCCGACGAGGCGAAGGTCCGCCGCGCCGCCAAGCTCGCCAAGGCCGATCTGGTGACGGGCGTCGTTGGCGAGTTCCCCGAGGTGCAGGGCGTGGTCGGGCGCTACATCGCCAAGGCCCAGGGCGAGGATACCGCCGTCGCCGAGGCCATCGCCGACCATTACAAACCGCTCGGCCCCGGCGACCGCTGCCCGCGCGACCCGGTCTCCGTCGCCGTGGCGCTGGCCGACAAGATCGACACACTGGTGGCCTTCTTCGGCATCGACGAGAAGCCCACCGGCTCCCGCGACCCCTTCGCGCTGCGCCGCGCCGCCCTGGGCGTGATCCGGCTGGTGGTGGAGAACGGGCTGCGGGTTGGGCTCTCGGGCCTGTTCGGCAAGGCCGGCGCTTCCGATGCGGTCGCCAAGGACCTTCTCGACTTCTTCGCCGACCGGCTGAAGGTGGCGCTGCGGGAGAAGGGTGTCCGGCATGACCTGATCGACGCGATCTTCGCGCTCGGCGGCGAGGACGATCTCGTCCGGCTGTTGGCGCGGGTGGATGCGCTGGCTGGCTTCCTCGGCACCGACGACGGCGCCAATTTGCTGGTCGCCTACCGCCGCGCCGCCAACATCCTGCGCATCGAGGAGAAGAAGGACGGCCGGTCCTACGATCAGGCGCCGGACGCCTCCCGCCTCGTGCTGGACGAGGAGAAGGCCCTGGCCGCGGCACTGGAGAAGGCCGACGCCGCCGCTCAGCCGCTGCTGCAGGCGGAGGATTTCGCCGGCGCCATGGCGCAACTGGCTTCCTTGCGCGGTCCGGTCGACGCCTTCTTCGACAAGGTCACGGTCAACGCGCCGGAGGCGGAGCTGCGCGCCAACCGGCTGGCGCTGCTGGGCCGCATCCGCGGCACGCTGAACCGCGTCGCCGACTTCTCCCGCATCGAAGGCTAGGCGGCATGCACCAGGGCCCCTCCCGGCGGAACGCGATGACAAGCGCTCCGCCGGGTGCGGCCTTGGCCGGTAACGCCGTTACCGGATTAAGCCCCTCCGAGAGCTACTTTCCTTTCCCCGAGTTGGATGCCCCACGGGCAGCGCTGATGGCGTGCTGCCTTCGACAGGCTCAGGCTGAGGGTGTTTTCGCTGCTCCTGAAGGGCAGAGGAACGGAGGTGCCTCGCGTACCCCGATCCTCATGCTGAGCCTGTCGAAGCACGCAGCACGTCTCAGCTCCTGCAAGGCGCATCGCCCGCCCTGCGGACAGTCGCCCAGGTGGCACTCCCCAAGACCCGCCCTTGCGCCCTTTGGTCCCGTGCCGAAGGGCCCGCAAAGGCGTTCACATGCGCTGGTGCGGCTCCGCGCGCGCAGCTCTCTCCCTCTGTCTAAACTCCAAGGTGAATCATGGACGGGACCGTCATGACCAAGTGGGTCTACTGCTTCGGCGAAGGCAAGGCCGAGGGCCGCGCGGACATGAAGAACCTGCTGGGCGGCAAGGGTGCCAACCTGGCCGAGATGAGCAATCTCGGCCTGCCGGTGCCGCCGGGCTTCACCATCAGCACCGACGTCTGCACCTACTACTACGCCAACGGCCGGAGCTATCCGGCGGAGCTGAAGCAGCAGGTGGCGGACAGCCTGGCGGAGGTGGAGCGCATCGTCGGCGCCAAGTTCGGCGACGCGTCGAACCCGCTGCTGGTCTCGGTCCGCTCCGGCGCCCGCGCCTCCATGCCCGGCATGATGGACACGGTGCTGAACCTCGGCCTGAACGACGTGACGGTGCAGGGGCTGGCGACCCGCTCGGGCGATCCGCGCTTCGCCTATGACAGCTACCGCCGCTTCATCCAGATGTACGGCAATGTCGTGCTGGACGTGGACCATCATCACTTCGAGGAGATCCTCGAGAACCACAAGCGCGACCGCAACCTCGACCTCGACACCGAGCTGAAGGCCGAGGACTGGCAGGCGGTGATCGAGGGCTACAAGGACGTGGTGAAGCGGGAGTTGGGCGAGCCCTTCCCGCAGGACGCCCACCAGCAGCTCTGGGGCGCCATCGGCGCCGTCTTCGGCAGCTGGATGAACACGCGCGCCATCACCTACCGCAAGCTGCACGACATCCCGGCCGACTGGGGCACGGCGGTGAACGTGCAGGCCATGGTGTTCGGCAACATGGGCGAGGACTGCGCCACCGGCGTCGCCTTCACCCGCAACCCCTCCACCGGCGAGAACGCCTTCTACGGCGAGTACCTGATCAACGCCCAGGGCGAGGACGTGGTGGCCGGCATCCGCACGCCGCAGCACCTGACCATCGCCGGCAAGCTCGCCAACGGCTCCACCATGCCCGCCATGGAGGAGAGCATGCCGGAGGTCTTCCAGCAGCTGGACGCGGTCCGGCTGAAGCTGGAGCGGCACTACACCGACATGCAGGACATCGAGTTCACGGTGCAGCAGAAGAAGCTGTACATGCTGCAGACCCGCACGGGGAAGCGCACGGCCGCCGCCGCGCTGAAGATCGCCGTGGACATGGCGGAGGAGGGGCTGATCGACGAGGCCACCGCCGTGCGCCGGATCGAGCCGAAGTCGCTGGACCAGCTGCTGCACCCGACGCTCGACCCCAAGGCCCAGCGCACCATCATCGCCAAGGGCCTGCCGGCCTCGCCGGGCGCGGCCAGCGGCAAGGTGGTCTTCTCGGCCGACGAGGCGGAGAAGCTGTCGGGCATGGGCGAGGCGGTGATCCTCTGCCGCATCGAGACGAGCCCTGAGGACATCCACGGCATGCACGCCGCCAAGGGCATCCTCACCACCCGCGGCGGCATGACCAGCCACGCGGCGGTGGTCGCCCGCGGCATGGGCCGGGCCTGCGTCGCCGGCGCCGGCGAGCTGCGCATCGACTACAAGACCGGCATCATGATGGTGCGGGACGTGAAGGTGAAGGCCGGCGACACGCTGACCATCGACGGCTCCACCGGCGAGGTCATGCTGGGCGAGGTGCCGACCATCCAGCCCGAGCTGTCCGGCGACTTCGCCACGCTGATGGGCTGGGCCGACAAGCTGCGGACCATGAAGGTGCGCACCAACGCCGAGACGCCGCTGGACGCCCGCACCGCCGTGAAGTTCGGCGCCGAGGGCATCGGCCTCTGCCGCACCGAGCACATGTTCTTCGACACCGACCGCATCGTCGCGGTGCGCGAGATGATCATCGCCGATTCGGAAGCCGGCCGCCGCGCCGCGCTGGCCAAGATCGAGCCGATGCAGCGCCGCGACTTCGTCGAGCTGTTCAAGATCATGAAGGGCCTGCCGGTCACCATCCGGCTGCTGGACCCGCCGCTGCACGAGTTCCTGCCGAACTCCGAGGCCGAGATGGCCGAGGTGGCGAAGGCCGCCGGCACCGACGTGCAGAAGGTGCAGCAGCGCGCCAACCAGCTGCACGAAGCCAACCCCATGCTGGGCCACCGCGGCTGCCGCCTCGGCATCTCCTATCCGGAGATCTACGAGATGCAGGCGCGTGCCATCTTCCAGGCGGCCGTCGAGGTCTTCAACGACACCGGCGACACGGTGACTCCGGAGATCATGATCCCGCTGGTCAGCTCCAAGAAGGAGCTGGACATCCTGAAGGCCGTGGTCGACCGGGTGGCGGGCGAGGTCATGCAGTCCTCGGGCCGCAGGATCGACTATCTGGTCGGCACCATGATCGAGCTGCCGCGCGCGGCGCTGCGGGCGGGCGACATCGCCCAGACCGCGCAGTTCTTCAGCTTCGGCACCAACGATTTGACCCAGACCACCTTCGGCATCAGCCGCGACGATGCCGCCAGCTTCCTACCCGACTACCAGCGCGCCGGCATCTTTGAGCACGACCCGTTCGTGACGCTGGACACGGATGGCGTGGGCGAGCTGGTCGGCATCGCCGCCGAGCGCGGCCGCAAGACCCGGTCCGACATCAAGCTCGGCATCTGCGGCGAGCATGGCGGCGACCCGTCCTCCATCTACTTCTGCCAGAAGGTCGGGCTCGACTACGTCTCCTGCTCGCCCTACCGCGTGCCGATCGCCCGCCTCGCCGCCGCCCAGGCGGCGCTGATGGGCGAGAAGCCCGCCAGCGAGGCGTGAGGTCTACATGAGGAAAGGCTCACCGGTTCGGCAGCGGCTCCCGCCTCCCTCTCCCAGGGGGAGAGGGTCGGGGTGAGGGGGTAAGAGGGTAGGGAAAAGGCGCTTCATCGAAGCCGGCGGACAGCTCCGCATTCCCGTACCCCCTCTCCCTGTCCCTCTCCCCCTGGGAGAGAGGACGGCAGTTCGGCCGGTTCAATGTTGACCTTCCCTCAGGACATGAGAAAGGGCCGCTCCGGATGACCGGGGCGGCCCTTTTCATTTCGCAGCGGAGCTGGGGTGCGGCCTTCGACAGGCTCAGGCTGAGGGTTGTTTAGCTGCTCCCGATGAGAACGGGAGTGCCTAGCATCCCCCATCCTCATGCTGAGCCTGTCGAAGCACGCAGACCCGCTGAGCCCCGCTTACGGCTTCGCCGCCGCCGGCGGGCCCGCGCTGCCGGGGGCGGTGGCCTGCGGGTTCGGGACGGCCGGGCCCTCGGCGGTGTCGCCGGTGGGGCGGTCGGGCTTGCTGACCGTGCCGCTCGCCTGGGCGCCCTCCGCCGAGCGGTTCAGCGAGACGGTGCGGTCGTCATACTGGAACTCCGGCATGGCGCGGATGCCATCGGTGCGCAGGCCGGTGACCTTGATCTGGTCGGCGCCGGGCGTCACCTGCGCGTGCCGGAAATCGACCGCCACGTTCTTCTCGCCGATGCCGAGGAAGCCGCCGCTGGCGACCACCAGCTGGCGCGCCTGGCCGGTCTGCGGGTCGAGGACCACATCCTCCACCTCGCCGATCTCCTCGCCATTGTCGCCGACGACCGTGCGGCCCAGCAGCTTCTCTACCTGGGTGCGGTCCATGGCGGTGCTGGTGCCGTCGGCCTTGGGCGCCTCCGCGCCCTTGTCGCCGCCGGCCTTGTCGTCGCTGGCGCCGTCGTCGCCGTCCTTGTCGGCGGTGCCCTTGCCGGCGCTGTCCGCCTCGGCCGTGCCGGAGACGCCGACCTTGCGGTTGGCGGGATCCGGCTGGGCGGTCTCCTGCGCGGCCGCCGCCTTGTCGGTGCCGGCGTTGGGGTTGCGGGGGGCCGGATTGCCGCCGGGCTGGCCGGGCTTGTGCGGCTCGGCGCCGGCGGCCGCCTCGGAGCCGGCGCCGTGCGAGACGTGCGGCGAGGCGGCGCCGGTCGCGGCGCGGCCGTCGGAATTGCCCATCGTCGCCGGCGAGCCCTGGGCGCCGGTGGTCGTCGACGGCGTGCTGCCCGTGGGAGCCGAGCCGCTCGGGGCGGTGGACTGGGCGAGCGCGGCGCCCGACAGCAGGGCCAGCGCCGAGACGGCGCCGATCAGGTCCTTGCGCATGGGTATCCTCTCCTTAGGTCCGACGGCACGGGGAACCGCGCCAGGGAAACCCCGCCGGCGCGGCGGGCGCGCCCGGGGAGGTCCGGCGGCACGGCACGCCGTGCCCACCACTCAGGAACAGCGTGGCCGCCCGGCTATTCCCCGCCGCAGGGTAATTTCCTTCAATACCGGGGTAGGGGCGGGCGCTAACCCTTGGGGCCTGAGCCCCCATCCACCGCAGGCCGCCCATGTCGTTCGCCCTTTATCTCTCCATGAGTTCCTTCGCGCTCGCCGCCTCGATCTCGCCCGGTCCCGTGAACGTGCTGGCGCTGACCAGCGGCGTGCATCACGGCTTCCGCGCCAGCCTGGCCCACGTCACCGGGGCGACGGTCGGCTTCACGGCGCTGCTGCTGCTGTCGGGATTCGGCCTGGCCGAGCTGCTGCAGCGCTGGCCGGCGGCGGAAGCGGCGACGCGCTGGGCCGGCGTCGCCTTCCTGGTCTACATGGCCTGGCGGCTCTGGTCGGCGGATGGCGGCGTCGCGGCCGGCGGTGCCGCCCGGGCGCCCACCGCCTGGCAGGGGGCCGCGCTGCAATGGCTGAACCCGAAGGCCTGGATCGCGGCGCTGGCCGGCATGGGAGCCTATGCCGGCGGCGGCGGAGCGGAGCTGATCTGGAGCTTCGCCGCCCTCTACTTCGTGATCTGCTACGGCTCCATCGCCGCCTGGGCCTATGCCGGCGCCTGCCTGCGCCATGTGCTGGAGGACCCGGCGCGCATGCGGCTGTTCAACCGGTCGATGTCGGTGCTGCTGGCCGCCAGTGCCGCCTACATGGCGACGCAGTAGCCGGCATCAGCCCTGCCGACCGGCGAACTGGCCCGGCGTGGCGGCGACCAGTCGCTTGAAGGCGCGCTGGAAATGGGCCTGGTCGGCGAAGCCGGCCTCCAGCGCCGCCTCGACGATGCTGCTTCCCTCGCGCAGGCGCTCCTGGCCCAGCCGGACACGCCGGTTCACCTGGTAGGCGTGCGGCGTCAGCCCGTAGCGGGCCTTGAAGGCGCGCACCAGGTAGGAGGGCGAAAGCCCCGAGGCGGCGCAGATGTCGGCCAGCCGCAGCGGCTCGGCGCAATGGCCGGCGATGAAGGCGGCGGCCCGGGCCAGCGCGTCCTCCGGCATGCCCCTGGCATCGTCGGCATAGCCCAGCCGCTCGTGCAGCCCGGCGAAGAAGCCGGCCGCCGCCTCCTCCTTGGCCGCCGGCGCGGCCTCGCCCTCCATCAGCAGCCGCACCAGCCCGTCGATATCGGCGGCGAGGCCGGCATCGGTGCTGACCGCGGCGGCATAGGGGGTGAAGGCGGGGCGACCCTGCACGCCCGCCAGCCAGTCCCGGTCCGCGAACAGCATGGCGTAGGACCAGGACACGCCCGGCAGCGGGTTGCAGGCGTGCGCCTCGTCCGGGTTCATGGCGACGACGGTGCCGGCGGTGACCTCGTAGCGCGCCCGGCCCAGCACGAACTCGCTCCGCCCGCCGGTGATCACGCCGATGGCGAAGGTCGGGTGGCTGTGCGGCTCGTAGCAGACGGCGCGCCCGCCCCCGATCACCCGCGCCTCCAGCATGGGCAGGGCGGGGTCGCGCCAGAAGCGGTGCGGGTCCAGGGGGCGCCGGGGCATGGGGAGAGCTTATACCGGCCCTGGCGAGGGCACCACCCGTAGGTCGCATGGAGCGGAGCGCAATGCGACAATGCCGCGGCCCGGGTCATGTCGCATTACGCCTGCGGCTCCATGCGACCTACGGGTGGCGACGGCCTACCGCCCGCCCGATCCGTTGGAGCGCAGCTGCGCCGCGATCTCGGCCAGGCGCTCGCCCAGCTCGCGGCTGGCGGCGGCGCTCTGCGCGGCCTGCCCGCCATGCTCGATCAGCTGGTCCAGCGACTGGGTCAGCTCCGCCAGGCCCGAGGTGGCCCGGTCCACCGTCTCCAGCCGGTCGCGCAGCGACTCGACCAGCTCGGACAGGGCGGTGATCATCGGCTCCTGCCGCTCCTCCGCCGGGTCGGGCAGATTGACCAGCAGCGGGCGGATGTCCGTGGCGATGGCCTTCAGCGACTCGGTCGCCTCGTCCTGGCGGGCCAGCGCGCGGGTCAGCGCGTTGGTGGCGGTGGCGGCGTCGCCGGCGATGGTGCGGCCCTGCTGCTCCAGCTCCTGCGCCGTCTGGCGCAGGCGGCCGGTGGCCTCGTCGATGCCGTGGCCGAACAGCTTCGCCAGCCGCTCCGCCGTGTCGCCGATGGCCTCCACCCGCTGGCCCAGCAAGCCCGCCATCTCGTGCAGCCGGGCGATGGTGCGGGCGTTCTCCTCGCGCTGGTCGGGATCGCCGGCGCGCTTGTCGATCTCGCCCACCATGTCCAGGCTGATGCGCTTCAGCATCTCCAGCCCGTCACGCAGCGTGCCGATGCGGCTGCCGATGTCGGCCACCGAGCCGCCCAGCGACTCCTGCAGCGCCTGCAGCTGATGCACCACCGGCTCCAGCCGGCCCTGGTTGGACTCCGCCGTGTCCTCGACCAGGCGGGTGGCGCGGTTGAGGTCGTCGAGCGCCGCGGAGAATTGCTGGCCGGCTTCCTCGGTGCGCTTCTGCAGCAGGTCGGCGGCGCGGTCGATCTGGATGGAGACCTCGTCCAGCCGCGCGGAGGCACCGGCCAGCGCCTGCTGCAGCGCCCGGTCGCTGTCGCCGACGGCGCCGACGGCCCGGTCCAGCCGCTCGCCCGCGTCGCCGGCGGTGTTGGCCAGCATCTCGCCCGACGCGCGCAGCAGCTTCACCGCCGTGAACAGCTTCTCCTGCAGGTCGCCCATGGCGTCGGTCAGGCGGCGGGTGGCGTCGCGCGCCTCGGCCGAGGTCTGCTTGATCTCGCCCTCCGACGTGACCAGGCCGCGCAGCACGTGGGTGACCTCGCCGCCGGCGGTGGTCATGGTTTCGGCCAGCGCCTCGGAATGGCGGCGCAGCTCGGCGACGATGGCGTCCAGCCCGCCGCCGGCGCGGTCGTCGAAGGCGCGGACCTGGGCGGCGGCGCGGGCCAGCAGCTCCGTCGCCTGCCGCACCTCGCGGTTGCTGTCCGAGGCGCTCTTGGCGACGGCGGCGCACAGCCCGTTCAGCTGGGAAATGGCGCCGGTCAGCTCGGCGCGGGTGTCCTGCACCAGGCGCGCCATCGCGGTGCCGGTGCCGACCAGCTCCTTGCCCGAGGCGCGCAGCGTGCGGCCCATCACCTCGAACAGATCGGCCGACTCGCCCTCGAACTTCAGGCGGAAACGCCCCTTGTCGGAGAGGATGGAGACGTCGGGCAGCTCGCTCGCCTGCTGGCGGAAGCCGTCGATGGTGCGGGCGAGCTCGCCATATTCGTCACCGCGGTGGGTGCCCCAGACCGGCGCCCGCCAGTCGCCCCGCGCCAGCGCGCCAAGGCTGCGGGTCAGCTCGGACAGCGGCGCCAGGGCGCGGGAGCGCACCAGCCAGAAGGCGAGCGTCAGCCCCAGCAGCATCAGCGCCACGGCGCCGAGGCCCAGATGGAAGCCGCGCCGCGCCAGGTCGAGCAGCACGTCGGCGGAGACGATCGCCTCCTTGCGGCGCAGCTCCGCCACCCGGTCGGCCAAGGCCGCGTGCTGGGTCATCAGCGCGATGCCGCTGCCGCCGGCGAAGGCCTGCGGACGGTCGCCGCCAGCGTTCATGGCGGTGCGGTAGCGGTCGATCTGGCGGCGCAGGTCGCGCGCCAGGTCCGACTCGGCCGGGGTCAGCTTCTCGGCCTCGAAGGCGCGCAGCGCCTTGTCGGCGGCGTCCAGCGAGGTCGCCATGTCGGCGCGGCCCTTGGCGCTGCCGGTCTCGGCGAACAGCGTCAGGGCCTGCAGGAATCCGCCATAGCCCAGCGCGGCGCGCACCTCGTCCAGCGACCGGTTCTTGGCGGCGGCCGAGGCCGGCGTGTCGGTCAGGGACCGCTCGATATGCTGGAACCAGGCGATGTTGTAGGTCGCCAGCCCGACCAGAGTCGATGCGGCGATCGCCAGCAGCAAGGCGACGATGATGCTCAGACCGCGCAAGGATCCGGCCGCCGACAACAACCCCGGGGACATGGTGCCTCTATTCACTCGCTCCCCCGCATGTTGAGGGTGCGCACTTCCAAGTCAACTAAATATCGGGTGACAAGAAGGGGCGGCAGCCCCGCCTCGACAGGTCACGCCGGCTCTGGCACTCCTCCAGGTCATGAGGATCCTGCACTGCATCCTGTCGCGCGGCTTCCGCGGGGCCGAGAGGCATGTCGCCGAGCTGGCGAGCGCCCAGGCCGCGCGCGGCCATGCGGTGACGCTGGTCGTGCGCCGTGACTGCGCGGAGGAAGGGCGCTCCATCCTGCCGCATGTCGGGCCCGGGGTGACGGTGCGCAAGCTCGGGCCCTGGCTGCGGCGCTGGCGTCTTCGGCGCCTGCTGCGTGAGGCGGCGCCCGACATCGTCCATACCCATGGCGGAAGGGCCGGCAGGGCGCTGGGCGCCATCCGCACGGGGGCGCCGACGCTCGCCACGCTGCACCTGGACTACCGGCCGAAATGGTACCGGGGCCACGACGCGCTGATCGCCCAGGCGGACTGGCAGCGCGACGCCGCCCTGGCCGGCGGCTTCAAGGGCATGGTGGCGCGGGTGAACGCCTGGTCCCATCCGCACCCGCCGCCGGATGCCGCGACCGTCGCCCGGCTGCGCGTGGAGATGGGCGCCGGTCCGGGGGAGCGGCTGGTACTCGCGGTCGGGCAGCTGATCCCGGAGAAGGGGATGGATTTGCTGGTGCGCGCCGTCCGCGCGCTGCCGGACCCGCGCCTGCGCCTCGCCGTCGCCGGGCACGGGGCGGGGCGCGCCGGGCTGGAGGCATTGGCGGCGGGCGACCGGCGCATCCGCCTGCTGGGGTTCCGCGACGATGTCCGCGACCTCTACTTCGCCGCCGACCTGTTCTGCTCGCCCTCGCGGTTCGAGCCGTTCGGGCTGGTGTTCCTGGAGGCGCTGGATGCCGGCCTGCCCGTCGTCGCCAGCACCAGCGAGGGGGCGAAGGCGATCCTGACCAGCCTGCCGAACACGCGACTCGTGCCCCCGTCGGAGGAGCCCGGTCCGCTGGCCGAGGCGCTGGCGGCGATGCTGGACGCGCCGCGCCACCGCCAGGACATGTCGCCCTGGTCGCCGGAGGCCTGCTTCGACGGGATCGAGGCGGTGTACCGGGAACTGCTCAGTCGCCGAGCCACGCCGGCCTGAACGGGCTGAGCACCGCGCCGCCAGCTGTCAGCGTCGTGCCGGCGGCCTCCGCAGCCGCCAGATCCTCGATGCGCAGCAGGGCCAGCGCCAGGCCGGCGCGGCCGCTGCGGACCTCGCCGATTTCCTTGTCGCCCATCAGGACAGGGGTGCCGGGCTCGGGCAGGGGGCCGTCGACCCGCACCGGGGTCAGGCGCTTCTTCACGAGGCCGCGGTACTTGGTGCGGGCGGTCAGTTCCTGGCCCATGTAGCAGCCCTTGCTCCAGGAGACGCCGTTCAGCCGGTCGAAGCCGTTCTCCAGCAGGATCGACTTCTCCGGGATCAGGTCGCGGCTGCCGTCGGGCACGCCCAGCGACAGGCGCAGCCGGTCCCAGTCGCCAGTGTCGCCGGCCGGCAGGGGCGGCGTCTCGCCCACGGGCAGGACCAGGCGCGCGCCGAGGGCCCCCAAGCGCGGATCGGCGTAGGCGAGGCCGCCGCCGACCGCCGCCACGGTCCCCGGCTCGCCCAGGCCCAGCGCCGCCGCGGCACCCTCGCCGATGGCGGCGTGGACCGTGAACCGGTCGGATGCGTCCTCCAGCTTCACCTTGGAGCGCAGCCGGTACATCGACAGGCGGCGCAGTAGGTCGGCGGCGCGGTCCCGCTCGCACTCCAGCAGGAGCGAGTCGCCCTGGGGAATGACGAACAGATCGTGCAGGAACTTGCCCTGGGGCGTCAGGAAGGCGGCATGCAGCGCCCCTCCGGCCTCGGCCTGGGCCACGTCGTTGCTGACCAGCCCCTGCAGGAAGGCGATGCGGTCCTCGCCGGTCAGGCGCAGGACGCCGCGATGGGGCAGGGGGACGGCGACGGGCGTGGAGGGGGAATCGCTCAAGATCGGCCTCGCGGAGGGACTTCGGCAGAGGTGGGGCCCGGGGAGGTAAGTAGCAAGGGCATGGCTGCCCTGGGAGGGGCTTCTTTGCAACCCCGCGACAGAGGTCTATAAGCCACCCGTTCTTCATTCCTCTCCGGCGACCCGCGTTGCGCATCCTGTTCATCACCTCCAACCGGCTGGGCGACGCGGTCCTGACGACGGGCCTCCTGGCGCATCTGATCGAGAGCCATCCTGGCGCGCGGACGACCATCGCCTGCGGCCCGATCCCGGCGCCGCTGTTCCGCGCCCTCCCCGGGCTGGAAAGGGTCATTCCACTTCAGAAACGACCATGGGCCGGCCATTGGCTGGACCTCTGGCGGCAGGTGGCGGGGGCGCGCTGGGACCTGGTCGTCGATCTGCGGGACAGCGCCGTGTCGCGCCTGGTGCGCGCCCGCCGGCGGGTGACCTACCGCTCCACCGGCCATGGCGTGCACAAGGTGATCGAGCTGGGCCGCCTGCTGGCGCTCGACCCGCCGCCGTCGCCGACCGTCTGGACCGATGCCGCCGCGGAAGCCGAGGCGGGGCGTCTCATGCCCGCGGGGGGCGACTGGCTGGCCCTGGCGCCGGCCGCCAACTGGACCGGCAAGGAATGGCCGGCCGAGCGCTTCGCCGAACTGGCGGATCGCCTGACCGCACCGGGCGGCGCCCTGGCCGGGGCGCGCGTCGCGGTGCTGGCCGGCCCGGGCGAGGGCGGGCGCTGCCGGCCGGTGCTGGAACGGCTGGGCTCGCCGCGCGCGCTGGACCTGGTCGGCCGCACCGACCCGCTGACGGCGGCGGCCTGCCTGCGGCGGGCGCGGCTGTTCGTGGGCAACGACTCCGGGCTGATGCATCTGGCCGCCGCCGCCGGAACGCCGACGCTGGGCCTGTTCGGGCCGACGCCGAGCGACATCTACGGCCCCTGGGGGGCGCATGCGGCGCTGGTGAAGGCCGCCGACGGGCGCATGGAGTCGCTCGACCTCGCCACGGTCGAGGCGGCGGCGCGGGTGCTGCTGGCCCGCACGGACGGGGTGGCGGCATGAGGGCGGATCCGCACGCCAGGCCCTTCATGGGCATCGCGCTGACGCTGCTGGCGCTGGTCGGCCCCTTCGCCGCGCTGCTGCCGTTGGGCATGGCCCCGCTGCTGATCACGTTGGGGGTCTTCCTCGGCGGGCTGTGGCTGTGGCGGGTGCGCGGCGTGCCCGGGCTCGACCGGCCCCTGGTCGCGGCCTTCGGGCTGTTCTTCCTCTATGCCGGGATCAGCGTGCTGTGGACGCCGGCGCCGGTGCGGGTCAGCGGCGGCGTCGCGCAGATCGTTACCTTCCTCTACGAGTTCGTACCGGGCTTCCTGCTGATCCTCGCGGCGTCCGGGCTGGCGCCGGAGCGGCGGGAGCGGCTGGCGCGGGTGGTGCTGGCGAGCCTGCTGCTGGGCTTCGCCCTGTTCGCGGTGGAGGTGCTGCTGGACCAGCCGATCTACCGCTTCGCCAAGTCGCTGGACGGTTCCGCCGTGGCGCCCGACCGCGCCATCAACCGCCCGGCCGCCATCCTGTCGGTGCTGGTCTGGCCGGCGGCGCTGATGCTGTGGCGGCGTGGGCTGGGCTGGGCGGCGCTGCTGCTGCCCGCCGCCTTCTTCGCCCTGACCTTCCTGTCGCCCAGCCAATCCTCCGTCGTCGGCATGGGGGTGGGGCTGGTGGTGCTGGGGATCGCCGCCGCCTCGCGCCGATTGGGACGGGCGGCGGTGGCGGCGCTGCTGGTGGCGGGCTTCGTCGGTGCCGTCCCGATCTCGGGCCATTTGCGCGAGCGCGGGCTGCACGAGGCGGAGTGGCTGCCCTTCAGCTTCCGGCACCGGGTGGAGATCTGGGACTTCGCCGCCGAGCGGGTGCTGGCGAAGCCGGTCTTCGGCTGGGGGCTGGACAGCTCGCGCGCCATCCCGAACGAGGGGCGGGCCTCGCGCTTCGTCGACGGCAACATCGTGCCGCTGCATCCGCACAACCTGTTCCTGCAGTCGCTGCTGGAACTGGGCATCGCCGGCTCGGCGCTGCTGCTGGCGGTCCTGCTGCTGCTGCTGGAGCGCACGCGGCGCCTGTCCGATACGGCGCAGCCCTGGGCGCTGGCCTGCTATGGCGCCACCCTGGCGGTGGCGAGCTTCGCCTATGGCGCCTGGCAGACCTGGTGGCTGTGCAGCCTGCTGATCGGCGTGCTGCTGCTGCTGCTGGCCGCGGGACCGTGGAGCGCTAACGCTTCTGCGGCAGGCAGTCCAGACCGGCGCCCTTGAGCCGGGCGCAGGCCGCCGCCGCCTGGGCGCGGTCGGCATAGGTCCCGACCAGGATGCGGGTGTAGAGCCCCTTCGCCCCGAGATCGACCGTCACCAGCTCCGATGGCAGGCCGGCCAGCGCCGGGCCGTGCTTGGCCGCGATGGCGCGCCACTGCTTCTCCGCCTCCGCCCGCGAGGGCAGGGCGGCCAGCTGCACGGCATAGGCGCCTGATCCGGGCGGCGGGGGCAGCGCCTTGGGCAGGGTGGGCCTCGGCGGCTCGGTGGCAGCGGGCGTCGCCGCGGGCGCCGGTTCGGGAGTGGTGGGCGCCGGCGGTGCGGGCTGCTCCTTCGGCGCCTCGGCCATGCGGGCCGGGGGCGGCGTTTCCCGGACCGGCGTCGCGGGCACCGGCTTATCCGGGGCGGGCCGTTGAGGCGCCGGCTGCTGCGGCGCGGTCTTCTGGGGCTCGACCTTCTGGGGGGCGGGCGGCGCTTCGGCGACCTTAGGGGCCGCGGCGGCGCCCGGCAGCGGGGCGGCGGCGAGGCGCAGCGCCTCGGATTTCTGCGCGACGGTGGCGACCTGCTCGATCTCCTGGCGCAGGCGGATGGCCTGCAGCAGCCCCTGGCGCTCGGCGCGCAGCACCCAGGCCAGCGCCAGCATCTGGTCCTGCGCTGCGCCCAGCCCGAAATGGTAGAGCACGCCGAGATTGTTCTGCGCGTCGGCGTCGCCGGCCTCCGCCGCCCGCTTCAACAGGCGGAAGGCCTTGTCATAGTCGGCCGGCACGCCGTCGCCATAGGCGTAGACGGTGCCGGCGGCCGACAGGGAGCCGACATGGCCCTGGGCGCCGGCCTTCTCGAACCAGCCCAGCGCGCCCGGCACGTCGCGGGCGCCCCCCGACCCTTGCAGCAGTATGTGGCCCAGCGCCGCCTGCGCCGTCACGTCGCCGCGCTCGGCCAGGGGCAGCAGCGCCTTGCGGGCGGCGGCGTAGTCGCCCGCCGCCACGGCCTTGCGCACCGCCTCCATGTCGGCCCGGGCCGGCGCGGACAGCGCCAGCGGGCCCAGCAGGGCGCCAGCGAGCAGGGCGGCGAGGAGAGGACGGGGGCGGGGCATGCGCGGCTTGGGTCGGGCAGGGAGGGGGAGCACTTGATATCATGGGTGCCGGCCGGCCGCGCGCAACCTTTCTGGCGCGCCGCGCCGGGGCGCCCGCTTGACGCGGGCCGGGCGGCGCGGCCAAGGTGCCGCCTTCCCCGGAACACGGATTCGAGACATGGCCCCGAAGAAGAACCCCCTGAACCTGAACCCGCTGCAGCTGAAGACCCTGACCCTGTTCCAGGTGCTGGCGAAGATGGAAGGCGTCGGCGAGCCGCTGGACGACGGCCACATCAAGGTGGCGCAGTTCCCGCACGCCCACGGCAACCATTTCCATCTCGGCCCCTACGTCGTTTCCAGCAAGGACGCCACGGGCCTCGGCAACGTCGCGGTCTGGGTGGCGCTGGAGCGTAAGGGGCTGATCCGCTCCGGCCACCCCTACTTCCTGGACATGACGCCGGCCGGCCTCGAATACGACACCGGGATGGCCTCTACGATCCTGCACGGCTCCGACCACTGAGGTACCAGGCGGCGGTCCTGGCCAGCGCCCGCTCCATCGTCAGGGGCGGGCGCCAGCCGAAATCGTCGCGGAAGCGGGAGCCGTCCAGCTCCAGGGAGCCCGTCAGGCGCGACACGGCCGGGCCGACACCCGGCAGCGCCTGGAGGGGCCGGAACAGGGAAGGCGGCACCGGCAGCAGCCGCGCCGGCCGGTTCATCGCCCGGGCAATGGCGCGCACCAGCTCCGGCGTGCTGACGGCGTCGCCGTCCGTCACCAGATAGGTTCCCGTCGCCTGCGCGGCCGTCACGGCCGTCGCCACCGCGTCGGCCAGATTGCCGACGGCGATCAGGCTGCGCCGGTTCTCCAGCGCACCGAAGGGCAGGGGCACGCCGCGCGCCACCAGACCCATCAGCGCCAGGAAATTGGCCCTTACCCCCGGGCCGTAGACCAGCGGCGGGCGCAAGCTGACCGATTCGAGCGGCAGGGCCGCCAGCAGCCGCTCCGCCTCCAGCTTGGTGGCGCCGTAGGGGCCTTCGGGCGCGGGTTCGTCGCGGTCGGTCAGCGGGCGGCCAGGGTTGCTGCGCTCGCCCAGCGCCTTGACGCTGCTGAGATGCACGAAGCGGCGCACGCCCGCCTCGACCGCGGCTTCCGCCAGCCGGCGCGTGGCCTCGACGTTGATGGCGCGATACGCCGATTCGGCGTGGCCCGGGTCCTCTCGCATGACATGGGTGCGGGCCGCCAGGTGCACTACGGCCGTGACGCCGTCCAGATGCGAGGGCCAGTCCACCGGGCCCGTGAGGTCGCCGACCAGCGCCCGCTCCGTCCCCTCCACGCTTCCTGAGCGCAGCGCCGCCCGCACGCGCCAGCCGCGCGCCCGCAGCGAATCGACGACGGCGCGCCCGACGAAGCCGTTGGCGCCGGTGACAAGGGCTAGGGGGGATGAGGGAGCGGACATGCGGAAGGCCCGGCCAAATGGCCCGGCGTGCTTGTCCAGATTGTCGGGAAGAACACGGGGCCCGAAGAAGGGGCGGATGGTGCTGCCAGAGAGGATTGAACTCTCGACCTCTCCCTTACCAAGGGAGTGCTCTACCACTGAGCTACGGCAGCGCCGGTCCGTGTGTGGGCCGGGTAATTGCCACAGCGGCGGGGGGGATGCAAGCCCCATGATCAAGTTTTCTCGGACAAAATGGGGATGCTTGACGCGGGGCCCTGCAAATCCTTGAATCCGGGCCGATCGCCCGCCCAGCCGGATGGATGAAGTGAGCACCGAAAAGAAGCCGCCGCCCGCCCAGCCCAGCCGCGAGGAGAGACTCGCCGCCGCGCTCAGGGAGAATCTGCGCAAGCGCAAACTCCAGGAGCGCGCCCGTGACGACGGCACGGACGGGGACCCGGCCTCGTGACGGCGGAGCGCGTCGACGCGCTCGTCATCGGCGCCGGTGTCGTCGGGCTGGCGGTGGCGCGCGCGCTGGCGCTGCGCGGCCGCGAGGTGCTGGTGCTGGAGGCGGCCGAGAGCTTCGGCACCGGCACCAGCTCGCGCAACAGCGAGGTGGTCCATGCCGGCATCTACTATCCGGCCGGGAGCCTGAAGGCGCGCTTCTGCGTCGAGGGGCGGGAGCGTCTCTACGCCTTCTGTGCCGAGCGCGGGGTGGAGCATCGCCGCTGCGGCAAGCTGATCGTCGCCACCGACGAGGCGCAGCGCGAGCGGCTGGCCGCCATCAGGGCCAAGGGCGAGGCGAATGGCGTTCGCGACCTGCGCCTGCTGGACCGGGCCGAGGCGCTGGCGATGGAGCCGGACCTCGCCTGCGTCGCGGCGCTGCATTCCCCCTCCAGCGGCATCGTCGACAGCCACGGGCTGATGCTGGCCCTGCTGGGCGAGGCCGAATCGCGCGGAACCGTGCTGGCAACGCACGCACCCCTCACCGGCGGCAGCGTCGGCGGGGAGGGCATCCGGGTCGAGGTGGGCGGAGACGAGCCCATGGCGCTGCTGGCCCGCACGGTGGTGAACGCCGCCGGGCTGGAGGCGCAGGCTGTGTCCCGGCGGCTGGGCGTGCCGGAAGTGCCGCCGCTGTACCTGGCGAAGGGCAACTACTACGCGCTGCAGGGCCGCAGCCCCTTCGCCCGGCTGGTCTATCCGGTGCCGGAGCCGGGGGGCCTGGGCGTCCATCTCACCATAGACCTGGGCGGGCAGGCGCGCTTCGGGCCCGACGTGGAGTGGATCGAGTCGCCGGACTACCGCGTCGATCCCGCCCGCGCCGACCGCTTCTACGCCGCCATCCGCCGCTACTGGCCGGGCCTGCCCGACGGCGCGCTGGTCCCCGCCTATGCCGGCATCCGGCCGAAAATCGTGCCGGCGGGCAGCGCGGATGCCGACTTCCTGGTGCAGGGCGTGCGCGATCATGGGGTTAGCGGCCTGGTCTGCCTCTACGGCATCGAGTCGCCCGGCCTGACCTCCGCACTAGCCCTGGCGGAGCATGTGGCGGAGATGTGCTCTATGTAGTGTTGCCGGCTTGGCACCGGGGGAGGGCTCGGCTACAAGCATTCTGGTAGCCTCAGCCCTTTTGGAGTTCCTTTCCCATGCCGATCATGCCGGACAGCTGGATCCGCGAGATGGCCCAGACCAAGGGCATGATCGAGCCCTTCGTGGAGGCGCAGAAACGCGAGGGCGTGATCTCCTACGGCCTCTCCTCCTACGGCTACGACGCCCGGGTGGCGCCCGAGTTCAAGATCTTCACGAACATCGACAACGCCATCGTCGATCCCAAGAAGTTCGACGCCACCAGCTTCGTGGACCGCAACACCGACGTCTGCGTCATCCCTCCCAACAGCTTCGCGCTGGCCCGCACGGTGGAGTATTTCCGCGTGCCCCGCGACGTGCTGGTGATCTGCCTGGGCAAGAGCACCTACGCCCGCTGCGGCCTGATCGTGAACGTCACGCCGCTGGAGCCGGAGTGGGAGGGGCACGTGACGCTGGAAATCAGCAACACCACGCCGCTGCCCGCGAAGGTCTACGCCAACGAGGGGCTGTGCCAGTTCCTGTTCCTGCAGGGGGCCACGCCGTGCGAGGTCTCCTACGCGGACCGGGCCGGCAAGTACATGGGCCAGCGCGGCGTCACCCTGCCGCGCCTCTGAGCCCGGCGTAAACGACCCCAACAAGGTCACGGCCGGGCCGCGGTCCGGCAACCTTTTGGACACTTTAACCGGCGACCATCGGCTCGCCCAAAACCAAGATCGAAGCGACCCATGGACAAGCTCCGTATCCGCGGCGGCAAACGCCTCGACGGCATCATCCCGATCAGCGGCGCCAAGAACGCGGCGCTGCCGCTGCTGGCCGCCTGCCTGCTGACGGACGAGACGCTGGCCCTGTCGAACCTGCCGCACCTCGCCGACATCACCACCATGGCGAACCTGCTGGCGCAGCACGGGGTGGAGATCCGCCTGAACGGCGACGGGGTCGTGCACAACGGCCATGAGGGCCGGGTCATCGAGCTGACCGCCGCCCACATCACCAGCACCACCGCGCCTTACGATCTGGTGCGCAAGATGCGCGCGAGCGTGCTGGTGCTGGGTCCGCTGGTGGCGCGCTACGGCAACGCCAAGGTATCGCTGCCGGGCGGCTGCGCCATCGGCCCGCGTCCCGTCGACCTGCACATCAAGGGCCTGCAGGCCATGGGCGCGCAGATCGAGATCGAGGGCGGCTACATCCTGGCCAAGGCGCCCGAGGGCGGCCTGGTCGGCGCCGAGTTCGTGTTCCCGCAGGTCTCCGTCGGCGCGACCGAGAATCTGGTCATGGCAGCCTGCCTGGCGAAGGGCGAGACCGTGCTGGTCAACGCCGCGCGCGAGCCGGAGATCGTCGATCTCTGCGACTGCCTGATCGCCATGGGCGCCGACATCGAGGGCGCCGGCACCGACCGCATCCGCATCCGCGGCAAGGACCGTCTGCACGGCGCCCGCCACGCCATCGTCGCCGACCGCATCGAGACCGGCACCTTCGTCATGGCCGCCGCCATGACCGGCGGCGAGCTGGAGCTGGTCGGTGGCCGTCTGGACCACATCCAGGCCGTCGCCAAGGTGCTGGCCGGCGCCCAGGTGAAGTTCACGCCGACCGAGCGCGGCTTCAAGGTCGGCCGGGCCAATGGCCATATCGTCGGCGTCGACGTCATGACGGAGCCGTTCCCCGGCTTCCCGACCGACCTGCAGGCGCAGATGATGACCCTCATGTGCGTCGCCGACGGCGCCGCCATGATCACGGAGACCATCTTCGAGAACCGCTTCATGCATGTTCCGGAGCTGATGCGCATGGGCGCCAACATCACGGTCCACGGCGCCTCGGCCCTGGTCCGCGGCGTGCCGCGCCTGACCGGCGCGCCGGTCATGGCGACCGACCTGCGCGCCTCGGTCTCGCTGGTGCTGGCCGGCCTGGCGGCGGAAGGCGAGACCACGGTCAACCGCATCTACCACCTCGACCGCGGCTATGAGCGCATCGAGGAGAAGCTCAGCGCCTGCGGCGCCGACATGGAGCGGCTGAAGGGCTCCGACTGACGCTCTCTCGGTTCCGATCGACGGCGAACGGCCGCTGCCCCGCGCAGCGGCCGTTTTCGTTCGTGCGGGTCTTATCCCCACAGGCGGATTGTGGAGATAGGTCGGATTGTGATAGTCGAATTAAACTATGAAAGCCGACCTGATTATCCTGGGCGTCCTGCACCGCGGCGACTTCCATCCCTATGAGATCAAGCGCCGCATCGAGGCGGGCATGGTCGACCGGCTCGTCGACCTTGACACCGGCACGCTCTACTACGCCGTCAAGCAGCTGGCGAAGGAGGGCTGGATCGAGGTGCGGGGCGAGGAGCGGGTGGCGCGCGGCGGCGCCCGTACCATCTACGGCCTGACCGAGAAGGGCCGCGCCCGCTTCCAGGAACTGATGGCCGAGCGCTTCGCGGACCTGACGCCGTCGCGCCATCCTTTTTACTCGGCGCTGCTGTTCCTGGCGCATGCCGACCGGACGGATTTCCCGGCCCTGATCGACAAGCGGCTGGCGGCCTACGAGCAGGGGCTGGCGACCTCGCGCGCCATCTGGGCGCATATCGGCGACATCGCCGGTACCGGCAACCGCTACGTCATCGAGCACGCGCTCACCCTCATGCAGGTCGAGATCGACTGGCTGCGCCGCCTGCGCGCCGACATCGCGGCAGGCCGCGTGCAGGACAGCGACATGAAGGCCCTGGCCACGCGCGGCATGGTGCCGCCCGGGCTGGAGGATCTGATCAAGGAGAGTGGCGATGACGGCGATCGCGGCTGAGGCGGGCAAGGGCGGGATGCTGGCCGACCGCAGCGTGCGCTGGCTGCTGGCCGGCGCCGCCATCAACCAGCTGGGCGACCAGTTCACCCTGATCGCCTTGCCCTGGCTGGTGCTGAAGCTGACCGGGGACCCGGCCGCCATGGGCCTTGTGCTGGCGGCGATGAGCATTCCACGCGCCATCTTCATCCTGGTGGGCGGCGCGCTGACCGACCGCTTCTCGCCCAAGCGCGTGCTGATGCTGACCAAGTACGTCAACACGGGGCTGCTGGGGCTGCTGACGGTGCTGGTGCTGGGCGGCTGGCTGCGGATGTGGATGGTCTATCCCATCGCAATCTGCATCGGCCTCGCCACCGCCTTCAGCGTGCCGTCGGGCACCGCCATCGTGCCGCGGACCGTGCCGGCGCACCTGCTGGGACCGGTGAACGCCATCATGATGGCGATGCGCCAGATCAGCGTCATGGCCGGGCCGCTGCTGGCCGGCCTGCTGGTGGCGCTGTTCGGCGACGGGGAGGGCGGCCGCATCGAGGACGCCAAGGGCCTGGGCATCGCCTTCCTGGTGGACACGCTCAGCTTCGCGCTGTCGACCTGGACCCTGACCAAGGTTGCCGAGGCGCCGCCGGCCGATCCGGCCGTACCGCCGGCGCCGGTGTTCGCCTCCATCGCCGAGGGCCTCCGTTACTTCTGGAGCGACCGCTCGCTGCGTTGGCTGTTCCTCTATTTCGGCACCACGACTTTCCTCATCGCCGGCCCGCTGCAGGTGGCGACGCCGGTCATGGCCGACGAGCAGCTGGGCGGCGCCGCCGCGCTGGGCATGCTGATGGCGGCGCACGGCGTCGGCGCGCTGCTGGGCATGGCGCTGTCGGGCAAGTTCCCGCGCCTGCGCCTGGGCACGCTGGGCGTCACCATCCTCTGCATCGACATGACCGCCGGGCTGCTGCTGGCGCCCGTGGGGTACGCCACCCAGACGTGGCAGGCCATGCTCGCCATGGTGCCGCTGGGCGTGCTGGCCGGCTTCATCCAGGTCGTGGTCTACACCTGGGTGCAGCGCCGGGTGGCGCCGGCGCTGCTGGGCCGGACGCTGGCGCTGTTCATGTTCATCTTCATGGGGGTGGGGCCGATCTCCGCCGGCATCACCGGCTTCGTGCTGCGCCAGGTGGAGCTTTCGACCGTTTTCCTCGCCGCAGGCCTGACGCTGACGCTCATTGCCGCCGCGGGCGCGCTCAGCCCCGCCATTCGCGGGGTGGATGACGGCCCGGCGCGCAGGAAATCGTGAGACCCCTGGACCTCCGGGGGGTAGCATCCCTAGATGAAGGGAAGGACGGCCGGGGGCGGCCGTCCGTGACAGGGTTTCATCGAGGGGCGGGGATCATGGGAAGCGGGCTGTTGCGGCTGCGGGCGCAGGACGCCGAGGACCTGAAGGTCATGTCGGCGGTGCTGCAGGACGCCATCGTGCCGATCTGCGACATGACTTTCCTGCCGCAGGAGCGGCGCTTCGTCCTGGTGGCGACGCGCTTCCGCTGGGAGCGGCCGGAAGGCGAGGCGGTGGACGCCTCCTTCGAGGGCGAAGGGGACGCCGCACCCTTCGAGCGCATCAACACCGCGCTGCGCTTCGAAGGGGTGGACCGGGTCTGCTGCAAGGAGCTGAACCTGAAGGACCGCACGCAGATGCTGAACCTGCTGGCGGTGGAGCGCACGGACGACAAGGTGCTGCTTCATTTCTCCGGCGGCCCCTGCGTGCGCCTGGACGTGCCGGTGCTCGACTGCCGGCTGGAGGATCTGGGCGAGCCCTGGCCGACGGGCCTGCGGCCCTGCCATGACCAAGCGGACGGCCAGTCCGCCGCCGCCGCTTCTGGACGTTGACCGCGTCCCGTGCCAATTAATTGCCCGTCGGCGCGGGGCCGGCGGGCCGCCGCCATCCCGACTCCGGCCAGGTTGCTTCCGGAGTCGCGATGCCTGACTTTCCCGCTTTCCCCGACGCGCCGTCCGACGGACTGCTCGCCCTGGCGCTGCCCAAGGGCCGCATCCTGGACGAGCTGCGGCCGCTGCTGAGCCGCGTCGGCATCGAGCCGGAGCCCGCCTTCGACGACCCGAAGAGCCGGGCGCTGCGCTTCCGCACCAGCCTGCCCTTCGTCGAGATCATCCGCGTCCGCAGCTTCGACGTGGCGACCTTCGTCGCCTTCGGCGCGGCGCAGCTGGGCGTCTGCGGCAACGACGTGCTGATGGAGTTCGACTATCCCGAACTCTACTCGCCGCTGGATCTGGGCATCGGCCGCTGCCGCATCTCCGTCGCCGAACCGGTGCGGATGTCGGAGGGAGACGACCCGGCGCGCTGGAGCCATGTCCGCGTCGCCACCAAGTACCCGGAGATCACCCGCCGCCACTTCGCCGAGCGCGGCGTGCAGGCGGAGTGCATCAAGCTGAACGGCGCCATGGAACTGGCCCCGTCGCTGGGCCTCTGCCAGCGCATCGTCGACCTGGTCTCCTCCGGCGCCACGCTGAAGGCCAACGGGCTGGTGGAGATCGAGCACATCGCCGACGTCACCTCGCGCCTCATCGTCAACCGCGCCGCCTTCAAGACCCGCCACACCGAGATCCAGGGCTGGATCGACCGTTTCCGAGACGAGGTCGCCCGTGCCGCTTAGACTGTCCACCGCCGATGCCGGTTTCGAGGCGGGCTTCCTCACCCTGCTCTCCGCCAAGCGCGAGGTGCAGGAGGATGTGAACGACGCCGTCGCGAAGGTGCTGGCCGACGTGCGCGCCCGGGGCGACGCGGCGCTGATCGAATACACGGCGCGCTGGGACCGGCTGCAGCTCACGCCCGGCCGGCTGCGCGTCACCGACGCCGAGGTGGACGAGGCGTTGGCCGCCTGCGAGCCCCGGGTGCTGGAGGCGCTGCGCACGGCGGCCGAGCGCATCGAGGCGTTCCATCGCCGCCAGTCGCCCGAGGCGCTGAGCTACACCGACGAGCAGGGCGTGCGGCTGGGCGCCCGCTGGACGCCGGTCGGCGCGGTCGGGCTCTATGTACCGGGCGGCACGGCGGCCTATCCCAGCTCGGTCCTGATGAACGCGCTGCCGGCCAAGGTCGCCGGCGTGCCGCGCATCGCCATGGTGGTGCCGACGCCGGACGGCAGGCTGAACCCGCTGGTGCTGGCCGCCGCGCGCGTCGCCGGGGTGACGGAGATCTACCGTGTCGGCGGGGCGCAGGCCGTGGCGGCGCTGGCTTACGGCACGGAGACGATCGGGGCGGTGGACAAGATCGTCGGGCCCGGCAACGCGTTCGTGGCCGCCGCCAAGCGGCAGGTCTTCGGCACGGTCGGCATCGACATGATCGCCGGCCCGTCGGAGATCCTGGTGGTGGCCGATGGCGCCAACGATCCCGCCTGGATCGCCGCCGACCTGCTGTCCCAGGCCGAGCACGACACCTCCGCCCAATCCATCCTCATCACGGACGATGCCACCTTCGCCGACCGCGTCGCGGCGGCAGTGGAGAAGCATCTGGAGACGCTGCCGCGTACGGAGATCGCGTCGGAGAGCTGGCGCGCCCACGGCGCCATCGTGGTCGTGCGCGACCTGGAGGAGGCGGTGCCGCTGATCGACCGGCTGGCGCCGGAGCATCTGGAGCTGGCGGTGGCCGACCCGGATGCCCTGGCGGCGAAGGTCCGCAACGCCGGTGCAATCTTCCTCGGCCGCCACACGCCGGAGGCTATCGGCGACTATGTGGCCGGGCCGAACCATGTGCTGCCCACCGCCCGCAGCGCCCGATTCTCCTCGGGGCTCAACGTGCTGGATTTCATGAAGCGCACGACCCTGGTCGGCTGCGACGCGGCCTCGCTGGCCGCCATCGGGCCGGCGGCCGTGGCGCTGGCCGAGGCCGAGGGGCTGCAGGCCCACGCGCTCTCGGTCGCCATCCGCCTGGGCCGCCTGGGAGCCCCGCCCGCCGCATGATCCCGCCGGACCGCCGCCGTATCGCCCATGTCGAGCTGGTGGAGCGCAACGTCGTCCGCCGCCGGCCGGAGGTCGAGCATGAGCGGGCGGTGGCGCTGTTCGACCTGCTGGAGGAGAACAGCTTCCACCTGACGGATCACCCGGACGCCGGGCCCTACCGCCTGTACCTGTCGATCGAGGAGAACCGGCTGAGCTTCGACGTGCGTGACGGCGCGGACGGGGAACTCGCCAAGGTGGCGCTGCCGCTCTCGCCCTTCCGCGGCATCGTCCGCGACTATTTCATGATCTGCGACAGCTACTACAAGGCCATCAAGTCCGCGAGCCCGTCGCAGATCGAGGCCATCGACATGGGCCGCCGCGGCCTGCACGACGAAGGCTCGGGGCTCCTGCGCGAGCGGCTGGCGGGGAAGATCGAGGTCGACCATGGCACGGCGCGGCGGCTGTTCACGCTGATCTGCGTCCTGCACATCAGGGGCTGACGGATGGTCGAGATCCACCCGTCCTCCGTCACCAGCGTCCTCTTCGCCTGCACCCACAATTCCATCCGCTCGCCCATGGCCGAGGCCATGCTGAAGCACCTGCACGGCCGCGACATCTACGTCGATTCGGCCGGCGTGCGGGACGGGGAGATCGATCCCTTCGTCATCGCCGTCATGGAGGAGCTGGGCATCGACGTGTCCCGCCACCGCTCCAAAACCTTCGACGAGCTGGAGGACAGCTCCTTCGACCTGGTGGTGTCGCTGTCGCCGGAGGCGCAGCACCGGGCGGTGGAGATGACCCGCACCATGGCCTGCGACGTGGAATTCTGGCGCACCTTCGACCCCTCCATCGTCGAAGGCAGCCGCGAGGTGCGGCTGGACGCCTACCGCCAGGTGCGCGACCAGCTGTGGAAGCGCATCAAGGAGCGCTTCCCGCCCAGCCTGTCGCCGAGCTTCTGACCAGGCTGTGGAACGGGCCACTTGTGGTAAGGCGGGCACGCCCGCCGGAACGATGGGGGGAGGGCTTCCGCAGGGTTGCGAAAGCGCTTGACCCGGGGAGGCGTCGGCTTCACCTATGGCGCCAAATCCATGAGTCGCGAAAGGTCGCTATGTCCAAGGAGGATTTGATCGAGTTTTCCGGCACGGTCACCGAACTGCTGCCGAACGCGATGTTCCGCGTGAAGCTCGACAACGATCACGAGGTCCTGGCCCACACGTCCGGCAAGATGCGCAAGAACCGCATCCGCGTCCTCGCCGGCGACCGGGTCAACGTCGAAATGACGCCGTACGACCTCACCAAGGGCCGCATCACCTTCCGCTTCAAGTAAGAAGCGCCGGTCATGCCCGTCACGCCCACCCCGGCGCTCGTGCTGGCGAGCAGCTCGCCCCGGCGCCGCGAACTGCTGGCGCAGATCGGGCTGACCGCCTCGGCCATCGATCCGGCCGACATCGACGAGACCCCCCTCAAGGCCGAGATCCCCGGCCGGCACGCCGCGCGCCTCAGCCGCGCCAAGGCGGAGACGGTGGCCGCGCGCCACCCCGGCGCGGTCGTGCTCGCCGCCGACACGGTGGTGGGGGTGGGGCGCCGCATCCTGCCCAAGACCGAGGACGAGGCGTCGGCGCGTGAATGCCTTGAGCTGCTGTCCGGCCGCCGCCACCGGGTCTATGGCGGCGTCTGCGTCATCGGCGCCGACGGCAAGGCGCGCACCCGGCTGGTGCAGACCGCGGTCGTCTTCAAGCGCCTGTCGGCCCGGGAGATCGACGCCTACGTCGCCTCGGGCGAATGGCACGGCAAGGCCGGCGGCTATGGCATCCAGGGCAAGGCATCGCTGTTCATGCGCCAGATGGTCGGCAGCTACAGCAACATCGTCGGGCTGCCGCTCTTCGAGACGGCGGCGCTGCTGCGCGCGGCGGGCATCGACCCGCTGCTCCCGGCCTCCGCGTGACCCGCGACCTCCTGATCGATCGCCGCGGGCCCCTGCGCCGCGCCGCCGTCATCGACGGGGACGAACTCTCCGACCTCTATATCGACCGCACCGACCGGCCGGGCCTCTCTGGCGCGCTGATCCGGGGCCGCGTCGGCCGCATCGCCGCCGGGCTGGACGCCGCCTTCGTCGAGATCGGCGCCGGCCAGCCCGGCCTGCTGCCCGCCTCCGACGTACGCCCGCGCCGCCGCGACTCCGTCATCGGTCAGCTGCTGCGTACGGGGCAGGAGGTGCTGGTCCAGGTGAAGGCCGACCCGTTCGGCTCCAAGGGCGCGCTGCTCACCATGGACGCCACCCTGCCGGGACGGTTCCTGGTCTGCGCGCCGCTGGCCGAGGGCATCACCGTGTCCAAGCGCCTGGGCAAGGGGCCGGAGAAGGCGCGGCTGACGGCGCTGCTGCGCCAAGCCGCACCGCCCGGCCTCGGCTGGATCGTCCGCGCCGACGCCGCCACCGCCGACCCGGAGCTGGTGGCGCTGGAGGCGGAGCATCTGGCCGCCCAGTGGCGCGACGCGCTGCGGGTGCCGGGGGAGGGGCCGGTGACGTTGCTGCCCGCCCCCACCGCCGTCGAGCGGGCGCTGCTGGAACAGGGCGGGCGCGGGCTGACCCGGATCGCCGTCGAAGGGCCGGAGGCGCTGGCCGAGGTGCGCGCCTGGTGCCGCGACCGGGCGCCTGACCTGGCGCCGATGGTCCGCCCGCATGTCGACCGCATCGCCCTGTTCGACCAGGGCGACCTGGAGCATGAGCTGGCCGAGCTGATGCGCCCGCGCGTGGATCTGCCCGGCGGCGGTTCGCTGGTGATCGAGCGGACCGAGGCGCTGACCGCCATCGACGTGAATGGCGGCGAACGCGGCGACGCGCTGCAGGTCAACCTCGCCGCCGCCCGCGAGATCGCGAGGCAGCTGAGACTGCGCAACATCGGCGGCATTGTCGTCGTCGACTTCGTGAACCTGGAGCGCGCCGCCGACCGCGAGCAGCTGATCCTGACTCTCAGCGGGGCGGTGTCAAAGGACCCCGGCAACACCCATGTGTACGGCATGTCGCGGCTGGGGCTGGTGGAGATGACCCGCCAGCGCCGCGGCCCCTCCCTGGCGGATCTCGCCGCCTCCCTGACCGACTCGCCCTGAAGCGCCCATGAGCAACGAACCGATCGACCTCTCCGCCGCCAAGCCGCGCCGCGCCACCTGCGCCATCTGCGGCAAGCCCCAGATCCCGCAGTTCAAGCCCTTCTGTTCCAGCCGCTGCGCCGATATCGACCTCGGACGCTGGCTGAACGAGAGCTACCGCGTGCCCGTCGCCGCCGCCGACGAGGACGCCGAGGAGGCTACGGAAAAATCCGCCCGGGAGGATTAATCTGAGGCTGGACAGGCGGATGGGAACCGTCTATACACCCGCCCCACGGCCGGTCGCGGTACCAACCCGCGGCGCTCCGATCCAGATCGGAACGGCTGACGAGACGGCGCCCAGGTAGCTCAGTTGGTAGAGCAGGGGACTGAAAATCCCCGTGTCGGTGGTTCGATTCCGCCCCTGGGCACCATCTCCCCTTATCCCCGTAATCCACAGCGCTTCATCCACCGCCCGGCCCTCGGCGCCAGCGCGGCCGAAGTCGTTTGGTCCTGATTTTTCCACAGGCGCGCCCGTGCCGAATATCAGCTCACGCTGTTGGCTGCGCCAGACGCGGGAGATGGACAGCCTCCACCGGCGGGGGCAGGCGGGCGGGAATGACCGATACGAAGGCGGACCAGGGCAGCGACGGCGCCAGGCTCGAGCGGGCGGCCAAGCGGCAGGCCAGGGCGGCGCGCGGCAAGGCGGCGCCCGTCACCCTCTACGGCATCCCGGTGACCCACCCGGAGAAGATGCTGTGGCAGGACCCTGGTGTCACCAAGCGCGATCTCGTCGACTA
Organism: Azospirillaceae bacterium; assembly: GCA_035626475.1. Taxonomy (GTDB): domain Bacteria; phylum Pseudomonadota; class Alphaproteobacteria; order Azospirillales; family Azospirillaceae; genus DASPKT01. The sequence continues at coordinate 54,148 of DASPNP010000050.1, forward strand.
TTACAGCGGTATCTGCGCCTGGATCCTGCCGCACCTGGACGGAAGGCCACTGTCGCTGAAGCGTTGCCCGTCGGGCCCGGAAGCAGCCTGCTTCATCCAGAAGCACGCTTGGCCCGGGCTGCATGAACAGGTCCACCGCGTGCCCATCGCCGAGAAGGCCGGTGTGCGCGACTATCTGGTGGTCGACTGCCTGCCGGGATTGGTCGCGCTGCTGCAGGGCGGCGTCGTGGAGATCCATCCCTGGGGTGCGACCGTGGACCGGCTGGAGCGGCCGGACCGGCTGGTACTGGACTTCGATCCGGCGCCCGGCGTCGCCTTCGCCGACGTGGTGGCGGCCGCGCGCGAGGCGCGGGAGCGGCTGGCGGCCGCCGGCCTCGCCAGCTTCGTCCGCACCACCGGCGGCAAGGGGCTGCATGTGGTGGCGCCGCTCGAGCCGACCGCCGGCTGGGCCCAGCTGAAGGACTTCGCCGAGGGGATCGCGGCTTCCATGGCGGCCGACCAGCCCGACCGCTACACGACATCCATGGCGATGGACGAGCGCGACGGCCGCATCTTCATCGACTATCTGCGCAACACGCGCGGCGCCAGCGCCGTGGCGTCCTACTCCGTGCGGGCGCGGGACGGCGCGCCGGTGGCGATGCCGGTCTCATGGGAGGCGCTGGACGGGCTGGAGAGCGGCGCGCGTTACACCATCGGTAACGCGCGTAGCGCCATCCCGGCGCCGGGGCCCGACCCCTGGGAGGGCTTCTTCGCCCTCCGCCAAGCTCTACCCGCCGCGAGAAAGGGGCAGGGTACCGCGCGTCCCCCGCGCCGGAGGTAGGTCCCCCGGCGGCGTCCCCCATGTGCCGCGCCCTATTTCGGTCACAGTGTTACCGCCGCGCGGCGCGGGGCGGCGCACGCGCATGAGCGCCCTTCGAAATGCGCAACAAGGGCTGGAACGCCCGCGTTGGTCCGACGTGTGCCGTCTAGTAGCGGCCGTTGCGCGGGCGGGAACCCATGGATCTGATGCAGAGCGCCTTGCTTCCGGTGGAGCGCCCCAAGGGGCGGGCGGCCTCCCGGGGGCGGCTGATCGAGCTTCCCCTGGTCAAGGCGCGGGAGCCGCAGCGGCGCGCCCCGGTCCTGCCCGCCGAGCCGCCGCGCCAGGCAAGCCTCGCCGGCGCCCGCATCCATCTGGTGGGACAGCCCCATGCCATGCTGCCGCACCGGCTGGGCGAGGCGGTGCGCGACCGTGGCGCGCGGCTGGTGCGGGCGCTTGGGCCCCGGGTGACGCTGGTCTGCGTCGCAGCCTCGGCACTCGAGCTGCTGCGCGGCGGGGCGCTGCTGGCGGCCCTGCCGCTCTGCATCCCGCCCGGCGCGGAGATCATCGGCGAGGGCGAGCTGATGCGGCGCCTCGGCCTCGCCCCGCCACCGCCGCGCGAGAACCGCACCTTCGACGCCGACGCCTTCCACCGCCTTTCCGGCCTCTGCGCGGAAGCTGTCATGTGGCTGGTGATCTTCGACGTGCTGCAGCCGGTCGACGGGCGTTTCGGCTTCCGCGACCTGGTCGCCGGCCGCCGCGTCCGGGACTATCTGGCGCAGGGAGTGCAGCTGGCCGACGTGGTGGCCGCCGCCCTGCGGCTGCGGCGCGAGACCGGGGCGGGGCTGGCGGACACAGGCGCCGCGCGGCTGCCGGCGCTGCCGCGGCGCGACATGCTGGGGCGCTGGCTGGACACGGACGGGCAGTATCTGCTGCCGCTGGATCCGGCGCCCACGGCCTGCGCGCCGCTGCTGGCCTTCGCCGAGCAGATGCGCCGCCATGGGGCGGTGGATCTGGCGGAGCGGGCGCTCCGCACCGCGACGCGCCTGGCTCCGCACGAGCCGATGGCGCCCTACCGGCTGGGCGAGCTTCTGGCCTCGGCCGGGCGCACCGCCGAGGCGGCGCTGCACTGGCGCATGGCGCTGCAGCGGGAACCGGCTTTCGCCGATGCGGCTGTCGCGCTCGCCCGGCTGGAAGCGCGGCGTGGGCGCGAGGGCGCGGCGGTGGAGCTGCTCTGCGGCACGCTGCGGCGGCGGCCGGCCGACCCGCAGCTGCGGTCCGCCCTGGCGACGCTGCTGCAGCGCCGGGGCCGCCACCGCGAGGCGCTGGGCTTCTGGGCCGGCGTTCTGGACGGCGGCGCCACGGGCCGCCTGCGCCGCCGCGCCCGTCGCCAGTCCTCCGTCTGCCGGAAACTGGCCGGCGCGCGCTGAGCATCCCCCATCCGGAACCTCAAGCGGGGCAAAGGGGTTCGTCCTTTGTCGGAGCAAGGGAGGCCGGGCATGGGTCGGGTGCTGGGGATCATCGCCGTCGTACTGGTGGCGCTCGTCGGCGGCGCCGCCGCCTTCATCTACTTCGCCGGCCCCGACCGCATCGCGCGCTATGCCGAGCGGCGGATGAGCGAGACCACGGGGCGCGAGGTGCGCATCGCCGGCCCGGTCGACATCGACTGGAGCTGGAGCCCGCGCATCACCGTCGGCGGCATCACCATGAGCAACGCCGACTGGGGCAGCGAGCCGCGCATGGTCTCGCTGGGCCAGCTGGAGACGGTGGTCCGCATCTGGCCGCTGCTGCGCGGCAAGATCGAGCTGCCCGAAATCATCGTCGACAAGCCCGACATCCTGCTGGAGCGCAACAAGGACGGCGTCGGCAACTGGGTCTTCGACGTGCCGGCGGAGGCGGAGGCGGCGGCCGAGGCGGCCTCGCCGGAGGATCGTTCCGAGTTCCCGGTCATCGGCACGCTGCAGGTGCGCGACGGCCGCTTCCGCTTCATCGACCAGCCCAAGAAGATCGACATCGACAGCCGCATCTCCACCACCGTCGCCAGCGGCACGGAAGGGGAGGAGCAGCTGCATATCGAGGGCAAGGGCTCGATCGAGGGCCGGCCGCTGCGGTTGGAGCTGACCGGCGCGCCGCTGCTGACCCTGCGCGAGAGCGAGACGCCCTATCCCCTCAAGCTCGACGTGAAGCTGGGCGACACCAGCCTGAAGGCCGAGGGCACGCTGCTGGAACCGGTGAAGCTGCGCGGCGTGGACATGCGCCTCGACATGAACGGCGGCAGCCTGGCCGACAGCTACGCCCTGCTGGGCGTGCCGTTCCCCGCCACCGGCAAGTACCGGATCGCCACCCGCCTCATCCGCGAGGGCGAGGTCTGGAAGGCCGAGGAGATCGACGGCAAGGTCGGCGAGAGCGACCTCAAGGGCTGGCTGACCTTCGAGCCCAAGCAGGAGCGGCCGCTGATCCGCGCCGACCTTCGCTCGGAGAAGCTGGATTTGGCCGATCTCGGCGGCCTCGTCGGCTTGGCGCCCGGTCAGGAGGACACGGACGGCAAGATCATCCCCGACACGCCCATCAACCTGGAGCGGCTGAAGGCCGTGGACATGGAGGTCGCCTTCAAGGGCGGCAACATCCAGGGCCCGCTGCCGCTGGACGCGGTGCAGGCCACCCTCGACCTGAAGAACGGCCGCGCCCGCGTCGACCCGCTGAAATTCACCATGGCGCTCGGCACGGTGGGCGGCAACGTCGTGCTGGACGGCAGCAAGACCGTGCCTGCGCTCGCCACCAACCTGGAGATCTCCAACGTCAAGCTGAAGCCCTTCTTCAAGGACACGCCCTTCGAGGAGGAGACGGCCGGCACGCTGGGCGGGCACATCGACCTGCGGGGCAGCGGCAAGTCCTTCTCCGACATCATGGGCGCCGCCGACGGCGACATCGCCATGGTCATGGCCGGCGGCCAGGTCAGTGCCCTCATCCTGGAAGGCGCCGGCATCGACATCGCCGAGGCGCTGGGCATCCTGATCAGCAAGGACGAGCCGGTGGCCGTGCGCTGCATGGTAGCGGCCTTCGGCGTCAATGACGGCATCATGAAGGCCAAGACCCTGGTGCTGGACACCGAGGACACGAACATCGCCGGCGACATGGAGGTGGCGCTCGGCAAGGAAACCATGCGCGGCCGCATCGAGGCGCATCCGAAGGACGCGACCATCGCTTCCGGCCGCACGCCGGTCACCTTCGGCGGCACCTTCATGGAGCCCAAGGTGGGCATCGAGGCCGGTCCGCTGGCAGCCAAGGGCGCCGCCGCCGTGGCGCTGGGCGCGCTGCTGACCCCGCTGGCGGCGCTGATCCCGCTGGTCGACCTCGGCGGCGGCGAGGACAGCCCCTGCGGGGAACTGATCTCCAACGCCAAGGCCGGCAACCAGGGCAAGCCCGTCAATCCCGGCAAGCCGGACCAGGGGCCTTCCAAGGAGCCGTCCAAGAAGGAGAAGGCGGAGAAGAAGGGCGAGTGAGGCTTAGGGGGCGCGGGACGGCCGCAGATCCAGCACATAGGCCAGCGGCACGCCCGCGCGTTCCACCCGGACGATCTCCGGACCGGAGGGCGCGCCGGCGCAGGCGCTGCGGGTATGGGCGATGTGGAAGTCGGCCGGCTCGTCCGGTTCCACGCTGCGCCAGTGGGGCGGCAGCCGGTAGCGGGCGGAATCGGGTGGGCCGCAGAAGCTGACCCGGTGGGGCGCTACGACGGAGGAGGCGCCCTCGCGGCGCACCAGGGTCTCCGTCAGGTCGCGGGCCGCCTCGGACATGGCGCTGCCCCAGTAATCCAGCTCGAACCGCCCGGCCGCGCCCGGCACGCCGCCGACCAGCGCGTTGTACCAGATGGTCTCGTAGGGATGCAGGCGCGCGGCGCCGGCCAGATGCACGAGCGCGCCCAGCGCCAGCAGGCCCCAGCCGAGGCGCGCGCGCTCCGGCGCCACCGCCTTCGCCGCCTTGTTGATCGCCAGCGCCGCCGCCAGCGACAGCGGCGGCAGGATGAAGAGCATGTGCCGGATGCCGTCATAGAGGACGGCGCCGGTGGAGATCACGATCGCCGGCGGCACCAGGATCGCCGCCGCCAGCGCCACCCGCGGCGGTTTGAAGCGCCCGCGGAAGACCGAGAGAATGCCCATGCCGGCGGCCAGCAGGACGGCGGCGAGCAGCACCAGCGGCACCTTCACCGCGAAGCCCGTCGGCAGGTACCACCAGGGCAGGGCGGTGGTGCGCAGCCGCTCGCCGGCGAAGGTGAAGGTGAAGTCCAGGGGGAAGTTCGAGAACTCGGACAGGGCGCGCAGCGGGTTGCTCAGCGGGTCCAGCTGCGCCCAGGGCCAGGCCGCGACCATGACCATCCAGGCCAGCAGCGCCGCCGCCAGCAGCACCAGCGCCGCCCGGCCGGTCTCCCGGGCCACGGCGGCGGGCGCGCCGCCCTCGCGCAGCCGTCCCGCGATCCAGGCGAGGCCGGCGAAGGCCAGCGGCGCGGCGAACAGGATGCCGCCGACGCGGATGCCCATGCCGGCGCCCAGCGCCAGCCCCAGCCCTGCCAAGTCCGGCAGCGGCGGCCGGGGCAGGGTCTTCGCGACCCGGATGGCGAAGACCAGCGCCCAGGCCCCCGCCACCGCGAAGGGCGCGTCCTTGGGATTGTTGAAGGCGTGACCCCACCAGTCCGGGGTCAGCAGCAGCAGCAGGGCCGCCAGCGTCCCCACCCGGGGCCCCGACAGGTCGATGCCGGCCCGGCGCACCGCCGCCACGCCGAGCAGCCCGACCATGCCGCCCAGCAGGCGCCTGACGTCGTAGGGATCGGCCTGCAGCAGCTCCGCCAACCCAGCCGCCGCCGTGTCGTAGAGCGCGCCGTAGAGGGCCAGGTTCTGGTAGGTCAGCACGTCCCGGTCGGCGCCGAGGCTCAGATACCAGTCCAGCGCCCGCCGGCCGTACTCGACATGCAGCGGCTCGTCCCAGGTGATGCCGTAGTCGCGGAAGACCAGCAGCACCGCCAGCGCCGCCACGGCCATCACGGCCAGATAGAGCCGGTCCCAGATGCTGCGATTGGACATGGGAAGGGTCCGGCCCGCCTCAGCCCCGGGCCCGCGGCGGCGCGTCCGGCGCCTCGAAGCCCCGGCTGTCGGCGACCAGATAGAGCGGCCGGCCCTTCACCTCGGTGAAGACGCGGCCGAGATAGTCGCCCAGCACGCCCAGGCAGATCAGCTGCACGCCGCCGAGGAACAGGGTCGCCACCATGAGCGAGGCGTAGCCGGGCACCTGGATGCCCTGGAACAGGGTCGCCACCACGATGTAGCCGGCATAGACCACGGCGCCCAGCGCCACCGCCAGCCCCAGCCAGGACCAGACCCTGAGCGGGAAGGTGCTGAAGGAGGCGACGCCGTCCATGCCGAAGCGCAGCAGCCGCCAGAAATTGAAGGCCGAGGCGCCGGCATGGCGCGGGGCCGGGTCGTAGGGGATCGCGACCTGCCGGAAGCCGACCCAGCTGTACAGCCCCTTCAGGAAGCGGCCGCGCTCGGGCAGGGCGTTCAGCGCGTCGACGACGGCGCGGTCCATCAGGCGGAAGTCGCCGGCGCCGCGCGGCAGCTCCACCTCCGACATGTGCCCCAGGATGAAGTAGTAGAGGTTGGTCAGCGCGCGGCGCAGCCACGGGTCGGTGTCGCGCGACCGGCGCACCGCGTAGACCATCTGCGCTCCCTGGCGCCACTGGGCGACGAACTCCGCGATCAGTTCCGGCGGGTGCTGCAGGTCGGCGTCGATGATGACGACGGCGCGGCCCCTCGCGTGCCGCAGCCCGGCGGACATCGCCACCTCCTTGCCGAAGTTGCGGCTGAAGCGCAGCAGCTTGATCCGCCCGTCGCGCTCCTGGTGCCGGACCAGCGTTTCCCAGGTGGCGTCGCGGCTGCCGTCCTCGACGCAGACGATCTCCCAGGGCAGGCCGGTGCCGTCCAGCGTCGGCGTCAGCCGGGCGAACAGCGCGTCGATGTTGCCCTGCTCGTTGTGCAGCGGCACGACCACCGACAGCACCACGCCCCCATCCCCCGGGAGGGCGTCCCCCGGGAGGGCGGCGGGCGGAAGGGGAGGGGCGGGAGGCGGCGACATCCGGGCGTGGCTCGGCGGGGGGCGAAAAGCGGCGGCAGCATAGCGCCGCGCCCCCCGCAGGGCTACGCCTCATAGGGTCGGCCGGAAGGACCGGTCCCGCTACTTGCCTACCACCCCGCAGGCGATGCGGGCGCCGCCGCCGCCCAGCGGTTCCGGCTGGTCGGAATAATTGTCGCCGCCGGCATGGATCATCAGCGCCCGGCCCTGCAGGTCGGCCAGCTTCAGCTGCGGCGCGGTGACCGCCGTGGTGGCCTTGCCGCTCGCTTCGACGGTCAGGGCCGGCAGGTCGCCCTTGTGCCCGCCCTGGCCCTTCGGGCCGACATGCTTGCCGGTGTTGGCCGGGTCGTAATGGCCGCCGGCGGCGAGTGCCGCGGTCTTCTTGCCGTCCTTCTCGGCCGGTTCGCAGCTGGGATTCTGGTGCAGGTGGAAGCCGCGCGATCCCGCCGGCAGATCCTTCAGGTCCGGCATGAGGACGAGGCCGCTGGCCGTCTCCTCGGCCGTGATGGTGCCGATGGCGGCGCCGATGCCGTCGGCCGTGACCTTGTACATGGTGGTGGTGACGCGCGGCCCGGGCGCGCCCTGCGCCACACCCTGACCCTGCGCGAGTGCCGGCGCCGCCAGCGCCAGGGCGGCCATACCGGCCAAGACTGCATGCGTCCTCATCGTTCCCTCCCATGGATGCATCATTCCCGGAACGGTAGGGGGCTTGGAGCGAAGGGGGGAAGGGCGCAGTCGGGGGAGCCCGTTCGGGCGCCTGTCAAGTCCGATGCGCCGCCAGGAAGGTCTCCACCGCCGCCGCGATGATCCGTGCCTGCTCCCGGGGGCCGGTGCCCTCGCCGATGTCCAGCAGCGAGCGCAGATGCAGCGGCGTCTGCATCATGCCCAGGAACTGCTCGGCCGCCAGCGCCGGGTCCGGCACCCGCAGCCGCCCAGCCGACGCGGCCGCCGCCAGGTACGCCGTCAACCGCCGCCGCACCGTCGCCGGCCCGCCCTCGAAGAACAGGCGGCCCAGCTCGGGGAAGCGGACGGCCTCGCCGACGGTGATCCGGTAGATCGCCAGCGCCTCCGGATGCAGCAGCAGCGCCACGAAGCGGCGCCCGAACGACTCCAGCGCCGCGCGCGGATCGTCGGCCGGCGCCTCGGGCTCGGTCTCCTGCTTCCAATGGCTGGCCCACTCGCCGGAGACGACACGGGCGAACAGCTCCTCCTTGCCCTGGAAATGGGCGTAGAGCGTCGCCTTTGAGACGCCGGCGGTGCGGGCGATGGCGTCCATGCTGGCGGCGCCGAAGCCCTGCTGCAGGAAGACCTCCTTGGCGGCGGCGAGGATCTGCGCGGCCTTGGCGGGCAACGGCGCATCGGGGCGGGAAGGGGGGATGTCGGCCTGTGCCATTGACAGAGTATGCCCGCCGCCCCATCCTCGTTCAACAGTTGAACTGAACGGTTCAGTTCAGTTGCGGAGAGGTAAGGAATGCGCGTCCCGCTCGCCGCCGGTGCCGTCCTGGTGCTGGGCCTCGCCGCCTGGGGCGGCTGGGGCTGGTGGAGCGCGTGGCGGCTGACGGAGCGCACCGACAACGCCTTCCTTGCCGCCGACATCATCGCCGTCGCCTCCGCCCTGGAAGCGCCCGTGGCGGAGGTCGCGGTCGCCGATAATGCGCGGGTGCGCCGGGGCGACCTGCTGGTGCGGCTGGACGACGCCGCCTTCGCCGCCGCCCTGCGCAAGGCCGAGGCGGAGCGCGCCGTGGCGTCGGCCGCGAGGACCGGCGCCGAGGGAAGGCTGCGGCTGCAGAGAGCGCGGATCGAGGAGGCGCGTTCGATGGTGGCCGCGCGCGAGGCGGAGAGCGTGCTGGCGGCCTCCGACCACCGGCGCGTGACCTCGCTGATGCCCGACAATGTCGCCAGTCGCCGCCGCTTCGAGGAGACCGAGGCGGAGCGCCGCCGGGCAGCGGCAGAGCTGGCCCGCGCCGCCGCCGCCGTGACCGCCGCGGAGGAGGAGATGACGGTGCTGGCGGCGGAAGCCGAGGAGGCCGCCGCCCATCTCGCCCGCGCCGAGGCCGACCTCGCCGCCGCCGCGCTGGATCTGGAGCGCGCGACGGTGCGGGCGCCTGCCGACGGGTGGGTCGGCAATGTCGGCGTGCGGGCGGGGGAGTATGTCAAGGCGGGACGCCAGCTTCTGGCGCTGGTGCCCGCCGGCGGGCTTCACGTCGTCGCCAACTTCAAGGAGACGCAGCTGCCGCGCATGCGCCCGGGCCAGCCCGTGGCGATCAAGGTGGACGCGCTCCCCGACCGCACGCTGCGCGGCCGGATCGAGAGCTTCGCCCCGGCCAGCGGCGCCCTGTTCAGCCTGCTGCCGCCGGAGAACGCCACCGGCAACTACAGCAAGGTGGTGCAGCGCGTGCCGGTCCGCATCCGGCTGGAGGAGCCGGACGCCGCGGCGGTGCTGCGGCCAGGCCTGTCGGCGGTCGTGTCGGTCGATACCGGCGATGCCGGAGAGGGGGCGCCGCTTGCCGACAAGTCCCCGTGGGCGCCCGGCGGCGCGCCGCTCGTCTCGGCCCAATGACACCGCCCGAACGCCTGTCCACGCGCGACCGGGTGGGTTTCACCGCCCTGGGCGTGGGCATGTTCATGGCCCTGCTGGACGTGCAGATCGTCGCCTCCTCGCTGGGCGAGCTGCGGGCCGGCCTGTCGGCCAGCGCCGACGAGATCAGCTGGGTGCAGACCTCCTACCTGATCGGCGAGGTCATCATGATCCCGCTGACCGGCTTCCTGTCGCGCCTGCTCTCCACCCGCATCCTCTTCGCCCTCTCGGCCACCGGCTTCACCCTGGCCAGCATCGCCTGCGCGCTGGCGACGACGCTGGACGGGATGATCGCGGCGCGGGCTGTGCAGGGCTTCCTCGGCGGCGCCATGGTCCCCTCGCTGTTCGTCGCCATCTTCGTGCTGTTCCCGCCGGAGCGGCGGGGCCGGGCGATGGTGGGGGTGAGCCTGCTCGGCACGCTGGCGCCCACGGTTGGGCCCAGCCTGGGCGGCTGGATCACGGAGGCCGCCTCCTGGCATTGGCTGTTCCTGATCAATGTCGTGCCCGGGCCGCTGGTGGCGGTGGCGGCGCTGCTGTGCGTGCGCTGGGACAAGCCGGACCCGAGCCTCGCCCGCGGCTTCGACCTGCCCGGGCTCCTGCTGCTGGCCGTGGGGCTGGGGTGCCTGCAGTATGTGCTGGAGGACGGGGCCAAGCACGATTGGTTCGAGGATGCCGGCATCCTCCGGACGACGCTCGTCGCCGGGCTCTGTCTGACGCTGTTCGTCGCGCGGGTGGTGAGCTACGGCAACCCGATCGTCAGCCTGGCGGCCTTCCGCGACCGCAACTTCGCCCTGGGCTGCGGCTACTCCGCCATGCTGGGGATCGGCGTCTTCGGCTCGGTCTTCCTGCTGGTGCTGTTCCTGGATCTGGTCGGCGACTACGGCACCGGGCAGATCGGCCTGATCATGGGGGTGACCGGGCTGGTGCAGCTGGCGTTCGCGCCGGTCGCGGCCTATGTCGCCGACAAGGCCGAGCCGCGCTGGCTGCTGGCGGTGGGAATGCTCACCTTCGCGGCCAGCTTTCAGATGACGGCGGGGATCACGGCCGAGTGGGGGCTGGCCGAGCTGGCCCTGCCGCAGGCGTTGCGCGGGATCGCCGTGTCGCTGGTCTTCCCGCCGGTCAGCGCCCTGGCGCTGGGCGGGCTGTCGGGCGCCGCGCTGAAGGATGCCAGCGGCGTCTTCAATCTCAGCCGCATGCTCGGCGGGGCCGTCGGCATCGCCCTGTTGAACGCGCTGCTGCTGGAGGCGGCGGACCGGCACGGTATCAGGCTGTCGGCGGCGCTTGCGGTGGGGAATGGTCCGGCGGCGGCGGCGCTGGAGGCGTTGGCCTCGCGGTTCGAGGCGAGGGGCTTGGCCGACCCGGAGCGGGCGGCGCTGGCCTCCCTGGCGGCGCTGAAGCAGCGTGAGGCGCTTGTCCTGGCCTTCGCCGACTGCCAGCGCTGGATGGCGGCCGTCCTGTTCGTCGCCGCCGCCCTGGTGCCGCTGCTGCGGCGGCCGGGCAGCGTTGAGGCTGTGCGTGCTTCGACAGGCTCAGCATGAGGGGAGTTTAGCTGCTCAGTATGGGCAGCGATGGCGTTGTGCGTCCTTCGACAGGCTCAGGATGAGGATGTTTTGCTGCTCCCCCTTGGCGAGGGAAGAGGAGTGCCTGGCATCCCCCTTCCTCATCCTGAGCTTGTCGAAGGACGCACCACCTCACAGCCTCACCCGGGACGGCTGTCTACCCCGACCGCTCGGCCGTCTGCACCACGCCGCCGGCGGGGGTGGCGACCGGGTGGTGCTCATGCTGGTAGAAGCGCAGCACCCGCTCGACATAGGCCCGTGTCTCCCGGTAGGGCGGAATGCCGCCATGGCGGCGCACGGCCGATTCGCCGGCATTGTAGGCCGCCAGGGCCAGCCGCACGTCGCCGTCGAAGCTCTCCAGCAGCGCCTTCAGGTGGCGGATGCCGCCCTGCAGGTTGGAGGCGGGGTCGTGCGGGTCCTTGACGCCATAGATGCCGGCGGTGACGTCGGTCAGCTGCATGAGGCCCCGCGCGTTACGCGGCGACACGGCGTCGGTGCGGAAGCGCGACTCCACGCCCACCACGGCGGTGACCAGGTCGGGGTCGAGCCCGTGCTCCTTCGACAGGCGGCGGATCAGGCGGATCAGGTGCTTGGGCGGGCTGTATTCGGCCTGGATCAGGCCTGCCATGTCGGGGGCGGGCGCGGCCGGGGCCTCGACCAAGGGAGCGAAGAACTGCTCCTTCGACAATTCCCTGCCGCTACTCCCAGTGGCTGCTAAAGAGAAGATGGCTAGGGTCAAGTAGAAGGTGGCAACCCGCATGGGAGCATCCCCGAACGTTCCAGCACCCGACCCGCTTACCATGGCCGGAGGAGCGGGGCCAACCTGCCCGCACGAAATATGGGGAAAGAGCAGGAAACTCAGCGGCTTGCTACCTGCTAGTGGTAGGCGCCCACCCGTTATCGTGGGTGGAACGCGGTTTTCGGCGCGCATTCGGTCGTGCCGCGGCGCCAGAGGTCATAGAACATCGATCCTAACCATTTTTATCGACCTATGCTCACGGGTCTTTAAATAAGCCGGTCATGGAAACAAGGCTGGCTTATTGAGCGGGCGGATTATCTTTTTTGCGGGCGAGACATTATTTGCCGCGTGCATATACTGGCGACGTTACCGGGACGAACCGTCGCCCTGGTAATGCCAGCCCGCCCCGGCGGGCGCTGTGGGGAAGCCCGGCGCCGGCCTACCGTAAGGACGAGGACAGGATGTCCGACATCATCGCCCAGATCGAACAGGAGATCCCCCGGCTCAGGCGGTTCGCCCGCGCCATGGTGCGCGACTCCGCTCTCGCCGATGACCTGGTGCAGGAATGCCTGGAGCGGGCGCTCAGCCGCCTGCATCTCTGGCAGCCCGGCACCAACCTGCGCGCCTGGCTCTTCACCATTCTGCGCAATCTTCACATCAACGGAATCCGCCGGCAGCAGACCTTCGTCGACATCGACGGCGAGGCGCAGGCCGGCATCGGCGGCGCGCACGGCGCCCAGGTCGTCCGCCTGGAGCTGCGCGACCTGCGCCGCGCCCTCGACAAGCTCCCGCAGGAGCAGCGCGAGGTGGTCCTGCTGATCGGCCTGGAAGGCATCAGCTACGCCGAGGCCGCCGACATCCTGCAGGTCTCCATCGGCACCGTGAAGTCGCGCCTGTCGCGCGGCCGCCGGGCGCTGCGGATCCTGATGGATGGCGGCGTGGACGAGGGGTACGAGGTGCATGAGCGTGAATCGGCGTGACCCGACCGACGGCGGGTCGGCCGGGGACGCCGGAGCGGAAGGGGCCCGTCCCAGCGTGGGCGGGCCGCGCCTGAGCCTCGTGGGCGACACGGGGCAGGCGCGGGCCTTCGACGGCGGCCTCGATATCGACGCGTTCGTCGACGGCGCGCTGGGCGCGGGCGCCCATGCGGCCGTCGAGCGGCGCCTTGCCGGCGATCCGGACGAGGCCGCGCGGGCGGCCGCCTACCGGGCGCAGATCGAGGGGCTGCACGCTCTCTATGATTCGGTGCTCGCGGAGGACATCCCGCCCCGCATCATGGCCGCCCTGACGAAGGAGCGGTCGCGGCGCGGCCGCCAGCTGGTCCTGGCCGCCTCGGCGGTCGTGGCCGGGCTGCTGGGCGGCGGCCTCACCGTCCACCAGGCGCTCGACGCCGCCGGAAAGCCGGCGGGCGTCGCCGAGTCTTCCATCCGAAGCTGATCCACCCGCGCGAAGTGGAAGCCGCCCCGTGCCGGGGGCGGCTTCCTGTTCGCGCGTCCGCGATCCGCAGGGCGACGGCTCAGCGCCGCCGTACCAGCCCCATGACGAGGCTGACCACGAACACCAGCAGGAAGATGAAGAAGAGAAGCTGCGCGATCTCGGCCGACGCGGTGGCGACGCCGCCGAAGCCCAGGACGCCGGCCACGAGGGCGACGATGAAGAAGATCAAGGCCCAGTAGAGCATCCGCATTCCCCCAGCACCGGCCCGGCGCCACGGCGGCGCCGGTCTGCCGTCGACAGGGGAACGAAGGCGGTGCTCCGGCTGTTCCCCGTCCTCCCCGACGGGGAGGGCGGGGCGCCGGGAGATCAGCGCTGCTTGCGCGGACGGCCGGGACGGCCGGTGCGGACGACCGGCTTCTCGGGCGGCGGCGGCGGGGCCACGCACTGCTGCAGCCCGCGATAGGCCAGCTGGATGATGTTGGGCAGCGCGTCGACCGAGGTCGGATTCGCGCGCGTGTAGGAGGTGGCGATCCGCACGGCGAGCACCCGCAGATCGGTCGATGCAATTTCCGCCATTGTCGGCACCCCGTCCTGAAATGTCCCAGCCTCCGCCCGTTCCTGGGGGCGGGCGGCGGCAGAGGGACGGTAACCGACGCCCGAGGGACGGGCTTTCCTCAATATGTCCTATGTCCTTCGGCGCAAATTAGCGATCGGGGGAACGCTTGTGCCCTCCAGCCCGTTTTCGCTCCCGAAAGGTCTTGCACCGAAAGAGGAGGAGCATCCATGTCCCGCTTGCCCATGACCGCCGCCGTAGCGCTTCTGATGCTGGCGGCGCCGGCCGCGATGGCCCAGATCGCCGACTCCACCGCCACCCGCAACGCCGTCCCGCCGACCGCCGCGCCGGGTTCCACCCCGACCGACATGTCGCCGCAGGACCAGTACCAGACCGCCACCCCGTCCCGCGCGGGCGAGGTCGGCCGCGACGCCACCACCTCGCCGGGCGTCTCCGCCACCGGCACCGGCATGGGCACGCAGGTGACCGGCACCGCCACGGCCGATACGCCGGCGACCGCCGCCTCCGACACCACGGCGACGGACACGGCCAGCAGCGCCACCACCTCGACCACCACGACGATGGGCGGAACGGCGTCGACCGCCGGCACCATGTCCTCGGGCTCGATGTCGAGCGACACCAGCACCGGCGCTACGGCGTCGACCGGTTCCATGGGCGGCTCCATGGGCTCGACCGACACCGCCTCGACCGGCGGCGCGGTGGGCGACAGCCAAGTGCTCGCCACCATCGACCGCAGCGCGGTCGCCGACCGCAAGGGCAAGGCGCAGCGCGAGGTCGCGCTGATGCAGACCTCGCTGCTGAACCGCTTCAGCCAGATGGGCTTCTCGGACGTCCGCGAGTTCCGCCGCGAGGGTGAGAACTACGTCGCCCAGGCCCAGACCGCCGAGGGCCAGTGGGTCACGGTCACGCTGGACCCGAAGACCGGCCAGATCGTCGCCAACCGCTAAGGGCGGCGTCAAAGACGAACGGCCCCGGGATCGCTCCCGGGGCCGTTTTCTATCGCGCGCCCGAGGCGGGCAGGGGTCAGAACTGCTCCTCGGCCAGCGCCATGACCGTACGGTGGCCCTGCACGATCGGCGACAGCAGGCCCGCCGCCTGGGGCAGGATCTGCTCGGCGAAGAAGCGGCAGGTGATCATCTTGGCGTCCAGGAAGGAGGCGTCGGCGCCGCCCGACATCTGCTCGTCCTGCACCGCCATGGCCTGCTCGGCCATCAGGTAGCCCCCGGTGACCAGGCCGAAGATGCGCAGATAGTTCACCGCTCCCGCCGCCGCCGCCTTGGGGTCGGGGCGCATGGTCTCGACCAGCCAGGATGTCGCCTGCTCCAGCGTGCGCAGGCCCTCGGCCAGGTTGGCGCCGATGACCTTGAGGTCGTCGCCCGGCCGGTCCTTGCAGGCGGCGGCCGTGGCGTGCATGCGGGCGAAGAACTCCCGCGCCGCGGCGCCGCCGTCGCGGCCCAGCTTGCGGAACACCAGGTCGTTCGCCTGGATGGCGTTGGTGCCCTCGTAGATCGGCGTGATGCGGGCGTCGCGGAGGTGCTGGGCGGCGCCTGTCTCCTCGATGAAGCCCATGCCGCCATGGATCTGGATGCCCAGGCTCGCCACCTCGCAGCCGAGATCCGTCGCCCATGCCTTGCAGACCGGGGTCAGCAGGTCGTTCAGCAGCCCGGCCCTGCGCGCCGTCTCGGGGTCGGGATGACGGTGGGCGATGTCGAGCTGCGCCGCCGTCAGGTAGACCAGCGCCCGCGCCGCCTCGATCTGCGACTTGGCGGTCAGCAGCATGCGGCGGACGTCGGGATGGTGGATGATGGTCACCGGCTGGTTGCCGCCGCCCAGGTCGCGGCTCTGCACGCGGGTCTTGGCGTAGTCGCGGGCCTGCTGGTAGGCGCGCTCGGCGATGGCGACGCCCTGCAGCCCGACGCCCAGGCGGGCGTTGTTCATCATGGTGAACATGTACTCGATGCCGCGGTTCTCCTCGCCCACGAGGTAGCCGACGGCGCCGCCATTGTCACCGAAGGCCATCACGGCCGTCGGGCTGGCATGGATGCCCATCTTGTGCTCGAGGCCGGCGCAGCGCAGGTCGTTGCGCTCGCCCGGCGTGCCGTCCGCATTCACCAGGAACTTCGGCACGATGAAGAGCGAGATGCCCTTCACGCCCGGGGGCGCGTCGGGCGTGCGGGCCAGCACCATGTGGATGATGTTGTCCGTGTAATCATGCTCGCCGTAGGTGATGTAGATCTTCTGGCCGGTGATGCGGTAGCTGCCGTCGGCCTGGCGCACGGCCTTGGTCCGCACCGCGCCCACGTCGGAACCGGCCTGCGGCTCCGTCAGGTTCATGGTGCCGGTCCACTCGCCGGAGATCATCTTGCCGAGATAGATGGCCTTCTGCTCCTCCGAGCCGTGCTCGGTCAGCAGCTCCACCGCGCCCTGGTTCAGCATCGGGCACAGGCTGAAGGCCATGTTGGCCGACTGCCACATCTCCTGGATCGGCAGCGCCACGACCCAGGGCAGGCCCTGGCCGCCATGATCGGGGTCGAAGGGCACGCTGTTCCAGCCGCCCTCGACATACTGCAGGTACGCCTCCTTGAAGCCCGGCGCGGTGCGGACCACGCCGTTCTCCAGCTTGGAGCCGTGCTGGTCGCCGACGCGGTTCAGCGGGGCGAGGACACCGGAGGCCAGCTTGCCGGCCTCTTCCAGGACCGCGTCGACCAGATCCTCCGTCGCCGCCTCGAACCCGGGCAGGGACGCCACCTCGGAGAGGCCGGCGACCTTCTTCAAGACGAACCGCATGTCCTGGATGGGGGCGTTGTAGGGGATCATGATTCGCTCCGGTCCTCCCGTGACCACTATCGTTGGCCGCGCATGAGGCGCGGGGCTCATAACATGACGGCTGGGGCGCGACGGGGCAAGGGGAAGGCGGTCGCACCCGCGCTGGCATGAGGCTGGCACGGGGGTTGCTTCTATCCGGGACAGCAGACGCGTACTTGTTCCCATGAGGCCAGCCATGACGAGCCTTGCATCTCTCGGACGATCAGCCGAAACCCTCGCGACCCAGCGGGGCGCGCCGGCCAATGTCGTCTCCGCCGTGCGCCAGGCCAGCGCCAGCACCGGGGTAGATTTTTCCTACCTCATGGAAAAGGCTGCCGTGGAGAGCGGGTACAAGACCGACGTGAAGGCCGCCACCAGCAGCGCCACCGGCCTGTTCCAGTTCATCGAGCGCACCTGGCTGGACATGGTGGAGCAGCACGGCGCCAAGCATGGCCTCGGCCGCTACGCCCAGGCGATCTCGCGCACCTCCGATGGCACGCCCAGAGTGGCCGATCCGGCGACGAGGCGCGAGATCCTGGAGCTGCGCAAGGACCCGCGCCTGTCCGCCCTGTTCGCCGGCGAACTCGCCAACGACAACAAGACCCATCTGCAGAACCAGGTCGGCGGCGAGATCGGCAGCACCGAGATGTACCTGGCGCATTTCCTGGGCGCCGGCGGCGCGACCAAGTTCCTGAAGGAGATGCGCCTGAACCCGCACCGTCCGGCGGCCAACGTGCTGCCCGAGGCGGCCCAGGCCAACCGCGGCGCCTTCTTCACCAAGAGCGGCCGGGCGCTCAGCCTGGGCGAGCTCTACGACCGCTTCGCCGGCAAGTTCGGCGAGCCCGGCGCGGAGACGTCGAAATACGCCGACAGCTCGCCCTTCGGCCAGGTGCTGGCGGAGAGCACGACCTCGCAGCCCTGGCAGTTCACCCGCTCCGGCGCCACCGCGCGCGAGCCGCTCTCCACCTTCACCGTCATGGTGCTGAACGCCCTGGCGACGCCGGGCGACGAGGAGAAGGACCCGGCCTGGGCCCAGGCTCCCCGCAACGGCGAGGGCGGCGAGGCGCAGCAGCGCGTCACCCCGAACCTGTTCGCCGGCTTCAGCGGCGCCTGATCCGGCCGCCGCTCGACCATCGGGGCAAAGAAAAAGGCGCCGTCCCGAAGGACGGCGCCTCGTCTCATGCCGCCTCGGCCGGGCTTACCAAACCGACGGATCGATGCCCGTCAGGTCGACCGGAACCTGGCCCTCCAGGAAGGTGCCGCCGGCCAGGCCGTCGTCGGGCAGGCCCAGGAACAGCGCCTGCGCCTTGGCCTCCTGCGTCAGGCCAATGAAGTCGCCGGCGCCCTTGATGGTGCGCATGTCGTGGCTGCCGATGCTGACCAGCCGCTCCTCGCCGACGCTCCAGTAGGCCATCGGCGTCTTCAGCCCGACCATCTGGATCCACACGTCGCCGGTCTGGGCGATCATGATGTCGTCGATGCCATCGCCGTCGAAGTCGCCGATGCGGTTGAAACTCCAGCCTTCCGGCATGGTGAAGACGGTCTCGAAATAGTCGACGCTCACGATGCCGCCGTTGCGGGCCACCGGGCCCTTGACCCACACGTCGAAGGTGCGGCTCTCGGAGTTGTAGAACAGGATCTCGTCAAGGCCGGGGAAGCCCTCCTTGAACTCGCCGACGCCGGCGACGATGACGTCGCGGTTCGTGGTGATGCCGGAGATCTGGTAGTCCTCGCCATTGTCGAGCCGCACGTTCAGCGTGCCGCGCTCGTCGGTGAAGAGGATGTCGTCCTTGCCGTTGGCGTCCAGGTCGCCGAAGCCCTGCACCATCTCCGCCGAGGCGGCGGTCATCAGGGTCTTGGACTGGCCGGTCGAGTAGTCGTAGGCGTAGAAGATCGAGGTGCTGTGGGCCTCGTTGTTGAAGTCGAGGCGGTAGATGATCTCCTCGGCATCGCCCCCCATCACGTCGGCGGTGCGGTCGATGTTGATCTCGAACGGGCCGGCCAGGCGCGGGATGGCGAAGACCGGGTCGAAATAGTTCACCTCGAACGAGCCGTCGATGTTGTAGTCGACGAGGCCGTAGCCGCCCCACTCGTACTGGTAGACCGCGTCGACGACGCCGTCGTGGGTGACGTTGCCGGTGATGACGCGCGAAACCTGGTTCTGGTCGACGAAGTGCAGCGTCTTCAGCCGTCCGTCAGCCTGCAGCAGCGAGGCGGAGTCGCCGTTCACGATGTAAAGCTGGGCGAACATTCAGTTTCTTTCCCGTGGTTGCGACGCTGCGGGATGCGCGTGCGCAGGTATGCCCCTCGCAACGGAAAGTGCTTGTACAGTGATTCCTTGTCAATAGTGGTAGGGCCGGCCCTTAGTCGTATCCCCTGGTGCGAGAAGGGCGTTTTTCCCAGTCAGGGCAACAGCTTGCCGGGGTTCATCAGCCCTTCGGGGTCCAGCGCCAGTTTTACCCGGCGCATGAGGTCCAATTCGACCGGGTCCTTGAAGCGGGCCATCTCCGCCCGCTTGCGCCCGCCGATCCCGTGCTCGGCGCTGATCGACCCGTCGAGCGCATGGACCACGTCGTGGACCGCCCGTCCCATGGCGCCGGCATGGGCCAGGTAGGCGTCGCGCTCCATCCCCTCGGGCCGGGCCACGTTGAAGTGGATGTTGCCGTCCGCGACATGGCCGAACGGGTAGGGCCGGCAGCCCGGCACGACGCTCTGCGCCGCCTCGGTGGCGCGCTCGATCAGGTCGGGGATGCGGCTGACCGGGACCGAGACGTCGTGATGGATGGTGCCGCCGACGGCGCGTCCGATCTCCGGCAGCCCCTCGCGTAGGCCCCAGAGCCGGCGCCGCCGCTCCTCGCTCTCGGCGAAGAGGGCATCGGTCGCGGCGCCGGCCTCGATGGCCGCGGCCAGCGTCTCCTCGGTCTGTTCCCGCAGCGACGAGCCGGCGCCTCCGGTGAGTTCGAGCAGCAGGTACCAGGGGGAGGGGGCGGGGAACGGGTCGAAGTCGCGGCCCAGATAGGTCCGCGCGCCGTCCACGGCGAAGCGCGGCATCAGTTCGCAGGCGGTCAGCGCGTCGCCGGTGCCGTCGCGCAGGCGCCCCAGCAGTTCCACGGCGGCGCGCGGGCCCGGCACCGCCACCAGCGCCGTCTCCCGCTGCCGGGGCCGGGGGAACAGCTTCAGGGT
Source organism: Azospirillaceae bacterium (assembly GCA_035626475.1). Taxonomy (GTDB): domain Bacteria; phylum Pseudomonadota; class Alphaproteobacteria; order Azospirillales; family Azospirillaceae; genus DASPKT01. The sequence continues at coordinate 73,939 of DASPNP010000050.1, forward strand.
CGCGGCGGTGATGATGCCCAGCGTGCCCTCGCCGGCGATGAAGAGCTGCTTCAGGTCGTAGCCCGTATTGTCCTTGCGCAGCCGCCGCAGCCCGTTCCAGACCCGCCCGTCGGGCAGCACCACCTCAAGCCCCAGCACCAGGTCGCGCGCATTGCCGTAGCGCACGGTGAGGATGCCGCCGGCATTGGTGGCGAGGTTGCCGCCGATGGTGCAGCTGCCCTCCGACCCGAGGCTCAGCGCGAACAGCCGGTCGGCGGCCTCGGCGGCCTCGCGCAGCGACAGCAGGGTGCAGCCGGCCTCCGCCGTCACCGTGTAGTCCAGCGGGTCCAGGTCGCGGATGCGGTCCATGCGGCCGAGGTTCAGCGTCACCGCCCCATCGCGCGCGATGGTGCCGCCCACCAGCCCGGTATTGCCGCCCTGGGGTACGATCGGGATGCCGGCCGCCGCGCAGAGGCGCACGCAGGCTGCGACGGCGTCGGTGCCCTTAGGCCGCAGCACGGCCGCCGGTGCGCCCGTCTCGATACCGCGCCAGTCCTGGGCATAGGGCGCCACGGCCTCGGGCGCGTCGATGAAACCCTTGGGGCCCAGCAGGTCACGGAGCTTTCCGAGTGCCTCGCCGTGGTCCATGGGCCGCCTCAGCGCTTGCGCGGGGCCGCGGCGCGGCGCAGCCGGTCGTTGATGGCCTCGCCCAGCCCGGTCTCGGGGATCGGCATGACGGCGATGCCCCGCAGTTCGGGCCGGTCGAGCCTGCGCAGATGCGCGAAGAGGTTGGCCGCCGCCTCGTGCAGATCGCCCGACGGCGAGAGGTTCAGCCGCTCCGCCCCGCCCCTGTTGAACTGGTCCGGCCCGAAGGTCAGGAACCCCTCGTCGGCGCGGGCGGCGGTGATCCCCAGCCGCACCGGGATGTCGGGCGCGTAGTGGCTCTCCAGCATGCCCGGCGCCTTGATGCCGTGGGCGGCGCCGGCAAGTTCGACCGAGCCGATGACGGGTTCCAGATCCTCGCGGGTGACCGAACCGGGGCGCAGCAGGACAGGCGTGTCGCCGGTGAGGTCCAGCACCGTCGACTCGACCCCGATCGGGCATCGCCCTGCCGCCACGATGTAGGGCATGCGCCCGCCGGCGGCGTCGGGGAACTCCTCCGCCACATGGATGGGCGCGGTGGGGCTGACATGGCCGGAGCGGTTGGCGCTGGGCGCCGCCACGGGCCGTCCCGCCGCCTTCAGCAGGGCGCGCGCCACGGGATGGCCGGGCACGCGGATCGCCACGCTGTCCAGCCCGGCGCTGACCAGCAGCGACAGCGGCGCGTCGGCGCGGCGCGGCAGCACCAGGGTCAGCGGCCCCGGCCAGAACAGCTCCGCCACCCGCCGCGCGCGCTCGTCGACATGCACGAAGGCCTCGGCCGCCTCGGCGTCTGGAACGTGCACGATCAAGGGGTTGAAGCGCGGTCTTCCCTTGGCCTCGAAGATCGAGGCGACCGCCCGGTCGTTGCCGGCATCGCCGCCCAGCCCGTAGACCGTCTCGGTCGGGAAGGCGACGAGCTTGCCCTCGGCCAGTGCCTGCGCGGCGCGGGCGAAGGTCTCGTCGGAGGGCTGCAGGAGAAGGGGCTTGTCGCTCATGGTGGGCCAGTTCTAGCCGGCTTGCGCGCCCCTGTCCAAGCGCATGCGGGGCAGGGACGGCAGCGGGCCGGGAACACGGGCGCGGCAGCGGCATTGTGCAGTGCACACTTGCCGGAACAGGGGCACCGCGTCACACTGCCGGCGGATCAGTCAACAGAGGGATCGTTCATGACCGGCCGGGTCTTCACCATCGCGCAGCAGAAGGGCGGGGCTGGCAAGACGACCCTCGCCATCCAGCTGGCCGTCGCCTGGGCCCAGGCGGGCAAGCGCGTCGCCACGGTGGACATCGATCCGCAGGGCAGCATGACCCGCTGGCACCAGGCCCGGGCCGAGAGCATGGGCGAGGAGACCGGGCTGACCCATGTCCAGGTCACCGGCTGGCGCACCCAGCAGACGGTGGAGCGGCTGGCGAGGGACCACGACATCGTCGTCATCGACAGCCCCCCGCATGCCGAGACCGAAGCGCGCATCGCCGTGCGTGCCGCCACGCTGGTGGTGGTGCCGCTGCAGCCGAGCCCCATGGACCTCTGGGCCACCCAGCCGACCCTGGACCTGGCGAAGGCGGAGAAGCGCCCCGTCCTGCTGGTGCTGAACCGCCTGCCGCCGACCCGCACCCGTCTGGCCGACCAGATTTCGGAGAAGGTGGGGGCGCTCGGCGTCGACCTGGCCGAAATCGGCATCGGCAACCGCACCGGCTTCGCCGCCGCCATGATGGACGGCCGCGGCATCGTCGAGACCGAGCGCCGCTCCAAGGGCGCCGAGGAGATCGAGGAGCTGGCGCTGGAGATCCTGCGGCGGGCGTGATTCTAATCCTTCTCCCCTTGCGGGAGAAGGATGGGGCCCCAAGCCTGCTTGGGGAGGATGAGGGGTCGACCGCCCTTCGGCGGTCGTTCTCCGCCGCTGGTCCAGGATCGGGCGTCGAGAACGTCGGGCTAGGCCCGCCGACCCCTCACCCTCCCACGCCTGCGGCGCGGGTCCCATCCCTCTCCCTCAAGGGGAGAGGGATTTTTCAGAGCCCCTGCACCGCCTTCAGCACCTCCTCGACATGGCCGGGGACACTGACCTTGCGCCAGACCTTGCGCACCACGCCGTCCTTGTCGATCAGGAAGGTGGAACGGTCGATGCCCATGTATTTGCGGCCGTACATGCTCTTCTCGATCCAGACGCCGTAGGCCTCGGCGACGCCGGTCGTCTCGTCGGAGCCGAGGATGAAGGGCAGGTTGTACTTGGCCTTGAACTTGTCGTGGCTCTTCACCGAGTCCTTGGAGACGCCGATGATGGTGGCGTCGACCTTGCCGAAGTCGGGCAGGCGCTCGCCGAACTCGCAGGCCTCCTTGGTGCAGCCCGACGTATCGTCCTTCGGATAGAAGTACAGCACCACCGGCTTGCCGCGCAGGGCCAAGAGGGTGACGCTGCCGCCGCCGTCGGTCGGCATGGTGAAGTCGGGGGCGGTCTGGCCTTCGGTGACGGCGGAGGCGAGGGCGGCGGGGGCGGCGGTCATTACGGGGCGGGCTCCATCTTGGCGGCGTCGGCCGCGGGCTGTTCGACGATGCGGCGGTAGATCGCGTGGCTCTGCGCCGCGACGGCACGGATTCTGGCTTCCAGCGCCTCGAAGTCAACCGGGGCGCCACCACTTTCGGCTGAACCAAGCGCGGCCCGGGCCAGCGCCGCCTTCAGCCCGGCCGACGCGATGCCCGGATCGAAGCGCCCCTCGGTGGTCAGACGCAGGAAGCCCTGCACCCGCCGCCACAGCCGCTGCGCCTCGATCAGCATGTCGGCATCCGGCGCCGGCAGCAGTCCCGCCGCCTTCAGCCGCGCCAGCGCGTCGGTGGTGTTGGGGGCGATGATGCCGGGGGCGGCGTGGGCGTGGCGCAGGGTCAGGTACTGCACCGTGAACTGGATGTCGACCATGCCGCCGCGCAGATGCTTCACGTCCCAGACATCGTCGGCGCGGTGGTTCTGCGCCATCCGCGCGCGCATCGAGGCGACGTCGGCCAGCAGCCGGGCTGGATCGCGCGGCGCCGTGAGGATGGCCCTGATCTCCGCCTCCAGCTTGGCGCACAGCCCGGCCGGACCGGCGACGGGGCGGGCGCGGGTCAGCGCCATGTGCTCCCAGGTCCAGGCGCTCTCGCGCTGGTACTTGGCGAAGGCCTCGAAGCTGACGGCGAGCGGCCCCTTGTTGCCCGAGGGGCGCAGCCGCATGTCGACCTCGTACAGGGCGCCCTCGGCGGTCTGCGCGGTGACGGCATTAACCAGCCGCTGCGTCAGCTTGATGAAGTACTCGTTGGGCGACAGCGGCTTCGGCCCGTCGGACTGCGCCGCGTCGCCGGGCACCTCGTAGACGGTGATCAAATCCAGGTCGGAGCTGAGCGACAGCGACCGCGCGCCCAGCCGGCCCATGCCGACGATCGCCATGCCGGACCCGGGAAAGCCGCCGTGGCGCTGCTGGAACTCGCGCTCCACGGCCGACAGCAGCCCGGCCAGCCCGATATCCGCCACCTCCGACAGGAAGGGGCCGCAGCGGTCGGCGTCGGAGATGCCGCGCAGGATGTGGACGCCGGCGCGGAAGCGCTGCTCGTGCGTCCATCGGCGGGTGAGGTCCAGCTCGTCCTCGAAGCCGTGCGCCTCGCCCATGATGAGCGCGTAGGAGGCGTCGAGCCCGTCGCGCGGCGGCAGCCCGTCGAAGAAGCCGGGTGTAAGCACCGCGTCCAGCTCGGCCGGGCGGTTGGCCAGCGTGGCCGCCAGGCGCGGCGCGCTGCCCATGATCTCCGCCACCAGCTCCAGCAGCTTCGGGTTGGCGTAGAACAGGCTGAAGAGCTGCACCCCCGCCGGCAGGCGCGACAGGAAGCCGTCGAAGCGCAGGAAGGCCTGGTCGGGGTCGGGCGTGCGGCCGAGCGTCTCCAGCAGTGCCGGGATCAGCTCGGTCAGCAGCTCGCGGGCGCGGGTGCTGCGGGTGGCGCGGTAGCGGCCATGGTGCCAGGCGCGCACCTGGCCCGCCACCGCCGACGGGTTGCCGAAGCCCAGGCCGCGCAGGGTCTGGATCGTCTCCGGATCGTCCTCGGTGCCGGTGAAGACCAGGTTGCCGGGCCCGGACAGGGTCGGCGCCTCCTCGAAGAGCGCGGCGTAGTGCTCCTCCACCCGGGTCAGCGTGTCCAGCAGCGCCTCGTGGAAGGCCTCCTGGCCGGAGAAGCCCAGGAAGATGGCGAGGTCGCGGATACCGGCGTCGGAGGCGGGGAGCTGCTGGGTCTGCTGGTCGTCGATCATCTGCAGCCGGTGCTCCACCCGCCGCAGGAACCGGTAGTCGGCCGCCAGCTGGTCGGCCGTCCGCCGCTTCACCCGCCCCGCCGCCACCAGCGCGTCCAGCGCCTCCAGGGTGGAGGGGACGCGCAGGGACGGGTCGCGGCCGCCATAGATCAGCTGCTGGGTCTGGGCGAAGAACTCGATCTCGCGGATGCCGCCGCGCCCGACCTTGATGTTGTGGCCGTTGACCGCCTTCTCGCGGTGGCCCTTGTGCGTGCCGATCTGCCGCTTGATCGAGTGGATGTCCTGGATCGCCGCGAAATCCAGGCTCTTCCGCCACACGAAGTGGCGGATCATCTTCATGAACTCCTCGCCCGCCCGGCGGTCGCCGGCCACGGGGCGCGCCTTGATCATGGCGGCGCGCTCCCAGTTCTGGCCGAGGCTGCCGTAATAGCCCTCCGCCGCCGTGACCGAGACCGCCAGCGGCGTGGCGCCGGGGTCGGGGCGCAGGCGCAGGTCGGTGCGGAAGACATAGCCGTCGGCGGTGCGCTCCTCCATGATCCGTACCAGCTCGCGCGCCAGCCGCACGAAGATCTTGGTCATGTCGTCAGGATCGCGCGCCCGCACCACCCCGTCGTCGTAGAGCACGATCAGGTCGATGTCGCTGGAGTAGTTCAGCTCCCGCGCCCCGAACTTGCCCATGGCGAGGATGATCAGGCCGGAGCCCGCCTGCGGGTCGGCCAGGTCGGGCAGGATGAGGTCGCCCTTCGCCGCAGCCCGGCGCAGCAGGTGGGCGCAGGCGAGGCCCAGCGCCGTCTCCGCCAGGTCGGACAGGGCGCCCGTCACCTTGTCCAGCCGCCACAGCCCGGCGATGTCGCAGATCCCGACCAGCAGCGCCACCCGGCGCTTGGCGACGCGCAGGCGCCGCATCAGCTGGTCGGTGTCCTCGTCCGGCGCCGAGTCCGCCACAAGCGTCTCCAGCAGCCGCGCCAGCACGGCGTCAGGGCCGGTCCCGACGATGTCACGGAGCATCGCCTGCTCGCGCAGCAGCGCCTGGCCGAGATAGGGGCTGTTACCCAGCACCGCCGCCAGCAGTGCCGATCCGTCGGGACTGGCCGCGAAATCAAGGGCGAAGCGGCCGAGATCGGGGTCGTCCGCCTCCCGCGCGCGCTCCGCCCAGGCGTCCAGCCCCCGCTGGAGCAGGGCCGGGTCGCTGGGGCGGGGAAGGCTTTCGGCATTGAACATAAGGGCGTCACCGGGCTATGCACGGGCCGGGAGGGGCGAGACTGCGCCGCGCCGCCCGACATGGTCAAACAGGAATTGCCGGCCCTCCGGCCGACATCATCATGATCCGCCCGACGATCCGTCGCCTCGCCCTGATCCTGCTGGAGCTGACGGCGGGCCTCCTGCTGCTGCTCGTGGTGGCGGGCGGCCTGCTGGGCTGGCGGCTGAGCCAGGGACCCCTGCGCCTGGAGTTCCTCACCCCCTACGTGGCCCAGGCGCTGAACGGCGACGGGCAGGTGCGCACCGACATCCAGGGCACCGAGCTGAGCTGGGCCGGCTTCGGCGCGCCGGTCGAGGTGCGGGCGGTCGGCGTCACGGCCTTCGGGCAGGCCGGCGCGCCGGTGGCGACCCTGCCGGAGCTGCGCATCGGCCTGTCGCTGCCGGGGCTGCTGCGCGGCCGGGTGGCGCCCGTCTATCTCGATCTGGTGGAGCCGGCGGTCAATGCCGTGCGCGAGGCGGACGGGACCGTGCGGCTGGACATCCGCCTGCCCGACGAGAGCGAGGACGACAGCGGCAACGTGCTGGGCGAGCTGGTCGCCGCCCTGAAGCGCCCGCCCGATCCGACCGAGCCGCTGGGGGCGCTGCGCGAGCTGCGCATCAGCCGGGCGCGCCTGACGGTGGCGAACCGGCAGCTGGGCATCCGCTGGACCGCGCCGCGCGCCGACATAAACCTGCGCCGGAACGAGCGCGGCATCGTCGGCCAGGCGGCGCTGGACGTGGACCTCGGCGGCAAGCTGACCCGCCTCAACCTCGATCTGGACTACAGCATCGAGCGCGAGCAGCTGGCCGCACTGGCGCGGTTCCGCGAACTCCGCCCCGCCGAGCTGGCGCCTATCGCGCCGGTCCTGGCCGAGCTGGCCGGCTTCGACCTGCCGCTGTCCGGCGCCGTCTGGGTCGAGTTCGACCGGGAGTTCGCGCCGATGCGCGCCAGCCTGGAGCTGGAGGGCGGCAAGGGCTGGATCACCCGGCCCGAGCTGCCGGAACCGGTGGACATCAACGGGTTGGCGCTGTCCGCCAGCCTCGGCGGCGGCACGCTGGAGCTCGCCCGATTCCGCCTCGATCTGGGCGGCCCGGTGCTGACGCTCTCGGGCAGCGGCACCCGCGGCGAGGGCGGCTACGAGATCGCTCTGCGGGCGGGGCTGGACGCGTTGAAGCTAGCTGATCTCGGCCGCTTCTGGCCCGAGGGGGTGATGCCGGCGCCGCGCGCCTGGATGCTGGAGAACCTTGCGGACGGCGCCTTCGACCGCGTCGATTTCGAGATGGAGGCGACGGCCCCGCGCGACGACATCGCGGCCCTTGCCCCCAACCGCCTGGACGGCCGCTTCGCCTTTTCCGGCGCCACGGTAACCTACTTCCGCCCGCTGCCGCCCGTCACCGGCGTCGCCGGCAGCGCCACCTTCGACGGCAAGGTGATGGACATCACCATCGCGGAGGGGCGGCTGCTGGATCTGAAGCTGGCGGAGTCCAAGCTCTCCATCGCCGGGCTGGACACGCCCGGCCCGCACCGCATGGACATCCGCATCCCGCTGTCGGGGCCGGTCAGCTCGGCGCTCAAGGTGGTCGACCACAAGCCGCTGGGCTACGCCTCCAAGGTCGGGCTCAAGCCCGAGACGGTGGGCGGCACGGCAGACATCCGCCTGCACTTCGCCTTCCCGCTGCTGGCCGATTTGAAGTTCGAGCAGGTGGGGATCAAGGTCGACGCCGACATGCGCGACGTGGCCGCCGCCGGCATCGTCGCCGACATCGCCGCGACCGAGGGCGATCTCACGCTCGACCTCGACAACAAGCGCATGAAGGTGAAGGGCACCGCCCGGTTGAACGGTATGCCGGCGGAGATCGACTGGGACGAGAACTTCCCCGACGACGCCGAGATCGGCACCCGCGTCGCCGTGCGCGCCACCGCCGACGACCGGGACCGCGAGCGCTTCCGGCTGGACTTCCCGGAGTGGGTCCGCGGGCCCGTCGGCGTGGACATGGTCTATGCCAAGAACCGCGCGAAGCGGGAAAGCATCGACGCGGTGCTCGACCTCACCCCGGCCACCGTCGCGATCGGGCTGCTGGACTGGGAGAAGGCGCCCGACCTGGCCGGGCTCGGCAGCCTGCGGGTGGAGTTCGTCGACGGCAAGCCGACCCGCATCCCCCGCTTCAACGTCCGCACCGCCGAGCTGGAGACCGAGGGGCGGCTGGAGCTGTGGCCGGACTACGAGCTGAAGCGGCTGGAACTGGACCGGCTGCGCCTGGGCGACACCGACGCCCGTATGGAGCTGGATTTCGCCCTCGACGGCGGCAAGGCGGTGCGGGTCACCGGCGCCTCGCTGGACGCGCGCCCCTTCCGCGGCGACGACGAGGAGGAGCAGGGGCCCGAGCCGACGCCCGAGCAGAAGGCGGCCGAGCCGCCGCTCGCCATCTCCTTCGACCTCGACCGGGTGCTGATGGGCGAGGAGGGGCAGCGCATCACCAAGGCCAACGGCGAGCTCGCCCGCCGCAAGGGCATGTGGGAGCGCGCCATCCTGGACGCCCGCGTCGGCGAGAAGGGCACGCTCACCGTCCGCTACCGCCCGGAGGGCGGCGCCCTGCTGCTGGACATCGAGACCGACGACGCCGGCGCGGCCTTGCGCGAGCTCGACGTGCTGCCCCATGTGCGCGGCGGCTGGCTGAAGGCGTCGGGCGCCAGTGATCCGAACGACCCCGACCATACGGTCGCGGGCAGGTTCATCCTCTCGGACTATCAGGTGGTGGACGCGCCGGCGCTGGCCCGCCTGCTCTCCGCCGCCTCGCCCCGGGGCTTCGCCGACTTCCTCTCCGGCCAGCCGATCTCGTTCGACCGGGCGGAGGGCGACTATCGCTGGAGGCCGGGCGGCCTCAGCTTCCGCCAGGTGCGCACGTCCGGGTCGGCGGTGGGGCTGACCATGGAGGGCGACGTCAACACCGCCGAGGACCGGCTGGACCTGCAGGGCACAATCGTGCCCTTCTCGCTGGTGAACCGGCTGCTGGGCGCGCTGCCGCTGGTCGGCGACCTGCTGGTGGGCGGCGAGGGCCAGGGCCTCTTCGCCGCGACCTATCGCGTGCGCGGCTCATTCGGCGAGCCCGACATCGGCGTCAACCCGCTGGCCGTGCTGGCGCCCGGCTTCCTGCGCAACCTCTTCTTCCTGCCCGACCCGGCCGGCGAGGAGGCCAAGCCCGACGAAAAACCGCCCGCCAAGCCTTCTCAGACGGGGAAGGGGCCCTAACCCCGCAGCGTCAGCGCCACCGTGTAGTTGTCCAGCGTCCCCGGGAGCGGCCGCATGGGCGAGAGGCGTCCGGGCTGCTCTAGGGCCCAGGGGCGGTGGTCCAGCAGGGTGGCGACGGCCGAGGTGCCCAGCATCGGCACGAGGTTATGCGCGGGGCAGAGGCCGGGACCGCCGCTGAAGGGCACGAGCGGCCAGTCGCGCGGCTTCTGGCGTGCGCCGTGCCCGTCCAGCCAAGTCTCCGGCGCGAAGCGGTCGGCGTGTGGCAGGCGGTCCGGGTCGCGGTGGAACAGCGGGGCGAAGATGGCGACGCTGGTGTTGGCCGGCATCACCCCGTTCTCCCAGCGCACCGGCTCGGTCGTCTCGCGCAGGATCACCGGCGTGGTCGGCCAGAGGCGCAGCGACTCCAGCAGGCAGGCCCGCATGTAGGGCAGGTCGGAGCGGTCGGGGCCGGCGGCTTCGATCTCGCGCCGGGCCCGCTCGCACTGCATAGGATGGCTCACCAGCAGCGCCAGCGTGCGGAAGGTCGCCATGCCGGCCGGGTCGAAGGCGAAGAGCCAGTGCGCCACCTGGTGCGAGGCCGAGCCGTCGGCCAGGCGCGGCAGGGTGGCGATGCGGGCGGCCAGCGATCCGCGCTCCGCCCGGGCCAGATAGGCGTCGACCCGCTTGTGGAAGCTGGCCAGCAGGGCGTTCCGGCGGGGCTTCAGGAAGGCCCAGTTGGCGCTACCCCTGAGCTTGGCGAGATCATCGGTGAGTTGCTTGTCGTCGCGGGCGGAATCGCCCAGAACGATGCGGCGCACGGTGGCGTACCAGACCGGCATGAACATGTCCCAGTCCAGCCGGCCGCAGGCCCGCGCCTCGCGCAGCAGGGCGCCCATCTCCTGCTCCATGACGGCCAGGAAAGGCGCCGCCATGCCGTGGGCGCGGCGCGGCGTGTCCAGCGCCTGTTCGTTGAACAGCCGCCGGGGCGCCCGCTCCGGCCCCGACGAGATCAGCGAGGCGTGCGGCTCCAGGTGCGACAGGGTGGCGATCTTCTCCTTGGTCGCCGGGGAGAAGGGATGGGGCGTGCCCTCCAGCACCCGCCCGACATGCTCGGGCGCCAGGATCAGCGCGTGCCGCCGGCCGGGGATCGCCAGCATCAGCGGCCCCTCGCCATAGCGCTCCCGCAGATCCATCAGCCGGTGGATGGCGCGGTGGTCCAGGTCCTTGCGCTCCGCCACGCCGACGATCCTGGGACGGCGGATGATCACGCCCTTGGACAGCGTCGGCAGCACCACGTCGCGGAAGGCAGCCCAGGTATCGGCGAGGCTCGCCATGGGCAGCGCGTCGCGCGCGGGCATCGTATGTGCGGTCATCAACGGTCTCCGGCTTCCGGATACGGAAAACCGGAGGGGCGGGTAGGCGTTCCGAACCGTGGGGGGGATCGGTTGAAGGGAGCTTCTTCTTGACGCCAGCGCCAGCCAATCCCGTCATCCCGGCGAAAGCCGGGACCCAGGGGTTGCAGCAATGCGACCTCGATGAAGTGCGCCGCCTCGCCGCGGTTCAAGAGCGGAGATGCAGGGAGTGCGGCATCTGCCGCATCCCGCTGCAACTCCTGGGCCCCGGCTTTCGCCGGGGTGACGGTGTTATTTGGAACTAGCGGCGGTCCTCACCCTTGACCGGGGTTGAGGACCGCCGCTGCCAATTTCACACCGGCCGCACCAGGGCGTGGCGCTTCTTGCCGGCGGAGAGCTTGATCACGCCGTCGGCGGTGAGGTCGGCGAGGGTGACCTTGGCGGCCTCGTCCGAGACGGCGGCATCGTTCAGCTTGGCGCCGCCGCCCTTGATCAGCCGGCGGGCCTCGCCATTGCTGGCGGCGAGCTCGGCGCGGGCCAGCAGCGCATAGACCGGGATGCCGTCGGCCAGCTCGGACCGCGGCACCTCGACGGTCGGCAGGCCCTCGGCCGCCACGCCCTGCTCGAAGGTCAGGCGCGCGGTCTCGGCGGCCTCGGCAGCGGCGGCGTCGCCGCGCACCAGACGCGTCACCTCGTTCGCCAGCACCTTCTTGGCCTCGTTGATCTCCGCCCCCTGGAGCGCGCCCAGCCGGGCGATCTCGTCCAGCGGCAGCTCGGTGAAGAGCTTCAGGAAGCGGACGACGTCGGCATCCTCGGTGTTGCGCCAGTACTGCCAGAAATCGAGGTTCGACAGGCGGCTCTCGTTCAGCCACACCGCACCGGCGGCGGTCTTGCCCATCTTGGCGCCGCTGGATGTCGTCAGCAGCGGGCAGGTCAGGCCGAACAGCTCGGTCTGGGCGATGCGGCGGCCGAGGTCGACGCCGTTGACGATGTTGCCCCACTGGTCGCTGCCGCCGGTCTGCAGCACGCAGCCGTACCGCCGGTTCAGCTCCACGAAGTCGTAGGCCTGGAGGATCATGTAGTTGAACTCCAGGAAGGTCAGCGGCTGCTCGCGGTCCAGCCGCAGCTTCACGGAATCGAACGTCAGCATGCGGTTGATGGTGAAGTGCCGGCCCACGTCCCGCAGGAAGGGGATGTATTCGAGCTTGTCCAGCCAGTCGGCGTTGTTCACCAGCGTCGCCTTGCCCGGGCCGAACTCGAACAGACGGTCGAAGACGGTGCGGATGCCCGCGATGTTGGCGTCGATCGTCTCGTTGGTCAGCAGCTGGCGCGTCTCGTCGCGGCCCGAGGGGTCGCCGATCTTGGTCGTGCCGCCGCCCATCAGCAGGATCGGCTTGCCGCCGGTCTTCTGCAGCCAGCGCTGGATCATGGTCGGCAGCAGGTGCCCGACATGCAGACTGTCGGCCGTGGCGTCATAGCCGTTATAGGCGACGAGGCCGCCCTCCTTCAGCTTCTTGTCCAGCGCCTCCAGGTCGGTCGCCTGGTGGAAGAAGCCGCGCTCCATCATGATGCGGAGGAAATCGGAGGTGACGCTCGTCATGTCGCTTGCCCTTCGGCCCCGGTGGGCCAGGATAAGAGGATGTTAGGGGCGCATCCGTTACCACAGACCGACGCGGCGCGAAACCTGGGGGACCATATGGCGGCGGACATCTTCACGGCGGTCGGCCTGATGAGCGGCACCTCGCTGGACGGCATCGACGCCGCGCTGCTGCGTACCGACGGGCGCGGCCATGTCGAGGCGGGCGCCTGGCTGACGCTGCCCTACCCGGAGGACTTCCGCGCCCGGCTGCGCGCCACGCTGGGCGGCAAGGGCGACGTGGCCGGGGTGGAGCGGGAACTGACCGACCTGCATGCCGATGCGGTGCGCGCGCTGCTGGCGAAGGCCGGCCTGTCCGCCGGCGCCGTGGATCTGGTCGGCTTCCACGGCCACACCATCCTGCACGCGCCGGAGCAGCGCCGCACTTGGCAGATCGGCGATGGCGCGCGGCTGGCAGCCATGGTCGGCATCCCCGTGGTGAACGATTTCCGCAGCGCCGACGTGGCGGCGGGCGGGCAGGGGGCGCCGCTGGTGCCGCTCTACCACCGGGCGCTCTCGGGCGGCTTGGACAAGCCGGTGGCGGTGCTGAACGTCGGCGGCGTCGCCAACGTCACCTGGCTCGGCCGGGGCGATCTCGACGTGCTGGCCTTCGACACCGGCCCGGGTAACGCGCTGCTGGACGACTGGGTGCTGGCGAAGACGGGTCGCGCCTGGGACGAGGGCGGGGCGTTGGCCGCGACCGGCTCGGTGGATGAGGCGGTGCTGGCCCGGCTGCTGGACCATCCGTTCTTCGACGCGCCGGCGCCCAAGTCGCTCGACCGCGACGCCTGGGACGTGTCGCCGGTGCGGGGCCTGTCGCCGGCGGACGGGGCGGCCACGCTGACGGCCTTCACCGCGCGGTCGGTCGCCAAGGCCGCGGATCTCCTACCGGAGGCGCCGTCGCGCTGGCTGGTCACGGGCGGCGGACGGCTGAACGGGACGCTGATGCGGATGCTGGGGGAGGCGCTGCCGGCACCGGTGGAAAGCGTGGACGATCTCGGTTGGTCCGGCGACGCGCTGGAGGCCCAGGCCTTCGCCTACCTCGCCGTACGCGCCCGCCAGGGCCTGCCTTTGTCGCTGCCGGGCACGACGGGCGTGCCGGCGCCGCAGACCGGGGGCAGGTTCCATGCGGTCGCGGCGTGATGGCTGAAGGGGAACTCGACCCTTTGTCAGTACCCTAATCCGTCACCCCGGCGCAGGCCGGGGCCCAGGGGGTGCAGCCATGGACCATCAATGAAGCCGACCCATGCTCCGGTGGCCATCAAGCTGCGATCGAAGACAGCGCTGCATAGAGCGCATCCCGCTGCAACCCCTGGGTCCCGGCCTTCGCCGGGATGACGGGCTGGGGATGCGAGAAAGGGCACAGGGCAAGCCCGGCGGACGCACGCGGGTCCGACTGCGTGAACCGTCGGAACGCGAGCCTCAGGCGGTCTGCGCCGCGACCGGCTGGGCCGGCTGCACCAGGACGCGGTCGAGATAATCGTCCACCACCGCACCCAGCGCTTCCGACTGGTTCAGGAAGAAGTGGTTCGCGGCCTCAACCTTGCGGAAGTCGATCTTGATGTCCTTCTGCGAGGAAAGCTTGTTCACCAGCCGCATGACCGAGGGCTCCGGCACCAGATCGTCGGCGGCGCCGTGGATGATCAGGCCCGAGGAGGGGCAGGGGGCCAGGAAGCTGAAGTCGAACATGTTGGCCGGCGGGGCGGCGGAGATGAAGCCGTCGATCTCCGGCCGGCGCATCAGCAGCTGCATGCCGATCCAGCTGCCGAAGGAGTGGCCGGCGATCCAGCATGCCTGGGCGTTGGGGTTGTAGGTCTGCAGCCAGTCCAGCGCCGACGCGGCGTCCGACAGCTCGCCCTCGCCGCGGTCGTAGGTACCCTGGCTGCGCCCGACGCCCCGGAAATTGAAGCGCAGGCAGGAGAATCCGCGCTTGGTGAAGGCGTGGAACAAGGTATAGACGACCCTGTTATTCATCGTCCCGCCATGCTGGGGGTGCGGATGAAGGATCAGGGCGATCGGGGCGTTCGGCGCCTTGGAGTGGGAGTAGCGGCCCTCGAGCCGGCCGGCCGGCCCGTTGATGATGACGTCCGGCATGTGTTACCGCTCCCAGGCGTTGGCGCGGGTGGGTTCTTCCACCTCGGTCGTTACGGAAGATGCCCGAAGGGCCGAAGGAACGCTACCCCGTCCGGTAAGGAAATATTGGGGGGGGAATTCTTGACCGTTTTGGTGGGTCATCCTATATCGCAACCCATGGCCGGTTGTTCTGCCCTTCCCCGCGTTCCGCGACCGGGTCCGGGACCAGGTCGAAGGGGGATCATCGGGGCATGATCCGTGCGGCGAGCCGTAATGCGTCACAACTATACCACAGCGTGAGGATCGGTGTTCAAGCGTCTTCGCGATGAGATCGACGGCATCATGGCCCGCGATCCGGCGGCACGGTCCCGGCTGGAGGTCTTCCTCTGCTATCCGGGCCTGCACGCCCTGGTCACGCACCGCGTGGCGAACAAGCTGTGGCGGGCGCGCTGGCACACGCTCGCGCGGCTGGTCTCGCACATCGGCCGCATGCTCACCGGCATCGAGATCCACCCCGGCGCCACCATCGGCAAGTGCCTGTTCATTGACCACGGCATGGGCGTGGTCATCGGCGAGACGGCGGAGATCGGGGACAACGTCCTGCTCTACCATTCCGTCACGCTGGGCGGCACCTCGCTGAACAAGGGCAAGCGCCACCCGACGGTGCGCGACAACGTCATCATCGGCGCCGGCGCCAAGATCCTCGGCAACATCACCGTCGGCGAGAATGCCCGCATCGGCGCGAACTCCGTCGTCGTGGGCGACGTCGCGCCCGGCGCCACCATGGTGGGCATCCCCGCCAGGGCCGTGGTGCCGCGCGACCGCCAGCCCGAGCGTTTCCTCGCCTACGGCACGCCGTGCGGCGACATGCCGGACCCGGTGGCGCGCGCCATCTCGGGTCTGCTGGACCAGGTTCAAGGTCTCCGCCAGCGTGTGGAGGAGCTTGAGAACGACCGCGCGGCGGCCGTACCGGCGCCGGTCGATTTCACCGCCGAAGGCGACGCAGAGCGCCGCGGCCAGGCAGGGGTCGGCACGGCCTGCTGAGACAGGTCCGGCCGGGAGGCAGGAGAGACACCGATGAGACTGAGCACCAAGGGACGTTACGCCGTCATGGCGATGGTCGATCTCGCCCGCAACAGCAAGGGGCAGCCCGTCGCCCTGGCCGAGATCGCCGACCGGCAGGAGATTTCGCTCTCATATCTCGAGCAGCTCTTCGCGCGGCTGCGCAAGGGCGGCCTGGTGAAGAGCGTGCGCGGCCCGGGCGGCGGCTATCTGCTGGCGCATCCGGCCAAGGTGATGCGCGTCTCCGACATCATCCTGGCGGTGGACGAGCCGATCCGCACCACGCGCTGCGCCGCCAACTCGCCGGTGGGCTGCCGGGCCAACAAGACCCGCTGCGTCACCCACGATCTGTGGGAGGAGCTGGGCAACCAGATCCACATGTATCTCAGCTCGGTGACGCTCGAGGATGTGTGCGAGAGACGCATCCTGGCCGCCGGCGGTGCCATGGAGATTCCGGACGCCCGCAAGGCGCCGGTCGCGGCCGAGTAGTCAGGGAAGGGCGGCGCCGCGTCCGCGGCACCGATACGATGCCATGAGCGCCGGCGCCGCCTATCTCGACTGGAACGCCACGTCCCCGCTGCGGCCCGAGGCGCGCGACGCGCTGCTGGCCGTGCTGGGGGAGGTGGGCAACCCGTCCTCCATCCATGGCTTCGGCCGGCAGGCCCGCAAGCGGGTGGAGGAGGCGCGGGGCGCGGTGGCCGCCCTGATCGGCGCCGACCCAGCGGGGCTGGTCTTCACCGGCAGCGGCACCGAAGCCAATAATCTCGCCCTCGCCAGCGCGCCCGGGCGGCGCCTGCTGGTCTCCGCCGTCGAGCACGCCTCCGTGCTGGAGGCGGCGCCCGGCGCCGCGCGCGTGCCGGTGGACGGGCAGGGGCGCCTCGACCTCGCCGCGCTGGAGCGGATGCTGGCCGAAGGCGGCCCGGCGCTGCTCTCCCTGATGGCCGCCAACAACGAGACCGGCGTGCTGCAGCCGCTGGCCGGGGCGGCGGATCTCGCCCGGGCGCACGGTGCGCTGCTGCATGTGGACGCCGCGCAGGTCGCCGGCCGGCTGCCTTTCGACATGCGGGCGCTCGGCGCCGACATGGTGAGCGTCTCGGCGCACAAGCTGGGCGCCCCGCAGGGTGTCGGCGCGCTGGCCCTGCGCCCCGGGCTGGAACCGCAGGCGCTGCTGCGCGGCGGCGGGCAGGAGCGGCGGCGGCGCGCGGGCACCGAGAACGTGGCCGGCATCGCCGCCTTCGGCGCCGCCGCGCGGGCGGCCCTGGCCGGGCTGGACCGCTTCGCCGCCCTGGCCGACCTGCGCGACGGTATGGAGGCGCGGCTGCGCGCCGCGGCGCCGGACCTGGTGGTCGCGGGAGAGGGCGCCGGCCGCCTGCCCAACACCAGCTGCCTGATCCTGCCCGGCGTGCCGGCGGAGACGCAGCTGATGCGCCTGGACCTGGCGGGCATTGCCGTCAGTTCCGGCTCCGCCTGCTCCAGCGGCAAGGTGGCGGCGTCGCATGTGCTGCTCGCCATGGGCATGGCGCCGGACCTGGCATCCTGCGCCATCCGGGTGAGCCTGGGCTGGAGCACGGATCCGGCCGAGGTCGAGCGGTTCGTCGCCGCCTGGGGCGCCATGGCGGCGCGGCGGTAGCGGACCAGCGTGAAAGGATAATCGCCGATCCGCCCCGTTGCCCCCATGCGTTCATGACGGTATCACGCGCGTCGATGTCCGTCGCAACGGCAGATCCATGGTCGAGACCCCCGAGGGCGGAAGCGCCCGTTTCCAGCCGCAGCCTGCCGCGCTCGACGGCGACATGCTGAGCTGCTGGTTCTGCGCCCGGCCGGTGTCGCCGCGCGCCTTCTTCTGCCACCAGTGCGGCAGCCTGCAGCCGCCCACGGGCCAGGACGCGTTCCAGCGCCTGGGCCTGCCGCGCCGCTTCGACATCGAGCCGGGGCTGCTGGAGCGCCAGCATGCCGGCTTCTCCCGCATGCTCGACCCCGAGCGGTTCCGCAACCGCGGCCCCAAGGAAAAGCAGCTGCTGGAGCGGCACCGGACCGAGCTGGCCGGCGCCCATGCGGTGCTTCGCGACCCGGCCAGCCGTGCCCGCCACCTGCTGGAGCTGGAGGGGCGCACCCCCGCCGTGCTGCCCTCGGCCGAGCCCGATCCGCTCTGGGTCGAGCTGGAAGGGGCGGCCGACACCGCGTCCCTGGACCGCGCCGCCACGGCCGTGGGCCGGGAGACCGAGAGCACCGTCCAGGCGCTGTCGGCCGCCTTCCGATCCGGCCAGCTGGACCGGGCGGCGCAGCTGACCCTGCGGCTGGAGCGGCTGGGCCACCTCGCCGACCTCGCCCGCCGCCGCCGCGCCTCGCTGGAACAATAGCCGCGGCTCCTTTGCGCGAACGGCGCTGGACAGGCGCGCGCCGCCTCGGTAACACATCGCCGACCCCGCCGGACGACTGCCGGCGGCTGCGATCATCCCTGTACGGAGTTGGGGCGCGCCATGCCGAAGATGACCTTCATCGAGACCGACGGGACCCGCCGCGAGGTGGACGCTCCCCTGGGCCTGTCCATCCTGGAGGTCGCGCGCCGCCACAATGTCGACCTGGAAGGCGCCTGCGAGGGCTCGCTGGCCTGCTCCACCTGCCATGTCGTGGTGGCGCCCGACTGGATCGAGCTGCTGCCGGATGCCAGCGAGGACGAGGAGGACATGCTGGACCTCGCCTTCGGCCTGACCAAGACCTCGCGCCTGGGCTGTCAGATCCGCATCACCGAGGAGCTGGACGGCCTCGTCGTCTCGCTGCCCGGCGGCCGCTGAGCCGATGGCGGCACCGCCGGACCTCGCCATCCCGGGCGGCCTCTTCGCCCGCCTGCGCGACGCGGCGCGGCCCAGCTGGGACCGCTACGTCGCCCATCCCTTCGTCAAGGGCATGGGCGACGGCGCGCTGCCCGAGGCGGCGTTCCGGCACTATCTGGTCCAGGACTATCTGTTCCTGATCCATTTCGCCCGGGCCTACGCGCTCGCCGCCTACAAGGCCGACAATCTCGCCGACATGCGCGCGGCCGGCCGCTCCATGGCCGCCATCCTCGACCTGGAGATGGGGCTGCATGTCCGATACTGCGAGGGCTGGGGCCTGGACGAGGCGGCGATGGCGGCCACGCGGGAGGCCTCGGCCACGCTCGCCTATACCCGCTTCGTGCTGGAGCGGGGCATGGCCGGCGACCTGCTGGATTTGCATGTGGCGCTGGCCCCCTGCGTGGTGGGCTATGCCGAGATCGCGGCGAACCTCCTGGCCGACCCGGCGACGAGGCTGGAGGGCAATCCCTACCGCCCCTGGATCGAGATGTACGCCGATCCCGAGTACCGGACGGTCGCCGCCGCCCAGATCGCCCTGCTGGACCGGCTGGACAATGCCCGCGGCGGGGCGGCGCGGTTCGACGACCTCGCCCGCACCTTCGAGGCCGCCTCGCGCCTGGAGGCCGGGTTCTGGCAGATGGGCCTCGACCTGGCGGACTGAGTCGTTGCGCCGGACGGCCGCGTCCCTATATTGCCGCCCATGAACTCCCTCGGTATCGACAAGTCGCCCGCCGACACGCGCGTGGTCGTCGCCATGTCCGGCGGCGTGGACAGTTCCGTCGTCGCGGCGCTGCTGAAGGAGCAGGGCTACGACGTGGTCGGCATCACGCTGCAGCTCTACGACCACGGCATGACCGTGGGGAAGAAGGGCGCCTGCTGCGCCGGCCAGGACATCTACGACGCCCGCCGCGTCGCCGACACGATCGGCATCCCGCACTATGTGCTGGATTACGAGGGCCGCTTCGGCCAGGCGGTGATCGAGGATTTCGCCGACAGCTACCTGCGCGGCGAGACGCCTATCCCCTGCGTGCGCTGCAACCAGCACGTCAAGTTCAAGGATCTGCTGCGGCAGGCCCGGGACCTCGGCGCCGACGCGCTGGCGACCGGGCACTATGTCCGCCGCGGCATGGGGCCGGATGGGGCGGAGCTGCTGCGGGCGGTCGATCCCTCCCGCGACCAGAGCTACTTCCTGTTCGCCACCACGGCGGAGCAGCTGGACTTCCTGCGCTTCCCCCTGGGCGGCCTGCCGAAGACCGAGACCCGGGCGCTCGCCGAGCGCTTCAGCCTGCCGGTCGCGGCCAAGCCGGACAGCCAGGACATCTGCTTCGTGCCGAACGGTTCCTATGCCGACATCGTTCGCAAGCTGCGCCCCGGCGCCGACAAGCCGGGCGAAATCGTCCATGTCGACGGCCGCGTGATGGGCCGGCATGAGGGCATCGTCGGCTTCACTGTGGGCCAGAGGAAGGGGCTGGGCACCGGCGGCCGCAAGGGGCCCGGCGGAGAGGAGCTGGAGCCGCTCTATGTCGTGCGGGTGGACGCGCCGACCCGGCGCGTCATCGTCGGACCTCGCGCCTCGCTGGCCCGCTCGCGCATCCACGCGCGCGAGGTGAACTGGCTGGGCGGGCCCGTGCCGGCCGAGGGGCTGGAGGTCGAGGTCAAGCTTCGCTCCGCCCAGCCGGCCGCGGCCGCGACGGTGCATCTGGACGGGCGGGGCGGGGCGGTCGTGGAGCTCGCCGCCGAGCAGTTCGGCGTGGCGCCGGGCCAAGCGGCCGTCTTCTACCGGG
The DNA here is from genome assembly GCA_035626475.1 of Azospirillaceae bacterium. Classification (GTDB taxonomy): domain Bacteria; phylum Pseudomonadota; class Alphaproteobacteria; order Azospirillales; family Azospirillaceae; genus DASPKT01. The sequence continues at coordinate 94,029 of DASPNP010000050.1, forward strand.
GCGACCGCGTGCTGGGCGGCGGCTGGATCGTGAGCACCGAGGCGAAGGCCGCCTGATGAAGGTCGCATCACCGTAGGTCGCATGGAGGCGGAGCCGGAATGCGACGTTACCCCGCCGGGGCATGTCGCATTGCGCTCCGCTCCATGCGACCTACGGCTGCGGGTGCGTCAAATCTCCAGCGACAGCTCCACGCCCTTGCGCTCGGTGTGGTCGTGCCAGTGGGCGTTGCAGCGGGGCTCGTAGAGGTCGGCCTGCCCCAGCTCGACCGTGCGGTCGTTGCGGTGCTTCTTGAAGGTCTTGGCCGCCTCGTGGCCGCAGATGGCGCAGCGCGAGCGCAGCTTGTGGATCGAATCGGCCATGGCCGCCAGGGTGGCGGTCACGGGGAAGGGGCGACCGCGCCAGTCGGTATCGAGGCCGCTGACCGCCACGTCCACGCCGCGCACCAGCAGGTCGCGCACCGACTCGACGATATCGCCGTGGAAATGCGGCTCGACGCAGAACTGCACCTCGTCGATGAAGACGGCGCTGACGTCGTCGGGGACGCGGGGCATCTCGGTGATGGGGGTGGCGTCGAAGCCGACGCCGTCATGGTTCACCACGCGGTCATGGCTGAAGCGCACGTCGAAGGCGGGCTTCAGCAGCATGATCCGGGTGCCGGTGCCGTGGGTATACCAGACGGCCTTCTTCAGGATCTCCGTCGACTTGCCGGAGAACATGGGGCCGCAGATGACCTCCAGCTTCCCGTACCGCATCACCGCCCCCACCGTTTCCCCCGGATTATCAGGGCGGCACCCTAATCCTTTCGCGCAAGGCTCCGCCAGGGGATAGCACCGCGACGGGGCCTGTGATCGGCGCGAGACCAGGGGCTTGACAGGGGGCCGCGATTGGCCTAAATCCCCGGTCCCACGCCGGACCCGTTCCGGCAGCTATGGCAGCGTAGCTCAGTGGTAGAGCAGGGGAATCATAATCCCTTGGTCGGGGGTTCAAATCCCTCCGCTGCTACCAGTTCGGAAAACCCCGCTGACCCAACAGGTTGGCGGGGTTTTTTCATGCATCGCAGGAACCCTGGCGCCCCATGATCCGCCTGCTGCTCGCCCCCATCCGCTGGCTGGTCAAGATCACCCTGTTCGTGGTGCTGATGCTGCTGGCGCTGACGCTGGTGGCGCCGCTGGTCATGGATTTCAAGGCGCTGGCGCAGGGGGCCATCGCGGCGCTGAACGCCAGCGGGCTGGGCATCCGCGTCTCGGGCGTGCCGGAGTTGGTGAGCGGCTTCCCGCCGCGCCTGGTGGTGCGCGATCTCAGGATCGCCAACAGCGCCACCCCCGACAAGCCGTCGATCGAGGCGCAGCAGGCGACGGTACAGGTCGATCCCGTCCAGACGCTCACCACGGGCAAGGTGCAGCTGGACGCGCGCATCCTGGAGCCCAAGATTTATGCCGAGCGGCCGGTCGACCTGTCCGGCCTGTCCGGCGGGCTGTCGACCGGAACCATCGTGACCTCGGTCGCCATCGTCGGCGGCATCGTCGTGGCCGGCCGCGCCCTGCTGGATCTGGGCAGCACCGTCGTGGCGGTGGCGCCCGTACCCGGTCCGGGACCCACGCCGGGCCCGGTTCCCGGTCCCACGCCGGTGACCCCGGGACCGACTCCGGGGCCCGTCCCCGGCCCGGTCACGCCCGGCCCGACCCCCGGCCCGACTCCAGGCCCCACACCCGGCCCCGTCCTTCCTGGCACGCCGCTGCCGCCGGTAGTGACGCCGCCGGTCATCACGCCGCCGCTGGTCACACCGCCGATCCCCTCGCTCCCCGGCACGGGGCCGACGCCCGGTTCGACGCCCGGCACGGGCCCCACGCCCGGACCGACGCCGGTGACGCCGCAGACGCCGATCCCCGGCACGAATCCGCCCGCGACTCCGGGCACGCCGCCGGTGCGGCCGGGCACGCCCACCGTGCCGCCGGGAACGCCGACCACGCCGGTCCCGGGCGTGCCGGGCATGTGCTACATCCAGGTGCCCTGCCCGGTGCCTTGAAGGGCGCTCAAGCGGCGGCGTGGCGGCGCTTGGCGCGCTCCAGCATCAGACAGAGCGCCAGCACGGGAATGCCGATGGCCGCCGTCCCGGCGAAGAACAGGGCATAGGCCGTCAGCACGCCATAGCCGGTCTCCAGCCATTCCACGGCCGTGCCGGAGAAGCCCTTCAGCACCTTGCCGAGCAGGGCGTAGAAGGAGCTCAGCAGCGCGTACTGGGTGGCGGTGTAGCCGATGCTGGTCAGGCTGGACATGTAGGCGACCAGCGCCGTGCCGGCGAAGCCGGTGGCGATGTTGTCGATCACCATCACGCCCGCGAACACGCCCAGGTCCGGCCCCGTCAGCGCCAGGACCGAGAAGGCGAGGTTGGAGGCGGGGCCGAGGATGGCGCCCAGGATCAGCGTCCGCCCGAAACCCAGCTTCACCGCGCAGAGGCCACCCAGCGCGATGCCGGCGATGGTGGCCCAGAGCCCGACCGAGGCGCGGATCGCGCCGACCGTCTCCTTGGCGATGCCGATATCGACATAGAAGGGGCCGACCATGGGGCCGATCATGAAATCGGCCAGCCGGTAGAGGCTGATCGTCGCCAGCATCAGCAAGGCGAAGCGGCCATGGTCGCGGAAGAAGGCGATGAAGGGACCGACGATGGCGTCGAACAGGCCACGCGGCGTCCAGAGCGGCGCCGCCTGCTGCGCCACCGCGATCTGCGCCCGCGCCGGCTCGGTCGCGGCGAGGGTGGCGGCGAGGCCGACGGCCATGGCGATGCCGGCCGCCAGATAGCTGGTCGACCAGCCGACCTCGGCCGCCAGCACCAGGATCAGCGCGTCGGTCGCCAGCAGCGCCGCCCGGTAGCCCATCTGGAAGGCGGCGGCGAACAGCGCCTGCTCCTCGCCGTTCTCCGCCTGCTCGATGCGCCAGGCGTCCACCACCACGTCCTGGGTGGCCGAGGCGAAGGCCGCCAGCAGCGCGAAGCCGCCGATGGCCGCCAGACCGCCGGCCGGGCCGCTGACCGCCATGCCGATCAGCCCGGCGCCGATCGCCAGCTGCGACGCCGCCATCCAGCCGCGCCGCCGGCCCAGCGCCCGGCCCAGCACCGGCGCGTCCACCCGGTCGACGATCGGCGCCCAGAGGAACTTCAGCGAATAGGCCAAGCCGACCCAGGAGAGGAAGCCGATGGCCTGCAGCTCGATTCCCGCCTCGCGCAGCCAGAACCCCAGCGTGTTGCCGGTCAGCATGAAGGGCAGGCCGGAGGAGAAGCCCAGCGCCAGCGTGATCAGCACCCGCGGCTGGCGGCAGGCGCGCAGCACGTCGCGCCAGCCGGGCGTCTTGGGTTTCGCCGGGGGCTGGGCTGATGTGGCGGCGTTCAGGCTGGTCATGAAGGTCCCGGCTTCGCGGAGGCGCTGCGCCCGAGTATAGGCACGGCCGTGCACGCGGGGGAGGATTTGTGCGCGACCGCCGTGACAAGCGCGGCGACCGCCGTCACACCCGGGGACCAGCCTGCCGGGCGTTCACCCGCTCCGGGTTTAGGGTCACGTACGCCTTGCCCTCCTCGGGCTCCAGCACGGTCAGCAGCGGCTGCTGCGCCTGGGTCGCCACGATGCCGACCAGGCTCGCTGCCTGCTCGCGGTTGGGCCAGCCGTCATAGAGCTCCATAACGTAGCTGGCGCCGACGGCGAGCAGGCGGGCATGCACGATCGGGCGCGGCACGACGCCGGAGGGCATCGCGTACCGCCCGATCTCGATCACCTGGCCACTGTCGCCGAGCGGGATGAAGTGACGGACGTCGCCGGCCTTGGAGGCGGCCGGCGATCCGCGCAGCAGGGGGATGTCGTACTGTCCGAACCGCGTCACCCCGTCCAGGCAGAACCCGCCGGGCGCCGTGCCGGGGCGCGGCAGGGAGAGGTCGTCCGGCGGGGAGGAGAGGACCGACGGGACCGACAGGGTCCCCAGCACCGCCAGATAGGCCGGGTCCGCCGGCAGCGCCGCCACCTCGGACAGGGTGTCGGGGGCGCAGGGGGCGAAATCCGCCTTCGGGGGCAGCGGCTCCGGCGCCAGCCCCTGCGGCCAGGAGAGGGACGCCAGGGCCGTGTCGATGGCCTTGGTCAGCTCGGCCGGCGAGGCCCCGGGCAGGGTGGCCCTGACCTTCACCAGCCAGGGGCCGGCGCGCTGGATCGCCAGCGCGTCGCGCGGCTGGGTCTCGCCGCCGCGGGTGAAGAGAAGGCGTCGCAGGGTCGGCGCGGACGCGCCGGCGGGCGTCACCAGCTCGTCGGCCGCGATCTCGACCCCGGGGGCGAAACGCTGGCGGATGATCGAGGAGGCGACGAAGGCCGTCAGATGCACGTCGGGGAAGGGTGGCCGGTAGACATAGAGGGTGATGTCGCCCGCCGGACCCTTGTAGCTGCTCACCGTGTCGAGCCCCAGCCCCCCTGCGTCGTTGCTGGCTGTCAGCCGGAATCCACCGAAGCCGGCCGGCAGCCCGATGCCGGACTTGCCAGCCGTGACCGGCGCCGACGTTCCGCTGGCCTGCGTCGGGGCGCCGCCGGACTGGCAGCCCGCCAGGGCCATCGGCAGAAGCAGGACGGTCGCGCGGAGGAGAGTCGTCATTCGGTCGCATCCTTGTCCGGTAGGGCGGCGCGCCGGCTTCGACCCGAGCGCACCGTAACGCTGGCCTGCGTGCGGCGGATTGGACAAGGGCTGGAAATGTGCTGCGATGCGGCGTAAAAGTCTTTCCCCCGATGCGCCATCAGGCGCAACTTTCTGAGGTTTTGTTCCGGGTGGGGACGCCCGAACGGTCGAGGTGCGAGATGGTGGATCAGGCGAACAGGTGGGCTCCGGACAGCTGGCGCGGCAAGCCCGTGCGGCAGCTTCCCTCCTATCCCGACGCGGCCAGGCTGGCCGCCGCCGAGCAGCGCCTGTCGAACTATCCGCCGCTGGTCTTCGCCGGCGAGGCGCGGCGCCTGAAGGAGCATCTGGGCCGCGTGGCGCGGGGCGAGGGCTTCCTGCTGCATGGCGGCGACCGAGCCGAGCGCTTTGCCGAGTTCCACCCGAACAACATCCGCGACACTTTCCGCGTGCTGCTGCAGATGGCGATCGTGCTGACCTTCGGCGGCGCCACGCCGGTGGTTAAGGTCGGCCGCATGGCCGGGCAGTTCGCCAAGCCGCGCTCGGCCGACACCGAGGTGATCGACGGGCAGGAGCTGCCCTCCTACCGCGGCGACATCATCAACGGCTTCGACTTCACGCCCGAGGCCCGGGTGCCGGACCCGGACCGCATGGTCCAAGCCTACAACCAGGCCGCCGCCACGCTGAACCTGCTGCGCGCCTTCGCCCAGGGCGGCTATGCCGACCTGCACAAGGTCCACCAGTGGAACTTGGGCTTCGTCGAGCGCTCGCCGCAGGGGGAGCGCTACCAGGACCTCGCCGACCGGCTGGACGAGGCGCTGGCCTTCATGGCGGCCTGCGGCATCACCGCCGAGACCTCGGCCCAGATCCGCGAGACCGAGTTCTTCACCAGCCACGAGGCGCTGCTGCTGCCCTACGAGCAGGCGCTGACCCGGATCGACAGCACCACGGGCGACTGGTACGACGTCTCGGCCCACATGCTGTGGATCGGCGACCGCACGCGCCAGCACGACGGCGCGCATGTGGAGTTCCTGCGCGGCGTGAAGAACCCGATCGGGCTGAAATGCGGCCCGACCTCGGACCCGGACGATCTGCTGCGCCTGATCGACATCCTGAACCCGGCCGACGAGCCGGGTCGCCTGACCCTGATCGCCCGCATGGGCCACGACAAGGTCCATGACAAGCTGCCTGGGCTGATCCGCCGCGTCATGCGCGAGGGGCGGCAGGTGGTGTGGAGCTGCGACCCGATGCACGGCAACACGGTCAAGTCCGGCAACGGCTTCAAGACCCGGCCGTTCGACCGCATCCTGGGCGAGGTGAAGGGCTTCTTCGAAGCCTGCCGGGGCGAGGGGGCGCATCCCGGCGGCGTGCATTTCGAGATGACCGGCCAGGACGTGACCGAGTGCACCGGCGGCGCCCAGGCCATCACCGAGCATGCGCTGGCGCTGCGCTACCACACCGCCTGCGACCCGCGCCTGAACGCCTCCCAGGCGCTGGAGCTGGCCTTCCTCGTGGCGGAGGAGCTGAAGGCCGCGCGGCAGGAGGCCGACCGCGCCCGCCGCGCCGCCGCGGCCGAGTAGGGCCATAGTCCGTGAGATGGTGGTAGTCCCGCCCTTAAGAGGCGGGACGATCGCCGTCATATTTTTGTCCTAAGACCGTCATTCAACGTTAACGGAAGGATCGGTCCGCAGCCGGCGGACCTCCTCCCGAAGGGTTGGATGCGCATGGCCTTCACCGTTTCCCCTCAAGGACCCGGACTCTCCTTGGACTCGGCGCCCCGGTCCCTCTGGGGCGGATGGAATCTCGCGGCGCCGGTCCTCCTGATCCTGTTCAACGCCGTCCTGGTCAATCTGCCGGCGACGCGCGACGCGTCGCGCTGGATGACGGACGAGAACGGGCCGGTCGAGATGCTCTCCTTCATCCTGATGATCGCGGTCGCCTGGTGGGCGGCGCGGCTGGCCGTGCGTCACTGGCGGGACGACAAGCTGGCGAGCGTCTTCTGGTCGATGTTCGCCGCCGGCATGTTCTTCATCGGCATGGAAGAGGTGTCCTGGGGCCAGTGGCTGGTCGGGTTCGAGACGCCGCCGGAAATGGCCGCGCAGAACGTCCAGGGCGAGTTCAACCTGCATAACCTTCAGGGCGCGCACGAGCTGATCGAGCCGATGCGCGTCCTCTTCGGCGTCGGCTCCCTGATCGGCATCGCCATCGGCGGCTGGGCCGTCGCCCGCAACGTGGCGGTGCCGTGGAAGCTCTGGCCCTGGTTCGCGATCATCGCCGGTCTGTCGATCCTGGACATGCTGTTCGCCCACATCGAGGTGCGCCAGCGCATCGAATGGACCGTCAGCGAACTCATGGAGATGGTGGAACTGCTGATCGCCATCGGCACCACGCTCTATGTGCGGCACCATCTGAAGCGCAGCCGCGAGGTCTGAGGGGGGGGGCACCCTGAACGGCAGCGTTGCTGGAGTGCGTCCTTCGACAGGCTGAGGGTGAGAACCTTTTTGCTGCTCCCCGCCATCGGCAGCGCCGAGGTTGTGCGTTCTTCGACCGGCTCAGGATGAGGGGGATTCAGCTGCTCCCGGCGAAGCTGGTGCGGATGAGAACGGGAATGCCTGGCATCCCCCGTTCCTCATCCTGAGCCTGTCGAAGGACGCACGCCGGTTCAGCCTCTCCGATGAAAGCGACCGGGGCTACCCTACGCCACCGCGCCCGCGGCCCTCAGTTCCGCGATCCGTGCATCGTCGTAGCCGGCGGCGCGCAGCACGGCGTCGGTATGCTCGCCCAGCTTCGGCGTGGCGGGGACCAGGGTGCCGGGCTCGTCGCGGAACTTGATGGGCAGGCCGATATGCTCGCTGCCCTCGGCATCGACCACCAGCATGTGCCGGGCCTTGACCTGCGGCTGGTCGAACGCCTCCTTCAGGTCCAGCACCGGCGCCCAGCCCAGGTCGAGGCCGGAGAGGAATTCCTCCCATTCCGCCCGGGTGCGGGTCAGGAAGGTCTCGCGCAGGAAGGCCTTCACCGGTTCCTGCTCCGCCCCGGCGGGCCGCAGCGCCACGGCGATCAGGTCGGGCCGGCCGAGCGCGTGCAGCAGGTTCTCCACGAACTTGTGCTCGACCCCGCCCAGCGCGACGTGGCGGCCGTCGCGGCAGCGGTAGATGTTGTTGAAGGCGGCGCCGCCGAAGCTCCGCTCCTCCTTCACCCGGGGCGCGCGGCCCTCGGCGAAGACCGGGCCGGTGACATTGGGCAGCCAGGCCATCAGGCTGTCCTGCATGGAGATGTCGATGTAGTCGCCCCGCCCGGTCGTCTGCCGGCGGTACAGCGCCATCAGCACGCCCGACAGCGCCATCAGGCTGCCCGCCATGTCGGCCGCCGGGACGTGCGCCATGGTCGGCTCGCCGTCATTGCCCAGGTTAAGCGACAGGGTGCCGCTCTGCGCCTCGATGGCCGGGTCGTGGGCCGGCTTGTCGCGCAAGGGACCGGTCTGGCCGAAGGCGGCGATGGAGCAGTAGACCAGCCGCGGGTTGCGCGCCGCCATGGCCGCGTAGCCGATGCCGAGCCGGTCGACCACGCCCGGCCGGAACGCCTCCACCAGCACGTCCGCGCTCTCCGCCAGCCGGAACAGCGCCTCGCGCCCCTCCGGCGACTTCAGGTTCAGGACGATGGACTTCTTGTTGCGGTGGGTGTTGCGGAACCAGACGGTCTCGCCATTCTTCCGGTAGGCGACGTGGCGGGTCGGCTCGCCTGATCCCGGCGGCTCCACCTTGATCACCTCGGCGCCATGGTCCGCCATGATCATGGTCATGTGCGGCCCGGGCAGGAACAGCGACAGGTCGATGACGCGCAGCCCGTCCAGCTTCATCACACCACCTTCGCCTCTTTGAGCGCGCGGATGTCGTCGGCACCCAGCCCCAGTTCGCCCAGGATCGCGTCGGTGTCGGCGCCCAGGGCAGGGGCGGCCTTGACCGGCACGAAGGCATCGTCGAGGCGGATCGGGTTGGCGATCATCCTCATGTCGGGCTTGGCCGGGTGCGGGTGCGGCTGGATGTGCCCACGCTCGGCCAGCCAGGGGTTCGCCAGCGCTTGGTCCAGCGTATGGACCGGCGCGCTGGGGATGTCGCCGGCGAAGATCTCCAGCCATTCGGCCGTCGTCCGCTGCCGCAGCCGCTCGTCCAGGATGGCGATGAGGGCCTCGCGGTTCGTCCGGCGGTCGGCCGGCTTCAGGAAGCGCGGGTCCGCCGCCAGATGGTCCAGGCCGGTGCGCTGGCACAGCAGCTCCCAGAACTTCTGGGTCACGCACATGATGAAGACGTAGCCGTCGGCGGTCGGGAACAGCTCCACCGGCACGGTGCTGGGGTGGCCCGAGCGCGGCCGGCGGCGGGTGAGGTCGCCGGAGTTCAGGTACCAGGTGGCGGGATAGGTGAGCTGGTGCAGGGCGACGTCGAACAGGCTGACGTCCACGTCGCGGCCCCGGCCGGTCTTCAGCGCCTGCACCAGGGCGGCGGTGAAGGCATACGCCATCGTCACGCCGGTCATGTAGTCGACCACGGACAGGCCCATGCGGGTCGGCGGGCTGTCCGGCTCGCCGGTCAAATCCATGAAGCCGGCCTCGGCCTGCATCAGGTAGTCGTAGCCGGGCCAGCCTGCCCGGGCGCCGGTGCGGCCGTAGGCGGAGAGATGGGCGCAGACCAGCTTCGGGTTGATCTTCCCCAGCACCTCGTAGGTCAGGCCCAGCTTTCCCGGCTGGTCGCCGCGGAGATTGTTGGCGACGCCGTCCGCCCTGGCCGCCAGCTTCTCGAAGATCTCCCGCCCGCGCCGGTCCTTCAGGTCCAGCGTGAGCGAGCGCTTGTTGCGGTTGAAGGTCTGGAAGAACTCGCTGTCGTTGTCGCCCAGGAAATGCGGGCCGGTGCCGCGCGACATGTCGCCCGACCCCGGCTGCTCGATCTTGATCACCTCCGCGCCCATGTCGGCGAGGTACAGCGTGCCCCAGGGGCCGGCGCCGTACTGCTCCACCGCCAGGACGCGGACGCCGTCGAGGGGAAGGGGGAGGGACATGGGGAGACCTCTGCTTGGACGGCGTCAGCGTTGGCGTGGTGCGGCCTTCGACAGGCTCAGGCTGAGGATGTTCTTGCTGCTCCCGGCCTGCCCGGGAGTGCCTGGCGTATCCCTTTCCTCATGCTGAGCTTGTCGAAGCACGCACCAAGGCGTGGGCGCCCCGACAAGCCCAGCGATCAGGATCACACCGGATTCCGCGCCACCAGCTGCTTGGCGATGATGATGCGCTGCATCTCGTTGGTGCCCTCGCCGATGCACATCAGGGGCGCGTCGCGGTACAGCCGCTCGATCGGGTATTCCTTGCTGTAGCCGTAGCCGCCATGGATGCGCATGGCGTCGGTGGCGTTGGAGACGGCGGCCTCGGAGGCGAAGTACTTCGCCATGCCGGCCTCCATGTCGCAGCGCTCGCCGCGGTCGTAGGCGCGGGCGGCGTTGTAGGTGAGCGCGATGGCGGCCTCGGACCGGGTCGCCATCTCGCCCAGCATCAGCTGGATCGCCTGGTGCTCGGCGATCGGCTTGCCGAAGGTCTTGCGGATCTGGGCGTACTTGACCGACTCGTCCAGCGCCCGCTTGGCGATGCCGCAGGAGCGGGCGGCCACGTTGATGCGGCCCAGCTCCAGCCCGCCCAAGGCGAACTGCATGCCCTGGCCCTCGACCCCGCCGACCAGCTTGTCGGCGCCGAGCTCGTAATCCTCGAAGATCAGCTCGGCCGAATCGATGCCCTTGTAGCCCATCTTCTCGAGCTTCTTGGACACCTTGAAGCCCGGACCCTTCTCGGCGATGAAGACCGACATGCCCTTGTGGCGCGGCTGCGCCTCCGGGTCGGTCTTGACCAGCAGCGCGAAGCAGCTGCCGTGGATGCCGTTGGAAATCCAGGTCTTGGTGCCGTTGATGACGTACTTGTCGCCGCGTCGCACCGCCTTCATGCGGATGGCCTGCAGGTCGGTGCCGGCGTCGGGCTCGGTCAGCGCCAGGCCGCCGCGGATCTCGCCGGCGGCGAAGCGCGGCAGGTAGTGGGCCTTCTGCTCCGGCGTGCCGTGGCGCTGGACGATCTGCGCCATGATCAGGTGCGAGTTGAAGATGCCCGACAGGCTCATCCACACCTCCGACACCTTCTGCACGATGCGGGCGTAGGTGGTGGCCGAGAGGCCCAGGCCGCCATATTCCGGGTCGATGATCGCCCCGAACAGGCCCAGCTCCTTCATCTGCTCGACCATCTCCTCGGGGTAGATGTCGTCATGTTCGAGCTTCTCGACATTGGGCCGCACCTCGCGGTCCAGCCATTTGCCGATGGCCTCCAGGATCTGGGCCTCTTCCTCGTCGCGCTCGCTGCGCTGGTCGATCATGGTCATGGGTCTAGCTCCTGAAGGCGATGGGGGAGGCGGCTCAGTACCTGGCCTTTTCCTCGACGTCGTAGCCGCGCTTGGCGATCAGCATGGTCCGCTTGAAGGTGCAGACGACCTTGCCGTCCTGGTTGAAGCCGGTGGTGGAGACGGTGACGATGCCGGCGTTCGGGCGCTTGGCGCTCTCGCGCTTGCCCAGCACCTCCGACTCCGCCGTCAGCGTGTCGCCGGCGAACAGCGGGTGGGTCAGCTTGATCTCGTCCCAGCCCAGGTTGGCGATGGCCTTCTGGCTGACGTCCGTCACGCTCATGCCGACCATGACGGCGACGGTCAGCGGCGAGCAGATGATGCAGCGGCCGAACTCGCTGTGCTTGGCGTACTCGGCGTCGAAATGCATCGGATGGGTGTTCATCGTCAGCAGCGTGAACCAGGTGTTGTCGGTCTCCGTCAGCGTCCGGCCGGGCCGGTGCTCGTAGATGTCGCCGACATTGAAATCCTCGTAGTAGCGGCCGAACGACTCGCGGTAGCGGTTGGGGCCGACTTGCTTGTGGGTCACGCTCATCGCTCGGGTCCTCTTCTCAATGGGATTGTTGGGCGCGGGCGAGCACCCGCTGGGCCGCCCGCACCACCGGCTTCTCGACCAGCTTGCCGTCCAGCAGCAGCACCCCGTGCGGGTTCGCCTCCAGCGCCTCGACGATGCGCCGCGCGCGGGCGACCTCCTCCGGGCCGGGCGTGAAGACGCCGTTCACGACGGCCACCTGGGTGGGATGGATGCAGGCCTTGGCGGTGAAGCCCAGCGACCGCGCCGTCTCCGTCTCGGCCCGGCAGGCCTCCAGGTCGGAGACGTCGATGTGCGGCACGTCGATCGCCTCGATCCCGGCACGCGCGGCGGCGTGCACCAGGCGGGAGCGGGCGTAGAGCAGCGGCTCGTGCGCCAGCGGCGTGCCCAGTTCCGCCGAGAGGTCGGCGCCGCCGAACATGACCGCCTTCAGGAAGGGGGAAGACGCGGCGATGGCGGCGGCGTTCTCCAGCCCCTCGGCCGTCTCCACCAGCGCCACCAGCGACAGGCACAGCCCGGCCTCGGTCAGCAGCGCGGCCGCCCAGCGCACCTCCTCGGCATGATCGACCTTGGGCAGCATCAGCGAGCCGCCGCTTGGCCGCGCATCGATCACCGCCAGCAGGTCGCGCAGGCCCTCGGCCGACTTGACCGAGTTGATCCGCACCAGCCGTTCGGGTCCCGGAGTGTCGGTGAGGAAGGGCAGGGCGGACGTCCGCGCCTCCGCCTTGTGGGCGGGCGCGACCGCATCCTCCAGATCGACGCAGACCATGTCTGCACCGGCGGCCAGCGCCTTGCCGAACCGCTCGGGGCGGGAGCCTGGGACGAAGAGAAGGCTGCGGCGGGCGTTCATGGGACGGTCGTCCCTCCCTGGAAAAATTTGTCCGGACAAATTTAGGATGCACGCCGCCGCCTGTCAACCGCGGCACCCGCGCATGCGGCGTTACCCCGGCTGCGCGCACCGGCCGCCATACCCCCGCCACTTTGCGGCTGTTGAATGCGGTCGCAACCCCGCCGCCGGAGTTCGGCCGATGCCCACCCGCCTTCTTGTCCTCAGCCTGCCGTTGCTGCTCGCCGCCTGCATGAGCCCGTGCGAGCGGATCGAGGCGGACATGCGCAAGCTGAACGCCAACGTGATCCGCAATCCCACCATCGTGCTGGACGGCAGCTACGTCACGAAGATGCAGGACCTCGCCGCACGCGGGGTCGAGAACCGTTGCCTGGAGGAGCGCCTGCGGTAGGGAAACTCCGGGTCAGACCGGCGGCGCCGCCTGACGCGCGAACTCCTCGGCGATCTCGCGGCGGGTGCAGAGCCAGACGCCTGGTTTCTGGGTGATGTACTTCATCACGGTCTCCAACGCCCCGATGCGCCCCGGGCGGCCGATGATGCGCAGATGCAGACCCAGGCTCATGATCCGGGTCTCCGACGCGCCCTCCTCATACAGGACGTCGAAGGTGGCGATGGCGTAGTCGGCCCAGTCCTTGGGCGTCAGCGACGGCGCGATCCAGAACTTCATGTCGTTGCTGTCGAGCGCGTAGGGCACGATGACGAAGGGCTTGGGGCCGGCCGCCGTCTCGACCATCTCCCAGCGCGGCTTGTCGTCGGAGTAATCGTCCATCTGGTAGGTGAAGCCCTCCTCCACCAGCAGGCGGCGCGTGTTCTCGGTGTGCAGGTAGCGCGACAGCCAGCCATAGGGGCGGGTGCCCGTCGTGGCCTCGATGCTGGCGACCGCCTTGCGGATGAACTCGCGCTCCTTCTCCTCCTTCATGGAGAACTGGTGGACCCAGCGCCAGCCATGGGAGCAGGGCTCGTCGCCGCGGCGGCGGATGGCCTCACCCAACTGCGGCGCCCGCTCCAGGGCGAGGGCCGCGGCGGTCCAGGTGGCCTTCACGCCGTACTTGTCGAGCAGGCCGATGATGCGCGGCGCGCCGGCATTGATGCCGTACTGGTAGTTGCTCTCGTTGCCGTAGTTGCGCACCGGGATTTTCAGCGCGACGCCCAGCTCGTCGACCGGCTCGGGGCCCTTGTCCCCCTCCTTGATCGACATCTCCGAGCCTTCCTCGACATTCACCACGAAGGACATGGCGAGGCGGGCGCCGTTCGGCCAGCGGACCTGCTGCTGAGTCATCAGTGATACTCCTCGCCGCCGGAGACGTTCATCGCCTCGCCCGTGATGTAGGCCGCCTGGTCGGAGCAGAGGAAGGCGCACGCGTTCGCCGTGTCCTCGGTCAGGCCCGGCCGGCACAGCGGGATGCGGGCGGCCATGCTGGCCATGTACTCGTCCATGGTCTGGCCTCTGGCCTTGGACATGAAGTCGTTCTGCCACGCGCCCAGGCCCGTGGTGACGTGGTTCGGGCAGATGGCGTTGACGCGGATGCGGTGCGCGCCCCACTCCAGCGCCGCGGCGCGGGTGAGACCGACCAGGCCGTGCTTGCTGGCGGTGTAGGCGGTCGCCATGGCGAAGCCGGACTTGGCCGCCTGGCTGGCGATGTTGACGATGCTGCCGGCCTGGCCGCGCTCGATCATGTGGCGGGCGGCGTGCTTCATGGCGAAGAAGCAGCCCCGCAGATTCACGCCCAGCACCGCGTCCCACTTCTCCTGGGTCATCTCGGTCAGCGGGCCGAACAGATAGCCGATGCCCGCATTGTTCACGAGGATGTCGAGCTTGCCGAAGCCCTGGACGGCGGCGGCCACCATGCGCTCGACATCAGCCTCCACAAGCATGTCGCCGGTGACGGTCAGGCATTTGCCGCCGGCGGAGCGGATTTCCTCGGCGATGCCCTCCATCTCCTCCTTCTTGCCGACGCCGTGCTCGGGCGCGATCTCGCCCTTCACCATGCCGATGTCGTGCAGCACGACGCTGCAACCTTCGGCCGCCAGCCGCCGCGCCATGGCCTCGCCCAGCCCCTTGCGGCGGCCGGACCCGGTGATCAGCGCCACCTTGCCGTCGAGATTGTACATGCCCATGGGGACCGCCTCCTCAGGCCGTGATCTCGTCGGTGACGATGAAGGTCGGGTTGTCGGCGAAGGTCTGGAACTCGCCCGCCACCCGCTGCATCGTCTCGGTGCCGATGTCGGCGCCCAGCTGGTTCATGTCCCGGACCACCAGCGTCTCGATGTACTGGTAGGGCGGCTTGGCGTCGGAGCCCAGCACGCTGGCCGACTTGAAGACCTGGAACCGCTCGATCGAGGGCAGCTTGTTGACGATGGGCAGGTCGGTGGACCGCGCCCAGGCCTCGTAGTCGGCGGCGCTGACGCCCGGCTTCAGGTTGAAGAGAACGATGATGGTCGTCGCCATGGCCGGGCTCCCTGTTGGCGGCCCGGAGTGCCCCGGGCGCGCGGCTTGACCCCGGTCCCTGCGCCGGGGATATTTGTCCGGACAAATTTCGACGCGGCCGCAGCCGCTGTCAAGCCCGGGAGGAGGGAGCATGCCCTACGCGATCATGCTTTGGGATGGCCCGGACGGGGCAGCCCTCCGGCAGGAGCACCTCGCCGCGCATCTGGCCTATGTCGAGGCTAACCTCTCCCGCTACCTGGTGGCCGGGCCCTTCCGCGAGGGCGATGCTTTCAGGGGAAGCTTGCTGGTGCTGGACGCGGGCACCGAGGCCGAGGCGCGCGCGCTGCTGGAGGGCGATCCCTACTGGACGGCGGGCGTCTGGACCGAGGCGCGGGTGGAACCCTTCCGGCCGGTGGCGGGAAGCTGGGTGGGCGGCAAGACTTGGTGACGCGCGCGGGGCCGTGCTATCGCTGCGGCCCCCTTTACAGAGCCCGCCGCCATGAATGTCGCCGTCCGCTTCGCGCCCAGCCCCACCGGCCTGCTGCATATCGGGAACACCCGCGCGGCGCTCCTGAACTGGCTGTTCGCGCGCCGTCACGGCGGCAGCTTCATGCTGCGCATGGACGACACCGACCGCGAGCGCTCCACGCCCGAGTTCGCCGCCGCCATCGAGCAGGATCTGCGCTGGCTGGGGCTGGAGTGGGACCGCTTCGCCCGGCAGAGCGACCGGCTGGACCGCTACGCCGTGGCGGTGGAAAAGCTGAAGGCGGCCGGCCGCCTCTACCCCTGCTACGAGACGGCGGAGGAGTTGGGGCTGAAGCGCAAGGCGCAGCTGGCCCAGCATAAGCCGCCGCTCTACGACCGCGCCGCGCTGCGCCTCACCGACGCCGACCGTGCCAGGCTGGAGGCGGAGGGCCGCCGGCCGCACTGGCGCCTCAAGCTTGAGCACGAGCCCGTCGGCTGGGACGATCTGATCCGGGGGCAGCAAGGCTTCCACGGCCGCGACCTGTCCGACCCGGTGCTGGTGCGCGAGGACGGCCAGCCGCTCTACACCTTCGCCTCCGTCGTGGACGACATCGAGCTGGGCATCACCCATGTCATCCGCGGCGAGGACCATGTCGCCAACACCGCCGTGCAGGTCCAGCTCTGCGAGGCGCTGGGCGGCACGCCGCCGCACTACGCGCATTTCCCGCTGATCACCGACGCGGAAGGGCATGGGCTGTCCAAGCGGCTGGGCAGCCTGTCGCTGCGGTCCTTGCGCGAGGAGGCGGGCGTCGAGCCCATGGCGATCCTGTCGCTGCTGGCGAAGCTCGGCACCTCCGACGCGGTGGAGGCGCGGGCGACGCTGGACGAGCTGGCGGCCGAGTTCGACCTGGACAAGGTGGGGCGCGGCACGCCGAAATTCGCCACCGACGATCTGGACCGGCTGAACGCCCAGGTGCTGCACCTCACGGGCTTCGACCAGGTGCGCGGCCGGTTGGAGGCGATGGGGCTGGCCGGCGTGTCGGAGGCTTTCTGGCTGGCCGTGCGCGGCAACCTCTCCAAGCTGGCCGACGCCGGGGAATGGTGGACTGTCGCGCGGGGGCCCGTCACCCCGGTCGTCCAGGACCCCGCCTTCGCCGCGACCGCCGCCAACCTGCTGCCGCCGGAGCCCTGGAGTGCTGAGACCTGGGGGCAGTGGACAGCAGCCGTCAAGGACGCCACCGGCGCCAAGGGCAAGGCGCTGTTCCTGCCGCTGCGCCTGGCACTCACCGGCCTGGAGCACGGGCCGGAGCTGAAGACTTTCCTGCCGCTGATCGGGCGGGAGCGGGCGCTGGCGCGGCTGTCGGGGCAGGCCGCCTGAGGGGCAAACCGCTTGACGGCGGCGGCCGGAACGGGTGGAGTGAAGGCCCCGGCACAATGCCGGGCCCAAGAGGGTCGTCATGTCGATCGGTGCGGTTTCCAGGCAGGTTCGGGCGGTGCGGCTGAAGGCCGCCGTCCCCTGTTGTCGTCACGACTCCTGACCGGCGCCCCGGCGCGTGGATGATGTCCGGCGCCCTCACGACCCTGTTCTGAACGGATTTCCAGATGGCCCTGCAGCTCTACAACACGCTGACGCGTGAGAAGGAAGCCTTCGCCCCGATCGACCCGTCGAACGTGCGGCTCTATGTCTGCGGCCCGACCGTCTACGATTACGCGCATATCGGCAACGGCCGGACCTTCACCGCTTTCGACGTGCTGGCGCGGCTGCTGAAGCACCTCTATCCCAAGGTCACCTACGCCCGGAACATCACGGACGTGGACGACAAGATCATGGACCGGGCGCGCGACAGCGGCGAGAGCATCGAGAGCGTCACCCAGCGCACCACGGCGCAGTTCCACGCCGACATGGACGCGCTGAACCTGCTGCGCCCCGACGTCGAGCCGCGCGCCACCGCCCATATCGGCGAGATGGTCGCGATGATCGGCCGGCTGGTCGAAGGCGGCTTCGCCTATGCCGCCGAAGGGCACGTGCTGTTCCACGTCCCGGCCATGGCCGACTACGGCAAGCTCAGCCGCCGCAGCCAGGACGAGCTGGTCGCCGGCGCCCGGGTCGAGGTCGCGCCCTACAAGAAGAGCGCGGCCGACTTCATCCTGTGGAAGCCCAGCGCGCCGGACCAGCCGGGCTGGGACAGCCCCTGGGGCCGCGGACGGCCGGGCTGGCACATCGAGTGCTCGGCCATGACGGCGCGGCACCTGGGCGAGGAGTTCGACATCCATGGCGGCGGGCTGGACCTGATCTTCCCGCACCATGAGAACGAGATCGCCCAGAGCCGCTGCGCCCATGGCACGCCCGTGATGGCGCGGGTCTGGATGCACAGCGGCTTCCTGACCATCGGCGCCGACAAGATGTCCAAGTCGCTGGGGAACTTCTACACGGTGGCGGAGCTGCTGGAGGAGTTCCCGGGCGAGGCGCTGCGCCTGTCGCTGATGCGCGCCCATTACCGCCAGCCGCTGGACTTCACCAAGGACGCGCTGCGTCAGGCGAAGGGCGACCTGGACAAATGGTACGGCGTGCTGCGCGGGCTGGACGGCGTGCCGGACGCCCAGGTGCCCGCCGAGGTGCTGGCGGCGCTGAGCGACGACCTCAACACGCCGTTGGCGCTGAGCCACCTGCATGCGCTGGCCTCCAGCTTCCATACCGCCACGGACCCGGAGGCGAAGCTCGCCGCGGCGGCGGGGTTGCGGGCGGCGGGCCGGCTCATGGGGCTGCTGGGCGGCGATCCCGAGGCTTGGTTCCGCTGGACGCCGAAAGGGGCCGACACGCTGGACGAGGCCGCCATCCAGGCCGCCATCCAGGCCCGCAAGGACGCCCGCGCCGCGAAGAACTTCGGGGAAGCGGACCGCATCCGCGCCGACCTCCTGGCCAAGGGCGTGGTGCTGGAGGACGGGCCGCAGGGCACCAGCTGGAAGCGGGCCTGAGGGGGCGGGTCCTCACCCCGGTGGTGATGACCCGCCCTTTCGATTGTTGGGGGACCGGACCTCAACGATCGGAAAGGCCATTCCCATGAAGCTCCAACTCACCGCCGCGGCTCTGTCGCTCGCCCTGCTCGGCGCCTGCGCGCAGGACACCGCCGCCACCGACACCACCGCCGGCTCCAGCGCCAGCGCGACGGCGGCCCCGGGTTCGGGCGTCAGCCGCACCGACACCGTCGGCACCGGCACGGCCAGCACCGGGGCCGGCACCGCCACGACCACTTCGGACGGCATGTCGGGCGGCAGCATGTCAGGCGGCACTGCGGGCGGCACGTCCACCGGCAGCACCTCCACGGGCGGTTCGTCCATGAGCACCGGTTCCGGCGCCACCGCCAGCGGCGGCACCATGGGCAGCGACACAAGCTCGGCCGCGCCGCGCTCGACCGACCAGGGCACCGCCGCCACCGCCTCGGGTCCGCAGGGCAGCGTGCGCTACGGCGCCAGCTCGTCGGGCCAGGAGCGCACCAGCGCGACCGGGACGGCGTCGTCCGACGCCGCCGCCTGCGCCGACATGCCGTCGAAGCAGCCGGAGAACGCCACCGGCGGCAAGATGGCCGGCTGCGTCGACGCCAAGGAGCAGCGCAAGCCCTGAGGCCGGGCGCTGAAACGAGAAGGGGGCGGACATGGCGTCCGCCCCCTTTTCATTGCGCGCGTTCGGCCGCTCAGGGCTTGGCCGGGTGGATGTAGGAACCGGGCCCGAGCGGCAGGTCCAGCCAGTACCAGCCCAGCGTCATCAGGGTGGAGGCGATGCCGAACCAGAGGCAGTAGGGCAGCATCACCGACACCAGGCTGCCGATGCCGAAGCCCGGCACGTAGCGCTGGGCGAAGACGATCACCACGGCGAAGTAGACGTTCAGCGGGGTGATGATGTTCGTGAAGGCATCGCCGATGCGGTAGACGGCTTGCGCGAAGTCCGGCGTGAAGCCCAGCAGCATGAAGACCGGCACGAAGACCGGCGCCAGCAGCGCCCACTTGGCGGACGCGCTGCCGATCAGCAGGTTGATCAGGCAGGTCAGGATGATGAACAGCACGATCAGCACCGCGCCGGTCAGCCCCGCCGCCTTCAGCGCGCCGGCGCCGTTCACCGCCAGCCAGACGCCCAGGTTCGACCAGCCGAACAGCTGAACGAACTGCGCGATCGCCATGACCAGCACGATGTAGTAGCCGAGGTCGGACATGCTCTGCCCGGCCATCTTCACCGCGTCGCGCTCGCTGCGGATGGTGCCGACGGTGCGCCCGTAGGTGATCGCCATCAGCACGAAGGCGGCCATGAGGATGGTCACCAGCCCCTTGAAGAACTGGGTGAGCTCACCGTTCGGGCCGCGCAGCGGACCCCAGGCGGGCACCACGGCGACGGCAACCAGCGCGACGATGGCGGCCAGGACCAGCCCGGCGTTGCGCAGGCCGCGGCGCTCCACGTCGGTCACGGTGCCGGGGTCGACGGACGTGTCGCGGGACCCGGCCCAGGCGCCCAGGCGCGGCTCCACCAGCCGCTCGGTGATGATGGTGCCGACGATGGTGAAGAGCGGCACCAGCGCCGCCATCAGGTAGAAGTTGGCGGTGATCGGCACGGTAACGGCCGGGTCGATCAGCCGTGCGGCGGGCTCGGTCAGGCCGGCCAGCTGCGCGTCCAGCGGCGTGATCAGCAGGTTGGCGGAGAAGCCGCCCGACACGCCCGCGAAACCGGCGGCCAGGCCGGCGATGGGGTGGCGGCCGACGGCCGCGAACAGCGCGGCGCCCAGCGGCACCAGCACCACGTAGCCCGCATCCACCGCCAGGCTCGACATGACGCCGGCGAAGACGATGGTCAGCGTCAGCATCGCCTTGGGCACGCTGCGGACCAGGGAGGAGAGGGAGGTGGCGATCAGCCCGCTCTTCTCCGCCATGCCGACGCCGACCATGGCGACCAGCACCATGCCCAGCGGCGCGAAGTTGGCGAAGATGGAGGGGAACTCGGCCAGCCAGCGGCGGATGCTGTCGTCGGACAGCAGGTTGACGACCGGCACCACCGCCTTGGTGGTCGGATGCTCCACCGCCGCGCCGAACCAGCTGGCGACCGCGGAGATCAGCAGCAGGCCGGTGATCAGGTAGAGGAACAGCGTGACGGCGTCCGGCAGCCGGTTGCCGGCCTTCTCGATCCGGTCGAGGAAGCGGTCGGTGAGACTGCGGCGGGCCGTCGTGTCGATGGCGGTCATGGTCGCCCCCAAATGATCCAGCGGGCGACCATGCCGTCACTTCAGACTTCACTCAACCACAAGTAATTTGTGGTTTTTGTCCTTCGCGTTACTCAGCGCGGCGGGTACAGCATGCCGACGCCGGGCCCGAGCGGCAGGTCCAGCCAGTACCAGCCCAGGCACAGGATGGTGGAGCCGACGCCGAACCAGAGGGCGTAGGGCAGCATGACGGCGATCAGGCTGCCGATGCCGAAGTCACGGGCGTATTTCTGGCCGAAGACGATGACCAGGGCGAAGTAGGTGGTCATCGGCGTGATGACGTTGGTGAAGCTGTCGCCGATGCGGTAGAGGCCCTGCGCCGCCTCCGGCGACATGCCCAGCAGCATGAAGGCCGGCACGAAGATCGGCGCCATCAGCGCCCACTTCGCGGACGCGCTGCCGATGAAGAGGTTCACGAAGGCCGAGAGCAGCAGGAAGGCCACGACCAGCACCGACCCGGTGATGCCCGCCGCCTGCAGCGCCGCCGCGCTGTTCACCGCCGACCAGATGCCGAGGTTCGACCATTCGAACAGCTTGATGAACTGCGAGACCGCCAGCACCAGCAGAATGTAGTAGGCGAGGTCGGCCATGGTGCCGGACGCCATCCGCACCGCCTCCTTCTCCGACCGGAAGGCGCCGGTGATCCTGCCGTAGATCAGTCCTGATATCAGGAAGGTGATGGAGAGCAGCGCCACCAGCGCATGGTAGAACTGGTCGAGCGAGCCCTTCTGGTCATACATGAAGCCGCTGGGCGGCAGGATCGAGTCGAGGAACGACAGCATCGTGCCGGCGAACGGCTCCTTCGGCACGACCCCCCAGAGGATCACCACCCACATGCCCAAGAAGGTCCAGGAGGCCAGCCGCACGCCGCGCCGCTGCGTCTCGCTCAGCGCCGCCACCTCGGGGATGTCGCCGGCGCCGGCCTCGGGCTTCCAAGGGCCCAACCGCGGCTCGATCACCCGGTCGGTCAGCCAGACGCCGATGGCCGTGTAGAGCGGCACCAGGGCCGCCATCAGGTACCAGTTGGCGGCGATGGTGATGGTGATGGTGGGCTCGATCAGCCGGGCGGCGGTCTGGGTGATGCCGGCCAGCAGCGCGTCCAGCGAGCCGATCAGCAGGTTGGCCGAATAGCCGCCCGACACGGCCGCGAAGGCCGCCGCCAGACCCGCGATCGGGTGGCGCCCGGCGCCGGCGAACAGCGCCGCCGCCAGCGGGATCAGGATCACGTAGCCGGCGTCCGACGCTAGGTTCGACATGATGCCGGCGAAGACGATGGTGGTCGTCAGGGTCCAGCGCGGCATGGCCTGCACGAAGGCCGACAGCGCCGCGCCGATATAGCCCGTCTTCTCCGCGAAGCCGACGCCGACCATCGCCACCAGCACCATGCCCAGAGGCGGGAAGGCGGCGAAGATGGTCGGCATCTCGGCCAGCCAGCGCCTGATCTGGTCGGCGGACAGCAGGTTCACCACCGGCACCGTCGCCTTGGTGTTCGGATGTACCACCGAGGCGCCGCCCAGCGCCGCCGCGAACGAGATCACGAACAGGATGGCGATCAGGATCAGGAACAGATTGACCGGATCCGGCAGCCGGTTCCCGGCGCGCTCCACCCCGTCCAGCAGACGGTCGGTCAGGCTTCTGGTGCTCATAGCGTATTCCCTCATGGACCGGGCCGGACCATGACGCGAAAGGGGTAGGAGGGGCAAGGGGCGAGGGCACCGGAATCCCTCTCCCCCTGAGGGAGGGGGATGGGACCCGCGCATCGCGCGGGAGGGTGAGGGGTAGGCCGGCGCAGCCGGACGTTCGCGGAGGGTGACCCTGGGACAGCGGTCGAGAACGCCAGCCCTCGCGGCCTGTCGACCCCTCATCCTCCCCAAGCAGGCTTGGGGCCCCATCCTTCTCCCTCAAGGGGAGAAGGATGAAAGCGCCTGCACTCCAACGACGAAGCGACCGGTCAGGTCAGGTCGATCCAGACCGTCTTCAGGTCGGTGTACTTCTCCATGGCGTGGAGCGACTTGTCGCGGCCGAAGCCGGACTGCTTGAAGCCGCCGAACGGCGTGGTGATGTCGCCGGCGTCGAAGCAGTTCACCCAGACCGAGCCCGCCTTGATGGTGCGGGCGGCGCGCATGGCCGTGGTGATGTCCTTGGTCCAGATCGCCGCCGCCAGGCCGTAGATCGTGTCGTTGGCGATGCGGAAGGCCTCGTCCGTATCCTTGAAGGTGATGGTCGAGAGCACCGGCCCGAAGATCTCCTCCTTGGCGATCTTCATGCCGCTGGTCACGTTGTCGAACACGGTCGGCTGGATGTAGAAGCCGCCGCTTTCGGTGCGGGCACGCTGGCCGCCGGACAGCAGCCGGGCGCCCTCGGCCTTGCCGGCCTCGATATAGCCCATGACGCGCTCGGTCTGCTTCACGTCGACCATGGCGCCCATGCGGGTCTCCGGGTCCAGCGGGTCGCCCGGCTGCCACTTCTGGCCGTAGGCGACGACCTTCTCGATGAAGGCGTCCTTGATGCTCTCATGCACCAGCAGGCGGGAGCCGGCGTTGCAGACCTCGCCCTGGTTGAAGAAGATGCCGCCGGCCGCCTCGGCCGCCGCGCGGTCCAGGTCGGCGGCGTCCTTCATCACGATGTGCGGGGTCTTGCCGCCGCACTCCAGCGAGACGCGCTTCAGGTTCGACTCGCCCGAGTACTTCATGAAGTACTTGCCGACCTCGGTGGAGCCGGTGAAGGTCACCATGTCCACGTCCATGTGGCGGCCCAGCGCCTGGCCGGCCGTCTCGCCGAAGCCCGGCAGCACGTTCAGCACGCCGTCCGGCAGCCCGGCCATGGTGGCGAGCTCGGCGATGCGTAGCGCCGTCAGCGGCGACTGCTCGGCCGGCTTCAGCACCACCGAGTTGCCGGTGGCGAGTGCCGGGCCCAGCTTCCAGCAGGCCATCATCAGGGGGAAGTTCCACGGCACCACCGCGGCGATGACGCCCAGCGGCTCGCGCAGGATCATGGCGATGGCGGTGTCGGCCGTCGGCGCCACCTGGTCGTAGACCTTGTCGATCGCCTCGGCATAGTAGGCGATGCAGCGGGCGCTCAGCGGGATGTCGATGCTGCTGCTGTCGCGGATGGGCTTGCCCATGTCCAGCGTCTCGAGCAGGGCGAGTTCGGTGCCGTGCTCCAGGATCAGCTCGGCGAAGCGCAGCAGCACCTTCTTGCGGTCGCGTGGCGCCATGCGGCTCCAGACGCCGCTCTCGAAGGCCTTGCGGGCGCTGGCGACGGCGCGGTTCACATCCTCGACATCGCAGGCGGCGACGCGGGTCAGCACCTGGCCGGTGGCCGGGCTGACGCAGTCGAAGGTCTGGCCGGACGCGGCGGCGACGTAGCGGCCGTCGATATAGGCCTGGTTGCGGTAGTCCAGCCGCTGGGCGCGGTCTTGCCACTCGGTCTTCTTCAGGGCCGCGGACATGGGCTCTCTCTCCCTTGAGCTTGTGCCGTTTGGCCGGCACAGTGCCCAAGGCAACCTGTATAGGCAACCCCCACCGACGCCCTAGCCGTCCCGCATTGGGGGCAGGGCGCCCCAGGAGAGCCCGCCATGCGCCGCTACTGGGAGGACATGACGACCGAGATGGCCGGCAGCCTGCCGCCGGACACGGTGGCCGTGCTGCCCTGCGCCTCCATCGAGCAGCACGGGCCGCACCTGCCGCTGTCGACGGATGTGGTGATCTGCCGGGGCATCCTGGCCCGCGCCGTAGACCTCGCACCCGACGATCTGCCGCTCACCGTCCTGCCGACGGTGCCGCTGGGCCATGCGCCGGAGCATACCGCCTTCCCGGGCACGCTGTCGCTGCCGGCCGAGCTGCTGCTGCGGCTCTGGAAGGAGATGGCGCGGCAGGTGCACAAGGCCGGCATCCGCCGTCTGGTGCTGTTCAACGCCCATGGCGGCAACCCGCCGATCCTCGACATCCTCGCCATGGAGCTGCGGGCGGAGCTGGGCATGCTGGTGGTCCCGGTCAGCTGGATGCGCCTGGGCCTGCCCGACGGCATCGTCGAGGAGGACGAGCTGGCCTGGGGCATCCATGGCGGGCTGGTGGAAACCAGCGTCATGCTCCACCTCCGCCCCGACCTGGTGCGCGAGGACAAGGCCCAGGCCTGGCGCTCGGAGGCCTGCCGCGTGGCGGCCGAGAACAAGCTGTTGCGCATGTATGGCCGCATCGGCATGGGCTGGATGGCCCAGGATCTCAACCCGGCGGGCGTGGTGGGCGACGCCGCCAGCGCCGACGCCGAGACCGGCCGGGCGCTGGTGGAGCATGCGGCGGGTAGGCTGGTGACGCTGCTGGGGGAGGTGCGGGGAATGCCCCTCCAGCCGTAGGTCGCATGGAGGCGAAGCCGCAATGCAACCCGCTCTAGCCTGGGTGATATGCGTTGCATTGCGATTGATACGATCTACGGGTGAAGCAAGGCATCACGACTCATCGCCGTCGCAGCGACAGGTGCCAAGAAACCGATTTGCTCCGGGAGCCTGGAGTAAGCGGCAACGCCGCTATGAGTGGTGCTGCGTCCATTGAGGTGCGCGCATAATTTAGGGCATGGCCTCTGCTGCAACAAAGACGCAACCTTGAGCGTGACCGTGCGATCAAACACCTTTAATCGAAAATCATGTGATAAAGAGCCCTTAAAGCAGCACTATTTACGTTCAAGCTTCTTTCTATCCGCAGTATTTGTTGAACAATGCCGGGAATTCTGAAGCTCCGTGAAACCTAAAAACTGCATCACTGGTCACAAAGACAGCTGCGCTTTTGTATCCAACATAGGCACCGAAAGCATTTTTTGCGTTGTATTCAAGGCAGACATAGTTTTCTTCTTTAGAAGACATTCGCACATTTCGGAATTGTACTGAGTCGGGATCTCTTAGATCCTTAGCTATTTCATTTTTAGCAACAGCAAATTCTGAGGGTTCGCAGGCTGAGACCATCAGGAGTGCAGAGATGGCAAGCAAGAAACGGCGCATACCGGAATTCCAAAATAGAAGTGGTATGATGGTATCGCATACTCATTCGCCATTTATCTACTCACTTGTTTACGTGTTTGCTGGTTGCAGGATAAGTATATCACCAAGTGATACGTATAGAGCTTTGAAAGGCCAGCAATCGCAAGACTGGCCGGCGCGGGCGCGAGACGATTACCTGGCAAATAGCCTTAGGCTCACCGCAAACCACATCGTTCTTGGCTTTCCCAATCGGACTCTGCGGCACCAGATCCGGAGTTGAGCAAAGACCCTCGTTGACGACGCATTAGAAGGTACTAGTCTCCCCGTCGAACCACCTACATTGATGCCCGGGCACTCCCTTGCTATGGGAATCCCCCGTCCCATCCGCCGCACAGAGGACTCTCGATGAAGCGCACCCTCCTGGCCCTCGCCGCCCTGCTGGCCCTGAGCCTGCCGGCCCAGGCCGCCGAGAAGCTGGTCTTCGCCACGGACTGGAAGGCGCAGGCCGAGCAGGGGGGCTTCTACCAGGCGCTGGCGAAGGGCTTCTACGCCAAGCGCGGGCTCGAGGTGACGATCCGGCAGGGCGGGGTGGGGATGGACCCGCAGCGGCTGCTGGCGGCGGGGGCGATCGACGCGGCGATGGGGTCCAGCGGGTTCTTCACGCTGAACCTGGTGGAGGCGGGGGCGGACGTGGTCACGGTGGCGGCCATGTTCCAGAAGGACCCGACCATCCTCATGACCCACCCGCGCGACGACGTGAAGGGCCTGGCCGACATGAAGGGCAAGCCGATCATGATCGGCGACCCGTCGGTCAACACCATGTGGCGCTGGCTGAAGTCGCGCTACGGGTTCGAGGACCGGCAGATCCGCAAATACACTTTCAACATGGCGCCCTTCCTGGTCGACAAGGCCGCGATCCAGCAGGGCTACGCCACGTCGGAGCCCTTCACGGCGGGCAAGGCGGGCGTGACGCCGCAGGTGTTCCTGCTGGCCGACAACGGCTTCCTCAGCTACGGCGCCATGGTGATGGTGCGCGGGCAGGTGCTGCGCGAGAAGCCGGAGGTGGTGCGCGCCTTCGTCGAGGCCAGCATCGAGGGCTGGCGCGACTACCTGACCGGCGACCCGTCGCCCGGCAACGGTCTCATCAAGCGCGACAATCCGGAGATGGACGACGCCACCATCGCCTACGCCATCGACGCCATGAAGCGCTATGGCATTGTCGAGAACAAGGACGGCGCGCTGGGCAGCATGACCGAGGCCCGGTGGGAGGCTTTTGCCAGCGAGATGAAGAACCTCGGCATCTACAAGCCGGACCTCGACTGGCGCAAGGGCGTCGACCTGCGCTTCGTGTCGGGAAAGGCCCAGTGACGCAGGCGGGGAGCCTGCTGCGGGTCAAGGGCGTGTCCAAGCGCTTCCCCGGCGGCACGACGGCGCTGGACGGCGTGTCGCTGGAGGTGGCGGCGGGGGAGTTCCTGTCGCTGGTCGGCCCCAGCGGCTGCGGCAAGAGCACGCTGCTGCGCCTCGTGGCCGGGCTGGATACGCCGAGCGCAGGATCGATCTCCTGGGACGATCCGCCCGGCCGGGGCGGCATCGGCTTCGTCTTCCAGGAGGCGACGCTGATGCCCTGGGCCCGGGTGCTGGAGAATGTCCGCCTGCCGCTGGACCTCGCTGGCGTACCCCGGTCTGACTCGGAACCGCAGGCGCTGGACCTACTGCAGCGTGTGGGGCTGAAGGATTTCGCGGCGGCCTATCCGCGGGAGCTGTCGGGCGGCATGCGCATGCGGGTGTCGCTGGCCCGGGCCCTGGTGACCCGGCCGCGCGTGCTGCTGATGGACGAGCCCTTCGCAGCACTCGACGAGATCACCCGCCAGCGCCTCGCCGACGATTTGCTGGCGCTCTGGCGGGCGGAGCGCTTCACCGTGCTGTTCGTCACCCACAGCGTCTTCGAGAGCGCTTATCTCTCCACCCGCGTGGCGGTGATGGCGGTGCGGCCGGGGCGGGTGGTGGCCGACATCCCCGTCGCGCTGCCGCAGCCGCGGGTGCCGGCGTTGCGCACTGACCCGGCCTATGCCGCTGTGTGCCGCGACGTCTCCGGCGCTCTGGCCCGGGCCATGGGGGAGGCGGCATGAGGGGGAGGTGCACGCTGATGAATCCTTCTCCCCTTGGGGGAGAAGGATGGGGCCCCAAGCTATGGCTTGGGGAGGATGAGGGGTCGGCGGGTGCAGCCCGACGTTCTCCGAAGCCTGCGCCAAGCTCATCCGTCCAGAACGTCAGCCTGCCGGCTGCCGACCCCTCATCCTCCCACGGCTCCGCCGCGGGGCCCATCCTTCTCCCTCAAGGGGAGAAGGATAAGGCGGGCCGCCCTCTCCAGATGCGGAGCCGCCCATGACCCGCACGCTGCGCATCCTGGCGCCTGTCCTGGTCGCCATGCTGGCGCTCGGCCTCTGGGAGGGGCTGGTGCGCGCCTGGGCGGTGCCGGTGTTCGTGCTGCCGCCGCCCTCCGGCGTCGCCGTGGCGCTGGTGGAGGATTGGGGCACGCTGGGGCCGTCGCTGTGGCAGACGCTGTCCGTCACGCTGAAGGCCTTCCTGCTGGCGGTGGCCGGCGGCGTGGCGCTGGCGGTGCTGTTCAGCCGTTCGCGCTGGCTGTCGGCGGCGCTGTTCCCCTACGCGGTGGTGCTGCAGGTGACGCCGGTGGTCGCCATCGCGCCGCTCGTGATCATCTGGGTCGGTTATGAGCGGGTGGAGACGGCGCAGCTGATCCTGGCTTGGATCGTCGCCTTCTTCCCGATCCTGTCGAACATGGCGCTGGGGCTGGCCTCCACCGACCCGAACCTGCGCGACCTGTTCCGGCTCTACGGCGCCTCTAGCGGGCAGAGCCTGTGGCGGCTGCAGCTGCCCACCGCCCTGCCGCACCTGCTGGCCGGCATGAAGATATCCGGCGGGTTGGCGCTGATCGGCGCGGTGGTGGCGGAGTTCGTGGCCGGCAGCGGCACCGCCTCGGGCCTCGCCTGGCGCATCGTCGAGTCGGGCAACCGCCTCGCCATCCCGCGCATGTTCGCGGCGCTGGTGCTGCTGTCCGTCACCGGCGTGCTGATCTTCGCCGCGCTCTCGCTGCTCCAGCGGCGCCTGCTCGGCCGCTGGCATGAAAGCGAGATCAGTAGGGGAAGCTGACGACGCTGGTGCAAGGCACGTCGAGCCTCGAGCGGCCCTTCAGGAACTCCAGCTCGATGATGAAGGAGGCGGCGCGGACATCGGCGCCGACCGAGCGCAGCAGGTGGATCGCCGCCGCCATGGTCCCACCGGTCGCCAGCAGATCGTCCATCACCACCACGCGCTGGCCGGGCTCGATGGCGTCGGCCTGGATCTCCACCGTGTCGGTGCCGTACTCCAGATCGTAGGTGTGGCGGATGGTCTCGCCGGGCAGCTTGCCCTTCTTGCGGACCATGGCGAAGCCGACGCCCAGCTCCAGCGCCAGCGGGGCCGCCGCCAGGAAGCCGCGCGACTCGATGCCGACCAGCAGGTCCGGCTTGTGCGGAGCAACCTGCTCGGCCATCACGCGCACCGTCTCCTTCCAGGCGCCGGCATGCGCCAGCAGGGTTGAGATGTCGTAGAAGAGGATGCCCGGCTTGGGGAAATCGGGGATGCTGCGGATGTGCTGCTTGATGTCCATGAGTCTTTCCCTCGACTGCCCCGGGAGCCAGGACGGCGTCCCGCGCGTTCCCACCTGCCGCTCCCGCACGCGTCTTGTGCGGTGCGGCAGGATGGTCGCCTCCCGGTGTTGACCGGCCGGGGCGGTTCCTGTCAAGTGGCGCAGGCCGGTTAACGACTTCCGGCCCATCGGAGATCTAGGGGAAAGGGCCGCAGTGCAGGGCTGGTACCGCACGGGTTGGGACGAGGGGCACTGGGTTCTGGCCGCCGGCGGGCGCTGGGACCTGGCCTCGATTCAGCGGCTCGCCCCGGCGCTCGGCACGCTCTCGCCCGAGCGCCGCCCGGACTCCGTCTTCTTCGACCTCAGCCAGGTGGACGCGCTGGACACGTCGGGCGCGCTGGTGATCGAGCGGCTGGCCGACCGGCTGCGCGGGCAGGGGCTGACGGTCGCCGTGGTCGGCGCCAACCCGGCCGTCGTCGCGCTGATGATGGAGGTCCACCGGGCCGCCAAGGCGCCGCCGGCGGAGGTGGAGCGCCACCGCCCCGTCCACGACTTCCTGGAACGGGTGGGGCGCGGCACCGTCTCGGTCGCGCACGATTCCTACGCGCTGCTGAGCTTCTTCGGGCTGGTCGCCATCACGCTGGGCCGGATCATCCGGAACCCCAGGCGGCTGCGCCTCGTGCCCTTCTTCCACCATCTGGAGCAGGTGGGGCTGAACGCGCTGCCCATCGTCGGGTTGCTGTCCTTCCTGATCGGCGTGGTGCTGGCCTACCAGGGGGCCGACCAGCTGCGTCGTTACGGGGCCGAAATCTTCGTCGTGAACATGCTGGCGATCGGCATCCTGCGCGAGATCGGCGTGCTGATGACCTCCATCATCGTGGCCGGCCGCTCCGGTTCCGCCTTCACGGCGCAGATCGGCACCATGAAGGTCAGCCAGGAGATCGACGCCATGCAGACGCTGGGGCTGGACCCGGTGGAGCTGCTGGTGGTGCCGCGGCTGCTGGCCCTGATGGTGGCGCTGCCGCTGCTCGGCTTCTACGCCGACGTGGTGGCGCTGCTGGGTGGTGCCCTGATGTCGCAGTTCGCGCTGGGCATCACCATGGGGCAGTTCCTGACCCAGCTGCAGCTGGCGGTGACGCCGGCAACGCTGTGGGTCGGCTTGATCAAGGCGCCGGTCTTCGCCGTGGTGATCGCGCTGGTCGGCTGCTACGAGGGCATGCGGGTCACCGGCAGCGCCGAGAGCGTGGGCCGCCTGACCACCCGCTCGGTCGTCGAGTCGATCTTCCTGGTGATCGTGCTGGACGCGCTCTTCTCCATCCTCTTCTCCTGGCTGGGGGTCTGAGATGGAGGACATCGTCGAGAACCCCGTCATCCGCGTGCGCAACCTGGTCACCCGCTTCGGGCCGCAGGTGGTGCACGAGGGCGTGAACCTGGATGTGCGCCGGGGCGAGGTGCTGGGGCTGGTCGGCGGGTCCGGCATGGGCAAGTCGGTGCTGCTGAAGGAGATCGTCGGGCTGATCGAGCCGACCGGCGGCACCATCGAGGTGCTGGGCCGCGACACGGGCCGCCAGGGCCGGGCCGGCCTGCAGGAGCGCTGGGGCGTGCTGTTCCAGGACGGCGCGCTCTTCAGCTCCATGACCGTGGCCGAGAACATCATGGTGCCGCTGCGCGAGCACACGACCCTGCCCGACGACATCATCCGGGAGATCGCCCGGGTGAAGGTCGCCATGGTGGGATTGCCCGCCAACGCCGCCGCCAAATATCCGTCGCAATTGTCGGGCGGCATGCGCAAGCGCGCGGGGCTGGCCCGGGCGCTGGCGCTCGACCCGGAGATCCTGTTCCTGGACGAGCCCACGGCCGGCCTGGACCCGATCGGCGCCGCCGCCTTCGACGAGCTGATCGGCAATCTGCAGAGGAGCCTGGGGCTGACCGTGTTCATGGTGACCCACGATCTCGACAGCCTTTATGCGATCTGCGACCGTATCGCGGTCCTGATCGACCGGCGCCTGCTGGTCGGCACGATCGACGATCTCCTCCAGGCGGACCATCCCTGGATCCGCGACTATTTCCACGGGCCGCGCGGCCGCGCCGCCGCCTCTTCCAGGAGCTGACGGGCCATGGAGACAAAGGCCAGCTACGCCCTCGTCGGCGCCTTCGTCCTGGCGCTCACGGCGGCGCTTTTCGTGACGGTGCTGTGGCTTGCGCGCTCCTCGCTGAACGAGGCGACGCAGCCCTACCGCATCTACTTCACCGGCACGGTCAACGGGCTGGTGAACGGCAGCCCGGTGCGCTACCGCGGCGTCAGCGTCGGCAGCGTCACCGACATCCGCATCAACCCCGACAATGTCGAGCAGGTGCAGGTGACGGTGAGCGTGCCGCAGACCACGCCGATCAAGACCGACGCGGTGGCCTCGCTGGAACCGGTCGGCGTTACCGGCGGCGTCTATGTCGAGATCCAGGGCGGCAGCCGCGACGCGCCGCTGCTGCGCGAGACGACGACCGACATCCCTGTCATCCCGTCGCGCGCCGGCAGCCTGAACGAGCTGCTGGCGGCGGCGCCGCAGCTGCTGTCCAACCTGATCAAGCTGTCGGAGAGCGTCGCCGGCTTCGTCACGCCGGAGAACCAGAAGGCGGTCAGCGCCGTGCTGGCGAACATGGCGAGCGCGTCCAAGGACGCCTCGACCACCATGAAGAACGCCGACAAGCTGATGGCCGACCTGCGGGAGAACGTGACCGCCGTCTCCAAGCAGACGCAGACGCTGCTCGCCAACGCCAACGACACGGTGACGAAGGTGGGGAGCGACGCGCAGGAGGTCAGCGGCGAGCTGGCCAAGACCTCGGAGGAGCTGCGGCTGCTGACCCAGTCGCTGGTGACCACCGCCGACCAGCTGAACGCCATGATCGCCGAGAACCGCGAGCCGATCCGCGACTTCACCAACGGCGGCCTCTACGAGTTCGGGCTGCTGGTGGGCGACCTGCGCGACCTGGCCGGCAACCTGTCGCGGGTGACGACCCGCATCGAGAACGATCCCTCCAACTTCCTGTTCGGCGGGCGCAAGGACGGGGTGAAGGTGAAATGAGGCCCAAGACCATGTTGACACGCGGCCTGCGCGCCGGCCTCCTGACCCTCGGCCTGGTGGCGCTCGGCGCCTGTTCCCTGGTTCCCGGCCTGGCGCCGCAGCCGCGCGTCTTCAAGCTGGCCCCCGCCAACGAGACGCAGGCCGGCACGCCGGTGGGGTGGCAGCTTCTGGTGGCGACGCCGCAGACGGTCGCCATGCTGAACTCCACCCGCATCGTGCTGCGGGAGCAAGGCGGGCATCTCGACTATTTCGCCGATGTGGAGTGGGCGGCGCCGCTGCCCGAGCTGATGCAGGGGCTGCTGATCGAATCGCTGGAGAACACCGGACGCATCGAGTCCATCGCCCGCGAGACCAGCGGCCTGCGCGCCGACTATCTGCTGATGACCGAGATCCACGAGTTCCAGGCCGAGTATCTGAACGGCGAGCCCGAGAAGACCATCCCGGTGGTGCGGGTGCGGCTGACCAGCAAGCTGGTGCGCATGCCCCGGCGCGTCATCGAGGCGAGCCAGACCTTCGAGGCGTCGGTGCGGGCCGCAGGGCCGACCATGGTCGACATCGTCGAGGCCTACAACACCGCTTTCCAGGATTGCGCCCGCCGCCTCGGCGACTGGGCGCTGAACCCCGGCCAGCGCCTGGGCGGCGGTACCTGAGCACCGGCCATGGTTTCCCGCAGGACCCTCCTGGGCGCCGCCGCGGCGCTGCCGGCCGCGGCACTTCCGGCGTCCGCCCAGACCCAAGAGAAGACCCCCGACGCGAAGGCTCCCGCCGCCGCGGCACCGGTTGCCCGTACCCTGACCATGGGCACGGGCGGGGTGACCGGCCTGTTCTACCCGGCGGGCGGCGCCCTATGCCGGCTGGTCAATGCCGGGCGGGCGGAGCATGGGCTGCGCTGCGCGGTCGAGGCGACGGACGGCTCGGTCGCCAACCTGAACGCGTTGCGGGCGGGCGAGCTCGACCTCGCCATCGTGCAGTCCGACTGGCAGTTCTACGCCTGGAAGGCGGTCGGGCGCTTCGCCGCCGCCGGGCCGTTCACCACCTTGCGCAGCCTGTTCAGCCTGCATGCCGACGCGCTGACCATTCTGGCCCGCGCCGACACCGGCATCGACGATCTGCGCAAGCTGGCGCGGCGGCGTCTGAACCTCGGACCCCAGGGCTCCGGCCCGCGCGCCCTGTTCGAGCTGGTGATGGACCGCATGGGCTGGAAAACCTCCAGCTTCACCGCCGGGGTCGAGCTGCCGCCCGACCAGCAGGGCGCGGCGCTCTGCGCCGGCCAGCTGGAGGCGGTCTACTATACGGTGGCCCATCCCAACGGCGCTGTGCAGGCCACCATGGCGGGCTGCGATGCGGCGCTGGTACCGGTGGCGGGGCCGGAAATCGACGCGCTGCTGACCGAGCGGCCCTACCTGGTCCGGACCAGCATTCCCGGCGGGCTCTACGGCGCCGGCGACGCCACGCCCACCATCGGCGTCGCCGCCACGCTGGTGACGACCGAGGCGCTGCCGGAAGAGGCGGCCTATCGGATCACCCGGGCTGCACTGCAGGATTTCGAGGCGCTGAAGTCGCAGCACCCAGCGCTTGCCGATCTCACCCGCGAGGCCATGGCGAAGCAGGGCCTGAGCGCGCCGCTGCATCCGGGCGCGGAGCGCTATCTGCGCGAAGCGGGACTGATCTAGCTCAAAAAACATCCCACCTATTTGACTTGTGGTGGGTAAGACCCCACCCTCATCATGGCTATTCCCGGAACCGACGGCACTGGTGATGTGGGCATGGACGGGCTGAACGGATTCGACGATCTCCCGGACGAGGAGATCGAGGCCCTGTCGGAGGCCGCGCGCGAGGTCCAGCTCTGCATGCGCGTGCTGGCGAAGACCGGCGACAATGTGGTGGGGGAGGTGCTGCGCGGCGGCGGTCCCTTCTACGAGTGGAACCACTATCCCGCCAGCGACGTCTACGACCCCGAGTTCCACGCCCAGTTCTACTACCACGCCCATCCCGAGGAGGAGCGCGTCTCGGGCGAGCATGGGCATTTCCACACCTTCATGCGGCCGCTGGGCATGCCGGCGGGCATCTCGCCCGTGGCCCTGCCGGACCTGAAGCCGGACGAGGACGGCAACGGCGCGTTGTCGCACCTGGTCGGCATCTCCATGAACAAGGCCGGCCAGCCGATCCGCCTCTTCACCACCAACCGCTGGGTGACGGGCGAGACCTGGTACCGGGCGGAGGACGTGGTGCGGATGCTGGACGGCTTCGTCATCGACCATGCGCGCCCCAGCTGGCCGCTGAACCGCTGGATCACCGCCCTGGTGCGGCTGTTCCGCCGGGAGATCGTCGACCTGCTGCGCGAGCGCGACCGGACGCTGGCCCGCTGGCAGGCGGAGCATCCCGGCGCCAACGCCTATGAGGACCGCGGCATCGAGGTGACCTCGGAGATCGGGATATCGCTGGAGGACCATGTCCAGCGGGTGGAGCAGGCGCGCCGCGCCGTGCGCCGGCGCCAGCGCGCCGCCCGGAGCGTGGCCTGACCCTTCGGACAGGCGGACCCCCGCGCCGATTTGGCGTTAGCAAAGGCGTCCCGCCTATACTATTACTTACATCGTATCGCCCGGCGCGTTCCGCGTCGGCGCGTCACCGTCGGAGCGGATGGGAGTCGGACGGGCTGAAATGACCGAGACCCTGACCCAGCAGGACGTTCAGCGCCTGCTGACCGATCCGTCGCCCGGCACCCGGGCGGAGATGGCGGCCAAGGTCGCCACCCAGTTCGGTGCCGAGGCGCTGAGCGAGTCCGAGCGCAAGCTGGCCGAGGACATCGTCCGCCTGATGGCGCGCGACGCCGCCGTGCGTGTGCGCTCCGCCCTGTCGGACAGCCTGAAGTCCCACGCCTCCCTGCCGCGCGACGTGGCGCTGAGCCTCGCCAAGGATGTCGAGGAGGTGGCGCTGCCCTTCATCGAGGTCTCGGCCGTCCTGAACGACGCCGACCTGATGGAGATCATCCGCAGCGGCTCCGCCGACAAGCAGACCGCCGTCGCCAGGCGCCCGGCCGTCTCGGAGAAGCTGGCCGAGGCGCTGGTGGAGACCGGGGCCGAGAAGGCCGTCGCGGCGCTGATGGCCAACGAGGGGGCGAAGGTCACCGAGACGGCCCTGTCGCGGGCCATCGACCGTTTCCCGGCCAGCGACGCCGTCCATGCCCCGATGATCGAGCGCGGCAAGCTGCCGGTGACGGTGGCCGAGCGGCTGGTCGCCATGGTGTCGGAGCAGCTGCGCGAACGGCTGGTGCAGAAGCACGAGCTGCCGCCCGCCATGGCCAGCGACATCGTGCTGCAGAGCCGCGAGCGCGCCACCTTCGGGCTGGTCGGCGGCGCCGGCGAACGCGAGCTGGAGATGCTGGTGGAGCAACTCTACCGCAACGGCCGTCTGTCGCCCTCGCTGCTCATCCGGTCTCTCTGCCTGGGCGACGTCTCGTTCTTCGAGGTCTCGCTGGCGCAGCTGGCCCGCGTGCCGGTCGCCAACGCCCGGCTGTTGATCCATGACGGCGGCAGCCTCGGCCTGAAGTCGATCTTCGACAAGGCCGGCCTGCCGCAGAAAATCTTCCCGGCGGTGAAGGTGGCGCTGGAGGTCCTGCGCGAGACCGGCTTCGACGGCGGCGAGCACGATCTGGAACGCCGCCGCCGCCGCGTCCTGGAGCTGATCCTGACCCAGTTCGAGGAGATGGCGAGCGACGACCTCGACTATCTCCTGAACAAGCTGTCGGATCTGACCGTCACGCTCTGAACCCACCCCCGGCCGCCGCCCGGAACCGCCGGGCGGGGGACGATGTTACCCCTCGGACGTGCAACGGACGGGGGATGCCTTCCATGAGCGACGCCGAGCGGCGTACCGGGGATACGGGGTACAAGAGCGCCCGCGAGATCGAGGAGGACATCCTCGGCATCCGGTCGCGCCTGACCCGCACCATGCGCGAGATCGAGCGGCGCCTGTCGCCCGACGCCATGACCGGCGACCTCGGCGCCGTCGCCAAGCATCTGGTGGAAGGCACGCCGCACCCCATCGCCGACGCCATCCGCCGCAACCCGCTGCCGGCCGCGCTGATCGCCGTCGGTGCCGCCTGGCTGGCGCTGGAGGTCTTCCGCGGGGACCGCGCCAAGGATACGGGCACGCACCATCTGACGCTGCCGGAGGGCGCGGTCCTGGACCAGGCCTCGGCCGACGTGCTGGCCGACCTCATCGGCGTGGCGCGGCAGGGGACCAAGGCGCTGCGCCAAGCCGGCCAGTCCTTCGCCGACGGGCATGCGCACCAGGTGCTGCGCTCGGTGGCGGAAGAGCGGGGGCGTACCGCCGCCATCCTGCAGTCCGAGCTTCAGCGCTTCGGCATCGACGCCGTCCATGGCGACGCGCCGACGGGCGACCATATCGCCGCCTGGGGCCGGGCGCTCCAGGCCATCGACGGCGGCGACCAGCACGCCATCCTGCGGGCGGTCGAGGCCGGCGAGGACGCCACGCGGGAGAAGTTCCGCGCCGCCCTGACCAAGCCGATGCCGGAGAGCCTGCGTGTCCTGGTCGCCGGCCGCTTCAACGAGGTGGAGCGCAGCCACGCGCGGGTGAGCGCGCTGCTGCACGCCGTCGCACGGGCCTGAGGGGGAGGCGGTCATGACGCATCGGTCGGCCGGGCGCGATGAGGTTCTGCAGAACGAGAGCCCGGAGGAGCAGAAGGCGAAGGGCCGGCACGCCGACAGCCCGACGGAGATTCCCGCCCGCGGCTGGTGGGAGATCCTGAAGCGGACCTGGGCCGAGGCCGGCAAGGACAACATCTCCATCGTCGCCGCCGGCGTCGCCTTCCTGGGCCTGCTGGCGTTGTTCCCGGCCATGGCGGCGACCGTGTCGATCTACGGGCTGATCGCCGATCCCAGCGACATCGACGACCATCTGCGCTCGCTCGGCGGCTTCCTGCCGGGCGACATGGTGGACGTGCTGGCCGGACAGCTCGACACGCTGGCGACGGCCAACACCGACAGCCTCAGCTTCGGCCTGCTGCTGAGCCTGGCGGTGGCGCTGTGGAGCGCCGCCGGCGGCGTGAAGTCGCTGATGACGGCGCTGAACATCGCCTTCGAGGAGGAGGAGAAGCGCGGCTTCATCAAGTTCACCCTGACCGCGCTCGTCCTGACGCTGGGCTTCATCATGCTGATGATCATCAGCATCGGCGTGGTCATCGCCATCCCGGCGGCGCTGAACTTCATCGGCATCGGCGAGACGCTGGAGTGGGTGGTGCGCATCGCCCGCTGGCCGCTGCTGGCGATCGCGCTGACGGCGGCGCTTGCGGTCATCTTCCGCTACGGTCCCTGCCGCGCCAAGCCGCAGTGGAAATGGGTCAGCTGGGGCGCCGGCGCGGCCGTGCTGCTGTGGATGCTCGCCTCGGTCGGCTTCTCGATCTACATCTCCAACTTCGCAGACTACAACAAGACCTACGGGTCGCTGGGCGCCGGCGTGATCATGCTGCTGTGGCTCTATATCGGCGCCTACGCGATCCTGCTGGGCGCGGAGCTGGACAGCGAGATGGAGCGCCAGACCGCCAAGGATACCACCGACGGTCCCGGCAAGCCGCTCGGCGAGCGCGGGGCCTTCGTGGCGGATACGGTGGCGAAGTAGGTCATCGGGCGCGGCTCTGGGGCGTGGTGCGTGCTTCGACAAGCTCAGCATGAGGGAAGGGGGATGCCAGGCACCCCCCTTTCGACGCGTTCAAGCAGCACAATGGTCCTCAGCCTGAGCCTGTCGAAGGCCGCGCGCCGTCAACGTACCGGCAGGACTCAGGTCCCCCGCCGCTTGGCGCGCGCCGTCGGCTCGGCCTGCATGGGGTCGTCGGGCCAGTAGTGCTTGGGATAGCGGCCGGCGAGGTCCTTCTTCACCTCGCGGTAGGTGTTGGCCCAGAAGCTGGCAAGGTCGCGGGTCACCTGGATCGGGCGGTGCGCCGGGGACAGCAGGTGCAGCAGCACCGGCACCCGGCCGCCCGCCACCCTGGGGGTCTCGGCCAGCCCGAACATCTCCTGCAGCCGCACCGCCACCACAGGCGTCTCGCCGGCATAGTCGACCGGGATGCGCGAGCCGCTGGGAACGGTCAGGTGGGTCGGGGCGTGGCGCTCCAGCTCCTGGCCCCTGGCCCAGTCCAGCAAGCCGGTCAGTGCCGCATGCAGATCGATCCGCTGCAGATGCCCCAGGCGCGAGACGCCGGTGAGGTAGGGCGCCAGCCAATCCTCAAGGATCGCCAGCAGCGCCTCGTCCGAGACGTCGGGCCAGGCCTCGCCCTCGATCCGGCGCAGGAAGCCGACGCGCTCGCGCCAGTTCCGCAGCCCGTCGGTCCAGGGCAGGCAGGAGAGGCCGGTCTCGCGGATGCCCTGCAGCATGGCTTCCAGCACCTGAGCCGCCGGCGGGCTGCGCTCGACAGCGTCGGCCAGCGCCAGTTCGAACAGCCGCCGCCGCCGCCGCACCAGCACGGCCCCCTCGCGCGCGTCCCAGGCGACGATGGACTCGTTCCTGATCTCGGCCTCGAAGACCTCCTCCAGCTCGGCGATGGAAACGGGAGCGGCCAGATAGACGCGGCTTTCCCGCGCCTGCCCATCCAGGTCGGCGATCGCCAGATAGTCGCTGGCGGCCAGCGGGTCGGCCGGGTCCAGCACCGCGCCGCGCCCGTTGGAGAGCTTGTACTGGCCCTGTCCGCCCGGGCGCTTCTGGGCGATGCGGTCGGGATAGGCGAGGGCCAGCAGCATGCCGGCGCGGTCGGGGCGCACGGGCGCATCCGAGGGCACCCGCAGCTGGCGGCGCAGCTCCCGCGCCGCCTCGCGCACCTGCCGCAGGCCGCCCGCGTCGGCACCGCCACCGTCGGTCTGGCGCGCGGCGATCTCCAGCCGGGTGCGGATGTCGGCGTCGCGGCGCCCGTCGCGCACGATGTCGCGCTCGCCCAGCAGCGCCGCCAGCAGGCAGGCCTCGCCGCCCATGCCGGCCTGGGTCCCGCGCAGCACCATGTGGGCGAGGCGGGGATGCAGCCCCAGCCCGGCCATGCGGGTGCCGTGCGGCGTGATGCGGTTGTCCGCATCCAGCGCCTCCAGCTGCCGCAGAAGCGCGCGCGCCTGCTCCAGCCCGGCCGGGGGCGGCTGGTCCAGCCAGGGCAGCTCGGCGGCATCGGTCACACCCCAATGCGCCAGCTCCAGCGCCAGCGGCGCGAGGTCGGCGCGCAGGATCTCCGGCGCGGTGAAGGGGGTGAGCGCCCGGTCCGACGCCTCGCTCCACAGCCGGTAGGCGATGCCGGGGCCCAGGCGGCCGGCGCGGCCGCGGCGCTGGTCGGCCGAGGCGCGCGACACCCGCACCGTTTCCAGCCGGCCCATGCCGCTGCGCGGGTCGAAGCGGCTCATGCGCGACAGGCCGCCATCGATGACGACGCGCACCCCCTCGATGGTCAGGCTTGTCTCGGCGATGGAGGTCGCCAGCACTACCTTGCGCCGGCCTGATGGTGCCGGGCGGATCGCCGCCTCCTGAGCGTCCAGCCCGAGGTCGCCGTAGAGCGGCGCCAGCATGACGTTGCTTGGCAGACCGCCGTCCTCCAGCGCCCGCTGCGCCCGCCGGATCTCGCCGGTGCCGGGCAGGAAGACCAGCACGCTGCCATCCTCCTCCGCCAGCGCCCGGCGCACGGCGCGGGCGACTGACGCCTCCAGCCGCTCGTTCGGCCCCGGTTCCAGGAAGCGCGTCTCGACCGGGTGCGCCCGGCCCTCGCTAGTGACCAAGGGCGCGCCGCCCATGAGGGACGCCACCGGCCCGCCGTCGAGCGTGGCCGACATGGCGACCAGGCGGAGGTCGTCGCGCAGCAGCCCCTGGCTCTGCAGGCAGAAGGCCAGCGCCAGGTCGCCGTCCAGGCTGCGCTCGTGGAATTCGTCGAACAGCACGGCGCCGACGCCGTCCAGCGCCGGATCGCCCTGCAGCTGCCGCAGGAACAGGCCCTCGGTCACCACCTCGATGCGCGTCGCCGGGCCGACCCTGCTGTCCAGACGCACCCGGTAGCCGACCGTCTGGCCGACCGGCTCGCCCAGCGTGTCCGCCATACGCTTGGCGGCGGAGCGGGCGGCGAGGCGTCGGGGCTCCAGCATCACGATCCTGGCCCCGGCCAGCCAGGGGCGGTCCAGCAGGGCCAGCGGCACCCGCGTCGTCTTGCCGGCGCCTGGCGGCGCCTGCAGCACGGCGTTGGGGCCGGCGTCGAGCGCTTGCAGCAGCTCCGGCAGGACGGCGTCGATGGGCAGGGGCGGCAGCGCGGTCATGGCGGGGTAGATAGCGCGGGGGCCGCGGCGGGACCAGCGGGAGTTGCGGCTGTTCAGAAGGCGCGCCGTCGTGTAGTCCTTATTCCTCGTCTTCCATACCTGAAGTCAGAACCCGGAACCGCCTGAATGTCCGCTCTCAAGACCGTCGTCGTGCCCGTGAACCGGGCGGGATGGCCTTTCATCGCCGCCTTCGCGATCGTCTCCGTCCTGCTGATGTCCGTGTCCGAGCCGCTGGGCTGGATCGGGCTGGTGCTGACCGCCTGGTGCACCTACTTCTTCCGCGATCCCGACCGCGTGGTGCCGACCCGCCCCGGTCTGGTGGTCAGCCCGGCCGACGGCATGGTGCAGATGATCACCCGGGCCGTGCCGCCGCCGGAGCTGGGCATGGGCGAGGAGGCGCTGACCCGCGTCAGCATCTTCCTGAACGTCTTCAACGTGCACATCAACCGCGTGCCGGTGGCCGGCACCATCCACACCGCGCGCTACAAGCCGGGCAAGTTCCTGAACGCGGCGCTGGACAAGGCGAGCGACCTGAACGAGCGCATGAGCGTGCGCATGACCACGACCGACGGGCGCGACCTCGTCTTCGTGCAGATCGCCGGCCTGGTGGCCCGCCGCATCATCTGCGACCTGAAGGACGGCCAGACCGTGCTGACGGGCGAGCGCTTCGGCCTGATCCGCTTCGGCAGCCGCACCGACGTCTACCTGCCGGAAGGCGTGGAGCCGCTGGTGGTGGTCGGGCAGCTGATGATCGGCGGCGAGACGGTCATCGCCGACCTGACCGGCACCGAGCCGCAGCGCCAGGGCGAGGTGCGCTGATGCCCCGGCCGCGCGTATTCAAGGGACGCCGGCCGATCCGCCCGCCCAGGCTGGGCGGGCTCACGCTCAACAAGATGCTCCCGAACATCCTGACCCTGCTGGCGCTGTCGGCTGGGATGACGGGCATGCGCTTCGCCATCCAGGGCCGGTTCGAGGAGGCGGTGATCTCCATCATGGTCGCCGCCGTCCTGGACGCGCTGGACGGCCGCATCGCCCGCCTGCTGAACGCCCAGAGCAAGTTCGGCGCCGAGCTGGACAGCCTGTCCGACGTGGTCAGCTTCGGCGTGGCGCCGGCCATGGTGCTGTGGATGTGGACGCTGGACGAGGGGCGCGCCTATGGCTGGGTGGCGGCGCTGCTCTTCGCGGTGTGCGCCGCGCTGCGGCTGGCCCGCTTCAACACCATGCTGGGGTTGGCGGCGGACAAGCCGGCCTGGGCCTACAACTACTTCACCGGCGTGCCGGCGCCGGCCGGCGCGGCGCTGGCCCTGCTGCCGCTGATCGCCAGCTTCGAGATCGGGGCGGAGATCATAGGCCATCCCGTGCTGGTCGCCATCTGGACCATCGCCATCGCCTGCCTGATGATCAGCGCCATCCCGACCTACAGCCTGAAGGGCCAACGGATCCCGCAGCGCTACGTCGTCTTCGTGCTGGTCGGCGTCGGCCTGCTGGCGGCGGGCGTGGTCAGCGCGCCCTGGACCACCTTCACCGTCATCGCGCTGATCTACCTGGCGAGCCTGCCCTTCAGCGTGCGCCAGTACAGCCGCCTGAAGGCGGAAGCCGAGCGGCTGCAGGGGCTGGAGCCCGAGCCGGCGCCCGACGACACGCCGAAGACCGAACCGCCGCCGGCGGCGTGACGTCAGGGAACGAAGCATGCCGGCGGCCGTTGGCTCCGGCATGCACCTCGTCCAGATCCTGCTCCCCCTCTACGACAATGACGGCAAGGACCTGCCGCGCGCCGAGTATGGCCGCGTGCGGGAGGAGCTGGTCGGCCGCTTCGGCGGGCTGACCGCCTATACCCGCGCACCCGCCGAGGGGCTGTGGGAGGGGGGCGAGGGCCGCTGCCGCGACGATGTGGTGCTGCTGGAGGTGATGGTCGAGGATCTCGACCGCGCCTGGTGGGCCACCTACCGCCAGGACCTCGCCCGCCGCTTCCGCCAGGAGACGATCCTGGTCCGGGCGCAGGCGGTGGAGACGCTGTAGGACTGCCATCGCATTGATGTGGCACCGAATAACGGCAGCGTTGAGGGTATGCGTCCTTCGACAGGCTCAGGATGAGGAGGTTTGTTGCTGCTCCCAGCTGAGCCTGCAGCGACTGCGATCCGGGAGTGCCTGGCATCCTCCCTCCCTCATCCTGAGCCTGTCGAAGGACGCAGGACGGCCCAGCCTCTCCCGACCTACGGCGTTGGGCTCAGTGCAGCAGCCGCGCCCGGTTCTGGGCGGCGGCGGGGCCGGTGTCGGACAGGCGCTCGCCCATGGCGTCGATCTCGTCGGTGAGGCGGCGGTTGGCCTGGCTCAGTGCTTCGATGCGCGCGCGGCTCTCGTCGAGCTGGCGCTGCAGGCGGGCGACGCCGTCCGCGAGATGCCGGCAGGCCTGGGCCTGGCGCGCCGCGTTCTCGTCCACCCGCTTGCGCAGCGCCGCGACCAGTCCGGCGCAGAACGCCCCCAGCAGCAGCCCGAAGACCAGGGCCCCGATCAGGGTGGAGACGGAAAGGACGGCGATCCAGTTCATACGCGGCACCGGGAGGCGGAGCGGCGGCCCCGTGGTCGGTGCCGCCCGGCCTTTCACATGGGGTGCCGCAGGCCCTGCGAAAAGAGCCTGTCAGCGAGCCTGACCGTCAGGACAGGGCCTCTCAGGAAAGCGGGCGGGCGGTGCGGGGATCGACCGAGAGCTTGACCTCGCGTCCCGCACGGTCGATGGCGGTCACGCTGTAGCTGCCTTCCTCGGCGGTGATGGAGATCACCCGTTCGACCGGCCCGCGTTCGAGCGAGGCGGCGATGCTGGACACCGGCAGCGAGTCGGCGGGGATGGCGGCCTGGGCCCGGTCCTTGACCGAGGTGACCGCGATCAGCAGAAGCGCGGCCATGTTGAAGGCGCCGATGGCGATGGCGGAACGTCCGTCGAGTCGCATGTCGTCCTCCGACTGTGTCGTTTGTCTCCATGGGCAGGAGAGCCCGGGATCGGCGCTGAAGTTCGGCCGGATCTGGGCGATTTCGGGGCAGGGGAGCCGAAACCCGCCCCGCAATTGCGGGACGGGTCCGGGGCGGGGATCAGGGCGCCGTCGGCTCGGGCTGGCGCGACAGGGCGGTCGCCTTCAGCTCGGCCAGATGGTCGCCGAAGGCGTGGATCACCGGCATGAAGCGCTCGAGCTGGTCGCGGGCGACATGGGCGTCGGTCTTCAGGATGATGGAAGGCGCCGAGGACATCAGCTTCTCCGCCCGGAAGGGGCCGACCTTCTCGTCCAGGAACATGGACAGGCCCATGATGATGCCCAGCGTCACGTCGTCGGGCGCCTTCGGATCGGCCAGCACCTCATGGAGTTGCTCAAGGAGGCCGAAGGTCACGATCGAGGTCCGCTCGATGGTGTCGTCGTGCCCGATTTCCTTGGCCATGGGGTCCTCTCCCTTGGGAATGCGCTATGGAAGCCTGAGCCTAGCCCCGCGAATCTGACCAAAGGGTTAACCGCATGCTTGCCAATCGCACCTCTTGCGGGGAGGATTCCGTCGGACAAGGGACGGCGAGGGCGATGGGCAGCGGAAAGGGAGCGGCGCCCGGCCGCCGGGCGGCGCTGGAAGTGCTGGAGCGGGTCTGAGATCGAAACGGCTTGGTAAGGTCTATCCCTTTGCATAGCCACAACCGGGTGGCGATGCCTCGCGCATGGGATTACCTTCCGGGACCGGCAGCCCGACCAGGGATTCGGAGACCAGCGCGCGATGACGGCCCGACCTAGCTCCGGCAAATATTATCGTTTCGATTCCATATCGGTCCTGGTGGCGGACGACAATCGCTTCGTCCGCCAGATACTGGTCACCGTCCTCAAGGGACTCGGCGTCGGCAAGGTGCTGCAGGCGGAGAGCGGGGAGGAGGCGCAGGCCATCATCGACATCCAGGCGCAGATGGGAATCGACGGCAAGGCCGTGGACATGGTCTTCGCC
Source organism: Azospirillaceae bacterium (assembly GCA_035626475.1). Classification (GTDB taxonomy): domain Bacteria; phylum Pseudomonadota; class Alphaproteobacteria; order Azospirillales; family Azospirillaceae; genus DASPKT01. The sequence goes on from DASPNP010000050.1 coordinate 138,577, forward strand.
GACCATCTGATGCGCCCGGGCGACGGGCTGGACCTGCTGCAATGGTGCCGCGCCCATGAGCGCGACAGCGTGCGCTTCGTGCCCTTCGTCATGATGAGCGGCGAGGCCGACGTGAAGGCGGTGATCGACGCCCGCGACTACGGCGTGACCGAATATCTCGCCAAGCCCATGTCGGTGACCGGCGTCGCCTCGCGCCTGCTGGGGATCATCGACCGGCCCCGGCCCTTCGTCCGGACCTCGGACTATTTCGGCCCCGACCGGCGGCGCCAGAGCCTGCCAGTCAATGGCGGTGACCGCCGCATGATGGCCACCGACGACATCCGCGTGTTCGACGAGACCGTCATGGACGATGACGACGTGCCGCCGCCCGGCACGGCGCTGGAGGAGGCCGCCGATGGCCGATGAGAAGAAGCCGCAGGTCGAGATCTTCATCCTGCAGAACCGGCTCAAGGCCAAGGCCGGCGGCGTGGCCGGCAAGCCGGGCGCCATCGACCCGGCCGCCATCGAGCGGGCACAGCTGCACGTGTCGCGCATGGCCGAGGCCCATCAGGCCCAGACCCGCATCGACCTGACCGAGCTGCAGGCCGCCTTCATCATGGCAACCAACGACGCGGAGCGCCGGAAGGAGCATCTGAAGCGCGTCTACAAGATCGCCGACGGCATCCTGACGCTGGGCAAGACCTTCGGCTACGATCTGCTGTCGGAGTTCGCCAACTCGCTCAACCACTTCATCATCGGGCTGGAGGCGCCGACCCCGGCGCAGATGCAGGTGGTGCAGCTGCACATCGACGCCATGCAGGCGGTGGTGCGCGAGGACATCAAGGGCCCCGGCGGCGAGATCGGCAAGGCGCTGAGCCAGTCCCTGGCGGCGGCGCGCGCGAAGCTGGGGCAGAAGCGGGGGTAGGGCGCAGGCACCGTTCTGTAGGTCGCATGGAGGCGGAGCCGCAATGCGACGCTCAAGCGGCGGCATGTCGCATTGCGCCTGCGGCTCCATGCGACCTACGGCGTTTGCCGACTACCGCGCCAGCAGGCAGGTCCGCTGGTAGCAGCGCACCAGGACGAAGCTGTCCTTCTGCTCGGTGCAGGCGATCTTGTAGATGGTCTCGCCGTTCGAGCCGGTGACGCGGCGGACCACCTCGACCTTGCCCGGCTTGCAGTTGGAGCTGCGCGCGACCTCCTTGGCCTCCGCCTCGGCCGCCTGGGCCGGGACGAGGGGGAGGAGCAGGGCGAAGGCGAGGGCGGCGGTGCGGCTGGACATGGCACGGGCGGAGAAGGGGAGATGCACCGCGATTGTGCCGTGCCGACGCCGCCAATGCCAGGACCGGCGTGTGACATCGGCCATGGACGGGCACAGGTGCGGGGTGCTGAAATGCTCGCCCTATCCCCAGGAGCGCGCCATGTCCGCCCGCATCGTCCCCGCCGAACGCTTGCCCGACGCCTGGGCCGCGCTGCGCGTCCGTCTCTGGCCCGACCTCGATCTGGCGGACAGCCGGGCGGAGATCGAGGCGCAGGACGGCAACACGGACGGCGCCGCCTTCATCGCGCTCTCGGAGGACGGCACGCCGGCCGGATTCGTGGAGCTGTCCCTGCGCGGCTATGCCGAGGGCTGCGAGGGGGCGCCGGTCCCCTATGTCGAGGGCTGGTACGTGGAACCGGCCCTGCGCGGGCGCGGCATCGGACGGATGCTGGTCGCTACGGCGGAAGCCTGGGCGCGCGAGCGCGGCTTCCGGGAGCTCGCCTCCGACACGCAGCTCGACAACACGGACAGCCAGGCGGCGCATGGCGCTCTGGGCTTCCAGGAAGTCGAGCGCATCGTGGTCTTCCGCAAACCCTTGTAACGCCTGCGCCCAAAAGCAAAAGGGCCGCCCGGTGGGGCGGCCCTTCGCGTCTCTCGACCAGTCCCGCCGATCAGCAGGAATAGTACATCTTGTACTCGATCGGGTGCGGCGAGGTCTCGAAGGCCAGAACCTCCTCCATCTTCAGATCGATGTAGCTGGAGATCATGTCCTCGGTGAAGACGTCGCCCTTGCGCAGGAAGGCGTTATCCGCGGCCAAGCTCTCCATCGCCTCGCGCAGCGAGCGGCAGACGGTCGGGACCTGCTTCAGCTCCTCCGGCGGGAGGTCGTACAGGTTCTTGTCCATCGCCTCGCCCGGATGGATCTTGTTCTGGATGCCGTCCAGGCCGGCCATCAGCTGGGCGGCGAAGGCCAGGTAGGGGTTGGCGGCCGGGTCGGGGAACCGCACCTCGACGCGCTTGCCCTTCGGGCTGTTGACGTAGGGGATGCGGCAGGAGGCCGAGCGGTTGCGCGAGCTGTAGGCCAGCAGCACCGGCGCCTCGTAGCCCGGCACCAGGCGCTTGTAGCTGTTGGTGGTCGGGTTGGTGAAGGCGTTCAGCGCGCGGGCGTGCTTGATGATGCCGCCGATGTAGTAGAGCGCCATGTCCGACAGGTCGGCATAGCCCGAGCCGGCGAAGAGGGGCTTGCCCTCCTTCCAGATGGACTGGTGGCAGTGCATGCCCGAGCCGTTGTCGCCGAACACCGGCTTCGGCATGAAGGTCGCCGTCTTGCCGTAGGCGTGGGACACGTTGTGCACCACGTACTTGTAGAGCTGCATCACGTCGGCCATGCGCACCAGCGTGCCGAACTTGATGCCCAGCTCATGCTGCGAGGCGGCGACCTCGTGGTGGTGCTTCTCGACCTCGACGCCCATGTCGGCCAGGACCGTAACCATCTCGGCGCGCAGGTCGCCGCCGCTGTCCACCGGCGCCACCGGGAAGTAGCCGCCCTTCACGCCGGGACGGTGGGCGAGGTTGCCCTCCTTGTACTGCTTGGCCGAGGTGTAGGGGCCTTCCTCCGAGTCGAACTCGTACATGACGCGGTTCATCGAGACGTCGAACTTCACGTCGTCGAACACGAAGAACTCCGCCTCCGGGCCGAAATAGGCGGTGTCGCCGATGCCGGCCGAGGCCATGTACTTCTCCGCCGCCTTGGCGATGGAGCGCGGGTCGCGCTTGTAGGGCTGGCCGGTCGAGGGCTCGTACACGTCGCAGAAGACGGTCAGCAGCGGCTGGGCGGCGAACGGGTCGAGGATGGCGGTGGCGGGGTCCGGCATCAGGATCATGTCGGACTCGTTGATGGCCTTCCAGCCGGCGATGGACGAGCCGTCGAACATGACGCCGTCGGCGAACATGTCCTCGTTCACCGTGCTGATGTGCTGCGCCGTGTGCTGCAGCTTGCCGCGCGGGTCGGTGAAGCGGAAGTCGACGTACTTGACGTCATGTTCCTTGACCAGGTCGAAGAACTTGCTGAGGTCGGACATTGGCTCGGTTTCCGTTGTTGGCACCGCCGCCGTCGGCTGGGCGGAGGCTTGGGGGAACAGGGAACTGGGGGAACTGAAGGGGCGTCAGATCGCTTCGCTGCCGCGCTCGCCGGTGCGGATGCGGATGACCTCCTCGACCGGGCTGACGAAGATCTTGCCGTCGCCGATGCGGCCGGTGTGGGCGGCCTGCTGGATCGCCTCGATGGCGCGGTCGACCAGCTGGTCGTCCATGACGATCTCGATCTTCACCTTGGGCAGGAAGTCCACGACGTACTCGGCGCCGCGGTACAGCTCGGTATGGCCCTTCTGCCGGCCGAAGCCCTTGGCCTCGGTCACGGTGATGCCCTTGATGCCCACCTCGTGGAGGGCCTCCTTCACCTCGTCCAGCTTGAAAGGCTTTATGATGGCTTCGATCTTCTTCATGGGGCCGGGATGCTCCTGGGTGCGGGGCTTGCCCCCTGGTTAGCACGGGCCGTGCCAGACCGGTTTTGCTGGGACCGGAGCGGTCGGGGGTACCACCTGGGGCCGATCTGCACATTTGTTGTGCATCGGCCTGCTCAAGAAAGTGGCTGCGGCTGAAAGGCTGGGCAGATCGGCCGGTCAGGGTAGCCGCGACGGGCGGGCGGGTATCTCTCAGGGCTGAGGTGCGCCATCGGCCCACAACAGGGCTTGACGAGGGGGGCGGGGCTGGCGCATACACCCTCCCCACGGCGGCGGTGGTAGCTCAGCTGGTAGAGCTCTCGGTTGTGGTCCGAGTGGTCGCGGGTTCGAGTCCCGTCCATCGCCCCATCTTCCTCATCTGACAATTCGACATGGCGCACCGCCACCCCCACGGGTGGACGCGGTGCCTTCGCGTCTCTACAAGGGGCGGATACCCCGTTCGGATGGGAGAGGGACCGTGTCGGACCTGCTGCAACTCGGCCTGAGCAACCTGCTGTCGCCGATGGTGCTCAGCTTCGCGCTGGGATTCGCGGCGGCGCTGGCCAGGTCCGACCTGGACATCCCCGAGGCCGTCGGCCGTGCCATGGCGCTCTACCTGATGTTCGCCATCGGCTTCAAGGGCGGGGCGGCGCTGGCGGAGAGCGGCGGCGGCGGCAAGGTGCTGCTGGACATACTGGCGGCGGGCCTGCTGAGCGCGCTGCTGCCCTTCCTGGCCTATGGCCTCCTGCGGGCCTTCAGCGGCCTGCGCGCGGTGGATGCGGGCGCTGTCGCCGCCCATTACGGCTCGATCAGCATCGTCACCTTCGTCACCGCCAGCCAGTTCGTGACGGCCCAGGCGCTCGGCTATGAGGGGCACTTGGTCGCCATGATGGCGGTCATGGAGACGCCCGCCATCGTCACCGGCCTATACCTCGCCCGCCGCGCCCTGGCGAAGGAGGGGGGCGGGCGCACCGCCGGCCAGCCCTTCTTCTCCAAGGAACTGGTCCACGAGATCCTGCTGAACGCCAGCGTCGTGGTGCTGGTCGGCGCCTTCATCATTGGCTGGGCCACGGGGCCGTCGGGCATGGCGAAGGTGAAGCCCTTCGTGGTCGACCTGTTCAACGGCGTGCTCTGCCTGTTCCTGCTGGACATGGGCCTGCTGGCGGCGCGGCAGCTGCGCGGTGTGAGGGCGCTGTCCGGCGGGACGCTGGCCTTCGGCATCTACATGCCGCTGGTGGGGGCCGTCGCCGGGCTGGGGCTGGCCTGGGCGATCGGGCTGGGGCTGGGCGGGGCGACGCTGATGGCGGTGCTGGGCGCCAGCGCCTCCTACATCGCGGTGCCGGCGGCGATGCGCCTGGCGCTGCCGCAGGCGAATCCGGCGGTCTACGTCACCATGTCGCTCGTGATAACCTTCCCCTTCAACGTGGTGCTGGGCATCCCGCTCTATTTCGCGGCGGCGCGCATGCTCGGCTTCCAGGCGGGATAGGGCAGGCGGGGTCAGGATCATGCAGACGCATCAGCGCAAGAAGGTCGAGATCGTGGTGGAGCGCGCCCGTGCGCCGGCGCTGGTCGAGGCCATCCAGAAGCTCGGCGCCACCGGCTATACCATCATCCCCGACGTGTCCGGCAACGGCCGCCACGGCAAGATGGGGCACAACGAGGTGCTGGACGTCTACCGCAGCACCATGATCATCGTGCTGGCGGCCGAGCCGCTGGCGCGCCGCATCATGGAGGAGGCGCACCGGCTCATGGAGAACTACACCGGCATCGTCTGGCTCTCCGACGTCGAGGTCGTGCGCGGCGACCATTTCTGAGGCCGGGGCCATGGCCGCCGCCGGGCTGGAGCTTCTCACCACAGCGGAGATGTACGCGGCCGACCGCGCCGCCATGGCCGGCGGCGTGCCGGGCACGACCCTCATGGAGCGGGCCGGCCGGGCCGTGGCGCGCGCCATCGTGGAGCGCTGGAGCCCCCGGCCGGTCGCGGTGCTGTGCGGCCCCGGCAACAATGGCGGCGACGGTTTCGTGGCGGCGCGCCACCTGGAGGAGGCGGGCTGGCCGGTGCGGGTGGCGCTGCTGGGCGATCCGGCCGGTCTGACGGGCGACGCCGCCTGGGCCGCCTCCAACTGGGACGGACCGGTGCTGCCGGCCGATCCGTCGGTGCTGGCCGGTGCCGGGCTGGTGCTGGACGCGCTGTTCGGCGCCGGCCTAGCGCGGCCGCTGGCCGGCGGCGTAGCCGGGCTGGTCCGGGCGGTGGCGGAGTCGGGGCTGCCGGTGGCGGCGGTCGACGTGCCCAGCGGCGTCTCGGGCGATGACGGGGCGGTGCACGGGGCCGCGGCGCCGGCCGCGCTGACAATCACCTTCTTCCGACCGAAGCCCGGGCACCTGCTGCTGCCGGGCCGCGCGCTCTGCGGCGAACTGGTGGTGGCCGACATCGGCATTCCCGACGCCGTGCTGCACGGAATCGGACCCCGCGCCTTCGCCAACGGCCCGGGCCTCTGGACCCATCCCTGGCCGCGCCTCGACGGCCATAAATACGCGCGGGGGCATGCGCTGGTGCTGGGCGGCGGCGTCATGACCGGTGCCGCGCGGCTGGCGGCCCGGGCGGCGCTGCGGGCCGGCGCCGGGCTGGTGACGGTGGCGGCGCCGGCCTCCGCCGTGCCCATCTACGCCCAGAGCCTCGCCGCCCTGATCGTGCAGCCGGCCGACGACGCGTCCGCCTTCGAGGCGCTGCTGGACGATCCGCGCCGCAACGCCGTGCTGCTGGGGCCTGGCGCCGGCCCGGACGGCATTCTGCGCGACGCGGTGCGGGCGGCGCTGGACCGGGGGAAAGCTTGCGTGCTGGACGCCGACGTCTTCGCCGCCTTCGCCGGGGATCTCGCGGCATTGAAGCCGGGGCTGGGGCCGCACTGCCTGCTGACCCCGCACGAAGGCGAGTTCACCAGGCTGTTCCCCGGCCTGGGCGGCAGCAAGCTGGAGCGGGCCCGGGCGGCGGCGCGGCTTTCCGGCGCCTGCGTGCTGCTGAAGGGCGCCGACACGGTGGTGGCGCATCCCGACGGCCGCGCCGCGATCAACCGCAACGCCCCGCCCGACCTCGCCACCGCCGGCAGCGGCGACGTGCTGGCCGGCTTCGCCGCCGGGCTCATGGCGCAGGGGCTGGACGGGTTCGAGGCGGGCTGCGGCGCCGCCTGGCTGCATGGGGAAACCGGCCGCGCGGCCGGCCCGGGGCTGGTCGCCGACGATCTGCCGGAAGCGCTGCCCGCCATCCTGCGGCGGCTGCGCGGCTAGACCGCCTGTCCAGATGGGGGAGGCGGCATGGACGGGTTGTCCTGGTCCGCCGGGGTGACCAGACTCAGGCCACCGGAGATGCCCGAGGAGCCGAGATGGCCGATCCCGACGTCACGACCGCCCCGCCGCCGGGAACCGTCCAGGCCGAGCCCGCGGCCCCAGACGCCGGCGGCACCCTGCTCGACCGCACGCTCGGCAATCTCCGGTCTGTCTGGCGGGACATCGCCAGCTCGGCGCGGGAGACGGTGGTGGCGCTGCGCGCCGGCCGTGACGAGGACCGCTGGCGCGAGCAGATGCAGGCCTGCCTGGAAGGTCGCGGCGGCGAGGTCTCGGCCCGGGCCCGAGCGGCGGAGCTGGGGCGCACCTATCTCGGGCTGGATACCGAGGGGCGCCGACGCTTCCTGATCCTGCTGGCCGGCGACTTCGACGTGGACCGCGCCGCCGTGGACCGGGCGGTGGAGGTCTTCCACAAGGCGCAGGATCCCGTAGCGCGCGGGCGGGCCGAGCGGGCGCTGCGCCATGTGCTGGAGCCCGGCCGCGTCCGGCTGCTGACCCAGTTCAACGGGCTGCCGGAGGGGGTGAAATTCCTGGTCGATCTGCGGGCCGAGCTGATCCGGGCGGGCACCGAGGAGCCGCTGCTGGCGGCGCTTGAGGCGGACCTGAAGAGCCTGCTGCGCGGCTGGTTCGACGTCGGCTTCCTGGAGCTGCGCCGCATCACCTGGGACAGCCCGGCCTCGCTGCTGGAGAAGCTGGTCCAGTACGAGGCGGTGCACGCCTTCCGCGGCTGGGAGGATCTGAAGGACCGGCTGGACCGCGACCGCCGCTGCTTCGGCTTCTTCCACCCGCGCATGCCGGACGAGCCGCTGATCTTCGTCGAGGTGGCGCTGGTGGAGGGCATCAGCGCCTCGGTGCAGGCGCTGCTGGACGAGGGGGCGCCCGCGCTGGACCCCGGCTCGGCCGACACGGCGGTCTTCTACTCCATCTCCAACTGCCAGCCGGGCCTGGCCGGGATCAGCTTCGGCAACTTCCTGATCAAGCGCGTCGTCGACCTGCTGCAGGCGGAGCTGCCGAACGTCAAAACCTTCGCCACCCTGTCGCCGATCCCGGGCTTCCGCCGCTGGCTGGACGCGGAGCTGGCGCGCGACGGCGACGGCCTGCTGGCCCCGGCCGAGGCGGAGCGGCTGCGCGAGGTGGTTCCGGTCACGGAACGACCCATGCTGGCCGAGCTTCTGTCGCGCCGCGACTGGCATGGCGACGGTTCGGTGGAAGCGGTGGCCAGGCCGGTGCTGATGCGGCTCTGTGCCCAGTATCTGGTCAATGGACGGCAAGGAAAGCGCGCGCTCGACCCGGTGGCGCATTTCCACCTGACCAACGGCGCCCGTGTCGAGAGGCTCAACTGGATGGCCGATCGTTCCGGCAAAGGTCTGACCCAGTCCGCGGGCATGATGGTCAACTACGCCTACAGACTCGGCAACATCGACTCCAACCACGAATCCTATACCGGTGACGGAAAGGTCATTGCCTCCAGCGGCATCAGGGCCTTGCTGAAGTCCCCAACGTGAGGTAGCCTATTCTTGTGGATAGGGGCACCTCGTCTGACCAGCGCATTCCACCAGGGAGTGCGGGGCGGATCGGGGTCGTAACGGCCGAAAGCGGGCATTGAATGCCCCAGGGCCATTACTTGAAGGGGGGCAGCGGTGGGCTTCTCGTTCTTCAGGAAATCCCGGTGCGACGAAGACGTCGCCGTGGGCGGCTGCTACAAGCGGGTCGTCTCCGGCAATGTGGTCGAGACCGCGGAGATCGTGGCGCTCGTCTCCGACAGGATGAGCATTCCTCACGTTCGTTTCGTCGTCCGGAACAATCTGCCCGAAGGAACCTGCTGCGACGAGCAGCGGACCCTGTCGGTGGACAGTTTCACGCGCCTGTTCAGCGAGCGCATCGCCAGCTGAGCGGAGGCCGGCCGCCCCGATGGACGCACGGGGACGCGCCTAGAGCGATGCCCGCGCCGATGCGGGCCCGCCTTAATCCTACATCACCGCAAAAGACGGCGCGGATCGCTTCCGCGCCGTCTTTTTCTATGTTCACACGATGGATGAAGAGGGGCGGTATTGTCGTCAGAAACCAATGGCTTGTGCGCCTTTCCTGACGCGGCGCATCACTCTTCCGTGTCTTCGGTGTCCGGCAGACGGTCGAGCAGCGGGCCCGTGACCTGGAAGATCGGCCCGCCATTGTGGGTGAAGTAGATCTTCCCCTGTTTGTGGGAAATGTACAGGCGCAGCGCGCGGAAGAAGTCGGCGCCCAGCAGCATGTCCGGTCCGCCGCGACGGCTGTCGAACAGCGGCGCCATGCGCAGCCGCGCGTTGCGCACCGTTAGGTCGCCGACCGTCAATTCCTTGAAGACGCCCACCCAGTTGGGCAGCTCCTTGCCGGCGATGCCGACGCTCCGGCCGCCGGGTACGACGCCCTCCGAACCGGGGGTGATGCCGGCCTTCGCGGCGGCTTCCAAGGTCAGCACCGAGGTGTAGGCGCCGCTGTCCAGCTGCGCCTTCAGCGTCACGCCGTTGATCACGACGTCGACGAAGAGCGGCCGGGTCCAGTTCGCCAGCCGGTCCGCGCGGTGCAGGGAGTTGCGCCGGGGCGGGCGACGGATCGCCACCTCTGACCATTCCCTTGTCCAGTAGGCGAGCGGCCGGTCACCGCAATCCTCGGCGACGAAGAGGTTCAGCGTATTGCGGGCCAGGTCGAACTCGAGGTCGAGCTGCCCCAGCAGGTCGCGGCCGACGACCATCCCGACATGGTCGCTGTGGCCGCCGACGAAGACGGTGAGGCCGGTGTTCGACCAGGGGCCGATGCGCAGGTCGCGGGTCTTCGCCTGATAGGCCGTGGCCTTGCCATCGACGCCGACGAAGTGTCCGCCGAGCGCCACCATGTCGAGCCCCGCGGCTTCCGCCGTGTTCTTGAACACGACGGTCCTTTCGGCTCCGGTATCGATCAGGGCCCGCACCGCATGGCCGTCGATCGACGCCTCGATCAGCGGCTGGTTGCCGTCCATGATCACCTCCAGCGCCTGGAACTTGGCGAGCCGGCAGTCGCCGAGCGCCGGCGGCGCCGCCAGCGCCGCGCAGAGGAGGGCGGGCAGGGCGAGACTTTTCATGATGTATCCGTCGGGGTGTTTTCCGCTTCGCTTTCAACATTCCCGGTGGAGGCGCCCCGGTCAAGCCGGATGCCCGCCGGTGGGGAGCCTTGTCCAGAATGGCGTTTCCCTGGCGGCGGCGGCGGCCCTATATAGGCCCGAACGAAGCGGGCCGGCGGCGACGCCGGCCAAGGGAAGAGACGCCATGCCCGACACCACGACGCTGAACCGCCCCGACTCCGCCATTGCCGACGCGCGCAAGCTGGAGATGCTGCGGGCCCTGGAGCGCAAGGTCCTCTGGCTGTCGAGCTGGATGATCCACAACGCCAACCATCTCCGCCCGTCGCGCGACGGGCTGAAGGTCGGCGGCCACCAAGCGTCCAGCGCCTCGCTCGCCAGCATCATGACGGCGCTCTATTTCGACGTGCTGCGGCCGCAGGACCGGGTCGCGGTGAAGCCGCACGCCAGCCCCGTCTTCCACGCCATCCAGTACCTGATGGGCCGCCAGACCCGCGAGAAGATGGAGAATTTCCGGGCGCTCGGCGGCGTGCAGAGCTACCCGTCGCGCACCAAGGACACGGCCGACGTCGACTTCTCCACCGGTTCGGTCGGCCTGGGCGTCGCGGTAACCGCCTTCGCCTCGATGGTGCAGGACTATGTCCGGCTGAAGGGCCTCAGCCAGGAGCCGCAGGGCCGCATGGTGGCGCTGGTCGGCGACGCCGAGCTGGACGAGGGCAACGTCTTCGAGGCGATGCTGGAGGGGTGGAAG
>DASPNP010000051.1:0-32745 GCA_035626475.1 Azospirillaceae bacterium
GCCATCACGCTCTACAGCGCCACGGCGCTGGGCGCCCCGGTCTCCACCACCCACACCATCACCGGCTCGATCGTCGGCGTCGGTTCGGCCCGCAAGACCTCGGCCGTGCGCTGGGGCCTGGCCGGCACCATCGTCTGGGCCTGGATCTGCACCATCCCCGCCGCCGGCGCCATCGCCTGGATCAGCTACGAGTTCTTCGCGCTGTTCCTGTGAGGCCGAGACACGGAAAGGCAAACGAAAAGGGCCGCTCCGGTGGGGAGCGGCCCTTTTTCATGTCGGCGAGCCGATCAGGCGGTAGTGGCGGAGGGGATGGGATTCGAACCCACGATACCAGTTTCCCGGTATGACGGTTTAGCAAACCGTTGCCTTCAGCCGCTCGGCCACCCCTCCGCGACCGACCCCGTGGGGTCGGCGGTGCGGCTTTGTAGGGGCTTCGAGGCGGCTTGTCAACGGCCCCGGCATGGCTCACCTATATTAGCGCAGGCCCGGAGGCGGAACGGGCGGGGATGGCGGGGCGGGCCGCCCCCGCGCCGCGCCTCCGGCCGAGACCGCCCTTAATTCCAAGGAGATGTCCCATGGCTGGACATAAGCACATCAGGCCCGCCGCCCTGGCGCTGGCGGCCGCCCTCACCGTCGCCGGTCCCGCTCTGGCCGCCGACACCGCGCCCGCCGCCAAGGCGCCGCCCGCCAACCTGCAGGGTCTGCAGGAGGTCGGGCACTCCGCGCTGGACTCGGTGCATATCCGCCCCGGCGTGAACCTCGCCACCTACAAGGCGGTGCGGATCGAGCCGGTGCAGGTGGCCCTCGCGGGCGACCGGAACCGCCCGGAGCCGCAGGAGCGCGACGTGCGCCACGCCCGCACCTACTTCCAGGAGAAGCTGGCCCAGGCGCTGGGCGGCCGCGCCACCAATCAGGCCGGCCCCGGCACCCTCAGCGTCGCCGTGACGGTGACGCGCTTCGTGCCGAACCGGCCGGCCTTCCCCGAGGACCGCGATGGCCGCTGGATCACCGAGTCCGTCGGCGTCGGCGCCGCCGCCTTCACCGCCGAGGTGAAGGATGCCGCGACCGGTCAGGTGGTGGCGGTGATCTCCGATGCCGATGTCGGCCTGCCGCTGGACAGCAACATGCGCACCCTGACGGAGTGGGGCGACGCCGACCATTTCGTCCGCAAATGGTCGCAGCAGCTGGCCGCCATCCTGACCGGCGCGCCGTCCGGCAGCTGAGGCGCCCGACGAAAAAGCCCCCGTCCAGCGATGGACGGGGGCTTTCTTCATTCCCGGGAGCTTGGGGCCCGTAGGTCGCATGGAGGCGGAGCCGCAATGCGACATCCCGTGGTCGGTGAAGCGTCGCATTGCGCTCCGCTCCATGCGACCCACAGGGAATTGCTCAGCCCTTCAGCTTCGCCATCAGGATCTCGTTCACCAGGGCGGGGTTGGCCTTGCCCTGGGTGGCCTTCATGACCTGGCCGACGAAGAAGCCGAACAGCTTGTCCTTGCCGCTGCGGAATTCCGCGACCTTGTCGGCGTTGGCGTCCATCACCGCGGCGATGGCGGCGTCGATGGCGCCGGTGTCGGTGACCTGACGCAGCCCCTTCTCCTCGACGATGGCGGCCGGTGCCTTGCCGGTCTCCAGCATCTCCTGGAACACGTCCTTGGCGATGCGGCCGGAGATGGTGTTGTCGGCGATCAGGTCGATCAGCCCGCCGAGGTCGTCGGCCGAAATGGGCGAGTTGTCGATGTCGCGCCCCGTCTTGTTCAGCGCGCCCAGCAGGTCGCCGATGACGAAGTTGGCGGCCATCTTGGGATCGCGGCCCTTCGCGACCTTCTCGTAGAAGTCGGCGCGCGCCTTCTCGGCGACCAGCACGCCGGCATCGTAGGCCGGCAGCTTGTAGTCGGCCATGAAGCGGGCCTTCTTGTCGTCGGGCAGCTCCGGCAGGGTCTTGGCGATGTCGTCGACCCAGGCTTGGTCCAGGACCAGCGGCAGCAGGTCGGGATCGGGGAAGTAGCGGTAGTCGTGCGCCTCCTCCTTGGAGCGCATGGACCGGGTCACGCCCTTGTTCGGGTCGTAGAGCCGGGTCTCCTGCACGATCTGGCCGCCCTCCTCCAGCACCTCGATCTGGCGCCGCGCCTCGTATTCGATGGCCTGCTGGACGTAGCGGATGGAGTTGACGTTCTTGGTCTCGGTGCGCGTCCCGTAGGGCTGGCCCGGCTTGCGCACCGACACGTTGATGTCGCAGCGCATGGAGCCCTCCTCCATGTTGCCGTCGCAGGTCTCCAGGTACCGCAGGATGGTGCGCAGCTTGCGCAGGTAGGCCGCGGCCTCGTCCGGCGAGCGCATGTCGGGCTCGGACACGATCTCCATCAGCGCCACGCCGGCCCGGTTGAGGTCGACGTAGGTCTTGGAGGGATGCTGGTCGTGCAGGCTCTTGCCCGCGTCCATCTCCAGATGCAGGCGGGTGATCGCCACCTCGCGCGTCGAGCCGTCCGGCAGGTCCAGCACGATGGTGCCCTTGCCGACGATCGGCTGCTGGAACTGGCTGATCTGGTAACCGGCCGGCAGGTCCGCGTAGAAGTAGTTCTTGCGGTCGAAGACGGAGTGCAGGTTGATCTGGGCCTTCAGCCCCAGGCCGGTCTTCACCGCCTGCTCGACGCAGAAGCCGTTGATGACGGGCAGCATGCCCGGGAAGGCGGCGTCGACGAAGCTCACCTGGCTGTTGGGGGCCGCGCCGAATTCGGTCGCCGCGCCGCTGAAGAGCTTCGCGTTGGAGATGACCTGGGCATGGACCTCCAGCCCGATCACGACCTCCCACTCGCCCGTCTCGCCCACAATCCGGTAAGCCATCTTAATCGCCGTGCCTTTTAAGTGGAGACAGGGTTTTGGCCGGATTCGGCCGAAAAGGCAACGCCGTTCTGCCCATTGGACAGGGGGCCTCGGCGGTGCGGCCAGGGCCTCGCACCATGGTGAGTACTACCCCTCCCTGGCTTGCCGCCGAGGCCGCCGCCATGGGACTCTGGCCGCATGACGACAGCAGCCCTCAGCCTGGCGGGTTACCGCCGGCGCGCCCTCCGCCCCGATCTCATCCGCAGCGATTCCGGTCCCCTGGCGCCGGTCGCGCTGGACGCGCCGCTGCGACAGCTGCACGCCTACTGGCGCAGCCTGGCGGGCCCTGGCGACCTGCCCCAGCGCTGCCATGTCGAGCCGTTCGAGATCCGCGACCTGCTGCGGGACATCCTGCTGCTGCAGGCGGTGGAGGACGGCGCCGACTTCGAGTTCCGCATCGCCGGCGACCGGATCGAGACCGTGGCCGGCCGCTCCATCCGCGGCGCCCGGCTGGGCGACCTGGCCGGCAGCGCGCCCGGCCGCGAGCGCGTGCTCCGCGACTACCGCGCCGTGCTGGAGACGGGCGAGCCGCACTACCGCCGCGACCGCATGTCCGCCATCGGCGGGCAGCTGCCCTACCGCCGGCTGCTGCTGCCGCTCTATGCCGGCGGCACGCTCACCCACATCATGGGCGCGATGCTGTTCGAGGGGGCGTGAGCCCCCCTACTCCGCGATCGCCCACAGCGCGTCCAGATCGCCCTTCACGATGGCAGGAATGGCGCGGGTGACCCGCTCCGGCTCCCAGTCCCACCAGCGCAGCAGCAGCAGCGCGGTGACCGTCTCCTCCGGGAAGCGCATCTTCACCACCCGCGCCGGGTTGCCGGCGACGATGGCGTAGGGTGGCACGTCCGAGGCCACGACGGAGCGGGCGGCCACCACCGCGCCGCTGCCGATCTTCACCCCCGGCATGACCAGGCTCTCGTATCCCAGCCAGACATCGTGGCCGACGACCGTGTCGCCCTTGTTGGGGAACTCGATCTGGTCCATCGGCACCGAATCCCAGCCGTTCCCGAACGCCATGAAGGGGAAGGTCGACAGCCCGCCCATCGCGTGGTTGGCGCCGTTCATGATGAAGCGCGTGCCGGTGGCGATGGCGCAGTACTTCCCGATGACCAGCCGGTCCCCGACGAAGGGGAAGTGGTACAGGATGTTCTCCCGGAACCGCTCCGGCCCCGCCGGGTCGTCATAGTAGCTGTAGTCGCCGACCTCGACGTTCGGCAGGTCGGCCAGGATGGGCTTCAGGAAGCCGACGCGGGCATGGCCCTTCATCGGCTCCCGGTCCATGGGATCGGGGCCGTGCATTACAGGCATGGAGACCTCCTCTCTTCTTATTCCGCCGCTTCCAGGAAACCGCCCATCTGCCGCTGCCAGAGCGCGGCGTAGCGGCCGCCCTGGGCCAGCAGTTCGTTGTGGTTGCCCTGCTCCACCACCCGGCCGCCCTCCAGGAACAGGATGCGGTCCATGCCGGTGATGGTGGACAGGCGGTGGGCGATGGCGATGACGGTGCGGCCCTGCATCAGGGTCCACAGCGCCTCCTGGATCAAATGCTCGCTCTCGCTGTCCAGGGCCGAGGTGGCCTCGTCCAGCACCAGGATGCGCGCATCCTTCAGCAGCGCCCGGGCGATGGCGAGGCGCTGCCGCTCGCCGCCCGACAGCTTGATGCCCTGCTCGCCGACGATGGTGTCGTAGCCGGTGGCGCGCTTGGTGATGAACTCGTGCGCATGCGCCCGCTTGGCCGCCTCCTGCACCTCCTCCATCGAGGCCTCGGGACGGCCGTAGCGGATATTGTCGCCGATCGGCCGGTGGAAGACGCCGGGCTGCTGCGGCACCTCGGCGATGGCGGCGTTCAGGCTGTCCCAGGTGACCTGGGCGATGTCCTGCCCGTCGATCAGCACCCGGCCCGCCGCCGGCTCGAACTGCCGGCGGATGAGCTTGACCAGGGTCGACTTGCCGGCGCCCGAGCGGCCAACCAGCCCGACCTTCTCTCCCGGCCGGATGTCGAGCGTGAGATTGTCGAACACGGCGTTGCCGTCCGGGAAGGCGAAGCTGACGCCCTCGATCCGGATGCCGCCCTCGGTGACGGCCAGCGGCTTGGCGTTGGCTGAGTCCACGATCTCGTGCGGCGCCGTCACCAGGTCGATCGCCTCCTTCAGCGTGCCCCAGTTCTCGAAGAAGTCGAGCAGCCGGTGCGACAGGTTCCAGACCGTGCTGCTGATCTGGAAGGCGAGCGTGAACACCAGCGTGAACTCGCCCACCGTCATGGCGCCGGCGAGGGTCCGCTGGATGGCGATCCAGACCAGCGCCGCCAGCAGCGACACCACGCTGACCATCTGGAACAGCCGCATCACCACCAGGAACCAGCGCAGCCGGCGCGAGCGGAAGCGCTCGCGGTTGATCCAGTGGCCCAGGAACTTGCGCTCGAACGGCAGCCGGGCGAAGCCCCGCACCAGATCGGCGTTGGTGATGGCGTCGATGATGCGGCCGGAGGAGGTGGACACCTCCTCGCTCATCGCCTCGGACAGGCGGATGCAGTGCCGCGCGATGTAGGCGGAGGCCGCCAGATACACCACCATCCAGCCCAGCAGGATCAGGCTGAAGGTCGGGTTGGCCGTCCACAGCAGCGCGGTCGCCACGACCAGCAGCACGATGATCCGCATCGTGTCGAAGCAGATGATCTCCAGGATCGAGAGCAGCGCATTGGCGCCCTGCTTGATCTTCTGGCCCAGCTTGCCGGCGAAATTGTCCTGGAAGTAGCGCGGGCTGTGCCCCATCAGCCAGGCGAACATGCGCTTCTGCACCAGCGCCCGGATGGAGGGCGAGGTGTAGATGTCGGTGATCTGGTACACCCGGTACATGCCGGTGCTGGCGAGCCAGATGAAGACCAGGATGCCGAACCAGGCACCCAGGCCGATACCGGGAATCGGCTCGCCCCGGCTGGCGGCCGTCAGCCCGTCGATCAGCGATTTCAGCGCGTAGGGCTCGAACGCCTCGATCCCCTGCCCCAGCAGCACGGCCAGCATCATGATGGTCAGGCGCCCGGCGAACTTCTCCCGCAGCAGGCTCCAGACGAAGCGGCCGGGGGTTGAGGGCAGCGGACGCACGGCCTCCGTGTCCTCCCAGGTGAAATCCTTCTCCTGGGTGTCGAGGTCGTCGATGCGCAGGGTCTTCAGCCCCGACCGGAACAGCGACGCGAACATGGGGAGGGCTCCCGAAAGGCAGGAGGGCCCACCCCGTCGCGGGCCCGGTAGGGACGGCAAGGCGGCCGCGACGGGCCGCTCCGGTGAGGCTAGAGGTTGGCGATGCGCGATGCCCGTGCCCTTTCCGGGACACAGCCATACATCCGATGTCGGAAGAGATGCACTCCTCGCACAAGGATGTCAACGCCGAAATGGGGGAGCGCGCCGGGTTGCGTTTCCGCAGACGGCACTCAATTATCGCATGGAACCATCCGGGAGAAGAAGATGCGCGCCCTCGCCGCCCTCGCCACCATGCTGATGCTCGCCGCCCCGTCGGCTCTGGCCGCGGGAACGCCGCTGGCGCCGGAGGAGCTGGTGCGCCGGTTCAGCAGCGTGGCGCCCGGGCTGGTCCAGCCCGCCTGCCGGCTGGAGGAGCGGTCCTGCGTGGAGGGGCTGCTGCGCACCGCGCGGGACCTGGACCAGGAGGCGCGCTCCGGCATGGTCGTTTGCCGTCCCGTGGCGGATCCCGTGGAGCGCGCGGGTTGTTTGAAGCCTTACCTGACCACCACCCGCGGGGTGGACGAGGTCACCACCGGCCTGCTGAAGCGCATCGTCGCGCTGCATGGCTGGCCCGGCGGGCCCGGCTGGAGCGCCGATACCGGCGACATCGCGTGGCTGCTGGCGCAGCACGCCGACCATGACCGGCCCTTCCAGCGGGAGGCGCTGGGCCTGCTGCGCACGGCCGTGGACGAGGGCCGCGCGAAGGCTAAGGACTATGCCCTGCTGTCCGACCGGGTCGCGCTGGGCGAAGGGAAGCCGCAGCGCTACGGCACGCAGGGAGGCTGCAAGGACGGTACCTGGCGCCCGGCCGAGCTGGAGGACCCGGCGCGGGTGGACGAGTTCCGCACCGGCATGGGCCTGGTGCCGCTGGCCGAGTACGCCGACCGCTTCCGGGATGTCTGCGCCCGGCTGCGCTGAGGGCCTTCTCAGGCAGCAATAAGAGGCGGATCGTCTTTTTTCTTCCCGTCACTCCGGCGAAAGCCGGGGCCCAGGGGTTGCAGCGGGATGCGGTTGATGCAGCGCTTCCGCCGGTGTGTGCGATCGCACCCAGGGGCAGGGCGTGCTTCATCAAGCGCCCATGGCTGCAACCCCTGGGTCCCGGCCTGCGCCGGGATGACGGTTGAAGAGGAGAGCGGCGGGCGCGAACTCTTCTGTCGGGGATTGACGGGACTCACACGGCCACCCGCCGGGGCAGGATCCGCCAGCCGCGGTTGACCGCGGTGCCGGCCAGCAGGATGGCGCCCAGGCCCGCCAGCTGCGCCGGGCTCAGCACGCGGCCATAGACCAGCCAGTCCATGCCGATGGCGGCGGCCGGGTAGGCGAAGGCCAGCACCGCCGTGGCCGCCGCGCTCAGCTTCTGGTAGGCGCCGTAGAGCAGCGCGTACATGAAGCCGGTATGCACGATGCCGAGCGTCGCCAGCAGCGCCCAGGAGCGGCCGGGCAGTTCCACCGCCGCCGCCGGATCGACGAAGGGCGCCAGCGCCACGGTGCCCAGCGCGACATGCACCAGCGCCGTCAGCTCCGGCCGGATGCCCTTGACCGCCCGCGAGCAGAGGGTGGCGCCGGCATAGAGCAGCGCCGCCAGCAGCGCCAGCCCGACGCCCAGCGCCGCCTGCCCCTCGCCCAGCTCGACATGCCCGGTGGCGGCGACCAGCCCGGCGAAGGCCAGGGCGATCCAGCCCAGCGCATCCGTCCCCGGGCGCTCGCCCGCCAGCCCCGCCGCGATCAGCACGACGAAGAAGGGCTGCAGATGCAGGATGATGGTGGCGAGGCCGATGGAGACATGGTCGAAGGCGGCGAACAGCACCACCCAGTCCGCCACGATGAAGGCGCCGCCCAGCAGCACCAGACCCAGCGTGCGCCGCTCCAGCAGGGCCGGCGTGAAATAGCCGCGCGCCCAGCACCAGAGCCCCAGCGCCGCCACGGCGAAGAGGCAGCGGTAGAACACCACCTGATGGGCGGCAAGTCCGACCTCGGTGACGACGACTCCGATGGTGCCGGACAGCATCATGGCGGTGAGCATCTGGCCGATGCCGGTGACGGAGCCGGTGGCGGCCGTAGGGGCGGGCGTGGCGGCGGAGCGCATGGGGAACTTCCTCGGACCTTGAGTAGCCCGCGCAGGCTGTGCCCGCCGGCTGGCGGCGGCAAACGATGGTTGCTAAGCTCACGGGTGAGCCGATCTCATCCATGAGCGCCCAGGACGCCCGGATGCCGCCCCTGCCCTCCCTCGACGACCTGCACTGCTTCGCGGTGGCGGCGCGGCACCTCAGCTTCCAAAGGGCGGCGGCGGAGCTGAGCGTCACCCCCAGCGCCGTCAGCCACCGCATCAAGGGGCTGGAGCTGCGGCTGGGCACGCGGCTGTTCCTGCGCCTCACCCGCCGGCTGGCGCTGACGCCCGAGGGAGCGGCGCTGGCGGCCAGCGTCGAGGGCGGCATCGCGCTGATCCGGCAGGGGGTGGAGGCGCTGCGGGCGCCCGACCTGGCGGGGCCGCTGACGGTCGGCGCGCCCGCCTCCTTCGCCGCGCGCTGGCTGGTGCCCCGCCTAGCCGCCTTCCAGTCGGCCTATCCCGGCATCGAGGTGACGCTGGCCGCCGACGACCGCCTGTCCGACCTGGCCGGCGACGGGGTCGACCTGGCGGTGCGCTTCGGTCCCGGCCTCTATCCCGGCCTGGACTGCGCCGAGCTTGCCGGCGACCGGCTGTTCCCGGTGGCCGCCCCCGCCCTGGCCGCGCGCCACGGCGACTGGACGCCGGAGCGGGTCGCGGCCGAGACGCTGCTGCACGACGCGGTGGCCGCGCGCGATGGCAGCGGCGGCGGCTGGGCCGACTGGTTCGAGGGCACCGGCGTCCCGGCGCCGGAGGCCGGCCCGCGCTTCACCCAGGCACATCTGGCGCTGCAGGCGGCGGCCGACGGCCAAGGGGTGGCGCTGGCCCGCGCCAGCCTGGTGGTGGACGATCTGGCCGCCGGCCGGCTCGTCCGGCTGGGGGAGCGGTCGGTGCCCGCGCGCTTCGCCTACCGGCTCGTCGGGCGGCCGGAGCGGGCCGGCCATCCCCGCCTGCGCGCCTTCGCCGACTGGATCGGCGGTGCCGTCGACTGGGCGTGACGATTTCCGCGCAGGGTTCGGCAAGGGCCGTCCGTATCAGGGATGGAAGGGCGCCCACCACTCCCCCCTGACGGAAAGAGACGACCCATCATGAACACCCGACTGACCGCCACGATCGCCCTCGCCCTGATCGCGGCGCCGCTCGCCGCGCTGGCGCAGCAGGCTCCCGGTGCCCAGAACCCGCGCATGGAGCGGCTGGACGCCGACAAGGACGGCGCCGTCTCCAAGGACGAGTTCCGCGCCGGCCGCGCCGCCGACTTCGCCGCCCTGTCGCCCAACGGCCAAGCGGTCGCCGTCGCCGACATGCCGGCGGCCCTGGAGCGGCTGCGGGAGCAGCGCCGGGCCGAGCGTCAGAAGGCCATGGCGGCGCGGCTGGACGCCGACAGCGACGGCCGCATCTCCAAGGCCGAGTTCGAGGCCGGCGCCGACCGCATGTTCGAGCGCATGGACCGCGACGATGACGGCCGCCTGACCCGCGACGACCGCCGCGGCCACCATGGCGGCCACCACGGTGGAAAAGGCCGCGACTGACGCTCCAGCCACCCCGGACGGTGACGGCCGATGACGGACCTCGCTCCGCCCTCTACCATCCCCTTCCCGATCGAAGTGAGGATGGCCGGGACGGTGACGGTTCCAGAGACGCCCCCTGGCGCGCATGCCACGCGCGAGCAGGCCCTGGCGGCGGCGGCGGACGAGCAGCTCGTCCGCCGCGTCGCCGCCGGGGACCGCGCGGCCTATGGCGAGCTGGTGGCCCGCCATCTCGACCGCACCGTCACGGTGGCGGCGCGCATCCTGGGCGACCGGGCGGAGGCGGAGGACGTGGCGCAGGAGGCCTTCCTCCGGCTCTGGCGCAACGCCGCCGCCTACCGTCCCGGCACGGCCCGCTTCGGCACATGGTTCTACCGGGTGACCGTCAATCTCTGCCTGGACCGGCGCCGCAAGCCCCGTACGGAAGCGCTGGAGGCCGCCGGCGATCCCGCCGACGATCGGCCGGACGCGGTCGACGGCATCGCCAGGCGCGAGGCCGCCGGCGCCGTCGCCCGCGCGGTGGAGGCGCTGCCGGAGCGACAGCGCGCCGCCGTATCGCTGTGCTACGATTCCGGCCTCAGCAACGCCGAGGCGGCGCGGGCGATGGACGTCAGCGTCGGCGCGCTGGAAACCCTGCTGGTGCGGGCCCGCAAGGCCCTGCGCGCCAGCCTTGCCGCCTTCGCGCCTGAGGGCGGTCCCACCACCACGACCAAGGGCAAGGGAGGCCCGCGCGGATGAGCCCCGACCAGTTCCAGGAATTGCTCGACCGCCATGGCCCCGACATTACAGGCTGGCCCCGCGCCGACCGGCAGGCGGCCGAGGCGCTGCTGGCGGCGTCAAGCGAGGCGCAGGCGCGGCACCGCGCGGCGCTGCGGCTGGAGAACGACCTCGCCTCGCTGCCCATGATCCTCGCCTCCGACCGGCTGCGGCGCGCCGTGCTGGACATCCCGCTCGACCATCCCCTGCCCGCCCGCCCGGCCTCACCCGGCCTGCGGCTGGCCGATGCCGTGCGCGGCGCCTGGCGGCAATGGACGGCCGGGCTGGCCACCGCCACGGCGGCGCTGCTGCTGGGCGTGGTCATGGGCGCCAACGGCCTCTCGCCCCTGCCGGTCGACGACGATGCCAAGCTTGCCGCCGCCGAGCCGGCCTCCGATGAGTCCTCCTACCTGGCCGGCCTGGTGGTCGGCGACATCACCGCGGAGACCGGGCCATGAGCCGCACCGTCAAGATCCTGGCGGCGCTGCTGACGCTGTCGGTCGCCCTCAACCTGCTGGTCGGCGGCATGATCCTGGGCCGGTGGCTGCAGGGTCCGCACGGCATGAAGGGCGAGCATGCCGTCCTGCGGCAGGGCGGGGACCGGCCGCAGGGCAAGCGCCCCCGGGACTTCGTGGAGCGCTTCGTGGCGTCGGCGCCGGAGGAGATGCGCCCCTACATGCGCGAGGCGCTGGAGGGCCGCCGGGAGGAGGCGCAGGCCCACCGCTCGGAAGTGCAGGAGGCGCGCCGCGCCGTCGGCACGGCCCTGGCCGCCGAGCCCTTCGACCGCGCCGCCGCCGGGGCCGCGCTGGAGCGGCTGCGGACCGTCACCGCCGAGGGCCAGCGCCGGCTGCACGAGGTGGTGCTGCAGGCCTACGAGGCCGCCCCGCCCGAGGTGCGCGCCAAGGCCGCCGCCCGCCAATGGCGCGAGCGGGGCGAAAAGGGAGAGCCGCAGGGGCGATAAAGCAATCCTCCCTTCGCCCCACGACCCGTCATCCCCGCGTTTGCGAAGCTGGCGCGCAGCGCCTAGGCGGGGACCCAGGCATTCCCTCGGCACCGGAGCAGTCCGATGGGAGCGCGACGTGCCCCTTTGCACTGACAATGCCGGCGGGTAGCAAGCTCATTACCTGGGTTCCCGCCTCCGCGGGGATGACGGTGTGGGAACTACCACCCGTAGCCCCACTCTCCCCCCCACCACCGTTTCCCACCGTTGACCGCGCCGCCCGCGCCGGTCCAGGCTGTCGGCCGTTGAGAACAGAAGGCCCGGCGGCGCCCGGGCACGGACCAGGGGACACGAGCATGGCCGATACGCGCACCACCCCTCCCGGCCCCGAGCAGGTGGGCGACTGGACCGACGTCTACTTCAAGCGCACCCGCGCCATCGTCGAGCGCCACGGCGATGTCCGCGTCACCTACGCCGCCTTCATGCGGCGCCCCGTCGTCTTCGCGCCGCGCCTGGCGCTGGACTGGCTGCGGTCGGTCTGCGCCGCGCGCGGCTTCGAGCCGGAGATCGAGCAGAAGTTCCGCGAGGGGCAGTGGGTCGGGGCCGGCGAGCCGATGATGTGGATCTCAGGCCCCTTCTCGCAGCTGGTGGAACTGGAGACCATCTTCCTGATGAAGCTGGGCCCGGCCTGCGTCGCCGCGCACAACGCCTTCATCATGGCGGCGGGCCTGCCCAAGGTCGCCTTCCTCGCCATGGACGCGCGCCACTGCGCCGGGACCGAGATGGCGGAGATCATGGCCTACGCCGCCTCGGTCGGGTCGGAGCGCGCGAAGCGCAAGGCCGGCGCGGTCGGCTTCGTCGGCAACGCCACCGACGGCACCGCCCATTACTTCGGACAGGAGCGCGGCCGGGGCACCATGCCGCACGCGCTGATCGGCTACGCCGGCTCCACCGTGCGCGCGGCCGAGATGTACCGCGAGACCTTCCCGCTGGAGCCCATGACGGTGCTGGTCGACTATTTCGGCCGCGAGGTCAGCGACAGCCTGGATGTCTGCCGCCGCTTCCCCGAGCTGGCCTCGAGCGGCGGCCTGTCGGTGCGCCTCGACACGCCCGGCGGCCGCTTCGTCGAGGGGCTGGACCCGCCCGGCAGCTACGCCGTGCTGGAGCGCCACGCCCCCGCCTGCATCCGCGGCTACCGCGACGAGACCGAGCTGCGCTACCTGATCGGCCCCGGCGTCTCGGCGGCCGCCATCCACTGGATGCGCGAGCGGCTGGACGAGGCGGGATTCCCCCGCGTGAGGATCGTCGCCTCCAGCGGCTTCAACCCCGCCAAATGCCGCCTGATGGCCGACGCCCAGGCCCCCATCGACGTCATCGGCACCGGCAGCTACCTCCCCGACGCCTGGTCCGAGACCTACGCCACCGCCGACATCGTCGAGTATGGCGGGGTCAAGCGGGTGAAGGTGGGGCGGGAGTTCCTGCTGCGGAAGTGAGGGGCGGCCGGGCGCCGCCCCCGTTCCCTCTCAGACGAA
Organism: Azospirillaceae bacterium; assembly: GCA_035626475.1. Classification (GTDB taxonomy): domain Bacteria; phylum Pseudomonadota; class Alphaproteobacteria; order Azospirillales; family Azospirillaceae; genus DASPKT01. The sequence goes on from DASPNP010000051.1 coordinate 12,975, forward strand.
GCCCCACTCCGACGGGTTGAGCGCGGCGATGCTGGAGACGGAGAAGCCGGTGTTGTTGAATGAAATGTTCCGCAGGCCGGCGGCGTTGTCGCCGAACGTTATGTTGGTGTAGGAACCGTCCGCGTAGAAGCCGATGCGCCTGTCCTGCAGCATCGTCATGAACTCAGCGAAGTCGTCGATCTTCTCATCGCCCACGGTCACGTCGTGGAGGACGATCCGGGCGCCCTCTCCGACGCCTCTGATAGCCATATGCTTGGCGGTGCCGAAGACATTGTACACGTCCTTGGCAAAGAACCCTCACCAAAACATATAGACCATAGATGTAATGGATATTCTGCGTTAAAATAACAAATCTACTCAGCGATCACCAACTCTTTCTTCGAACCGACGTTAGCGAACTCGATGTGATTATCTTTGTTCCTCCAGAACATGAGACGCAATGCTTCATGATCTTTAGAAACATGGGTCCGGAAGGCAAGTGCTCCATCTTTAGTTCGCTTTTTGTGCACCAACCCCTGTCCCTTGGCACTAACGCGCGCAAGGAACTTCTTCACTTCGTACTTTGGCAACCCAATAAGCACACGCGCGCACACCTCAAGAGTACAGTTGGAGAATTTTCCACTTGGCCCGCATCCCCAGGTCACCAACGAGCCGAAAAAATCATCTCCGATGCTAAACTCCGGAACATCTTCTATGCAGGCTTTTGGGTTAGCTCCTAGCAGTATCTGAAACGCTAACAACTTAATTGCCTCAGCAACTTCAGCCTGTGCATTGGCAACATTCCAGATGTCACTCGGCGACGTACTACGAAGCAGGCCATCAATTGACCGAAATATCGGGAGGGAAAAATCTAGCTCGACTTCGTTCTCTGGGAGTGGCGGTTGAATATCTGTTGCGAGTCCTTTAAATCCTACGGATTCAAGGTCCTTAGCGCCAAAGTTCATAGCGGCAGAAACAAGACCAATTGGCACTCCACGCCTGTTAATCATGATGCCAGCGTGCGCAAACAGCACATGAAGGGCCTCGGAAAGCACAGCAGATCCGGGAATATCCACCTCTCTTGGGACTATAGAAGATCCATATGGAATTAAAAAATCCACTTCGCTAAGAACTTCTATAGCCGAGGCTCGCTCCATGATACTAATTACCGTCCTTCGAATCTCCTCAACTGTGTAAACTGCACTCAAGTCATAGTGATCCAGCATCTCTTTGATACTATCAGAGAGAGGAAAATAATTTGCACTTGCGAGCACAGAAGGCAAATTTTCAATGCAGTAGACGCAGGCCCCACGATCTACACGCGCCATTTTACTCAGCTCACGCAGTGTTAATACGATTTGGATAACATCGTCTTTTTCCGATACCACCGACGGCACAGCACATAAAGCAGGATCAACTATGATGATATTACGCATGTTCTATTTTCTCTCGGCCTTGCGCTCTTGGCTCTTCTTCTGAGAAGCAGCCAGCAATATTCGTTCTGCTTCATCCTGAGACTGATCGAAGAAATCTTCTGGCCAATCGATAATTGCTCCATATTTATTGATCTCAACAGGACGAGCGGTAGTCTCCCCATGTAAGCGCTCAACAAAATAGAGTTTCGAGAGCTTTGAAAAGTCATCCCCATGAGACTCGGCAACGCGTCTTCTGAGACGATATATCAAATATTCGCTATGCGTTTCGAGGATACACTGCTTACCATGCTTAGCTATAGATATGAAAAAGTCTGCAAGTCTAGTCTGAACTCGCGGATGTAGATGTAGTTCAGGTTGCTCAAAGATCAGGAGCGACCCGACGGGGGCGATGAGGGCCATCACAACTATTGGAAGAACCTGACTTACACCAACTCCAACGTTCGTAAGGTCATGATATTTTTCAACTCCTGGAGTTCTAACCTGAAGTTCATGTCCGAACTTGCCTTTATCCCCGGTCGAAACAGCATCAACCACGCCCATATAAGAGAGCCAATCCACTACCGCCTTTAATAGGCTAGTGTTCACAGGCTCTATACGAACGTCTTTCTCACGAAAACTTTTTGCCGGTATATACGATATCGTTCTGTGTTTATGTAGGTCGAGCACAGCAGCGGTATGCTCGCCCCTATATCCAACGTCGGTAGGATTAGCGAGGGCTTCTAGGGGATAGAGCGGCTTCGGCTCGTCTCGTAAGGGTCCAAGGTAGCGGACATATCGAGAAAAATATTCCCTTATATAAACGGAGGCGTCAAGAATAGCAGGCGCGCGACCAAAATCGACAGAGTTCTTCCTTTCAAGAATATGAAGCAACTCGCCTTCAATAATTGGATGGAGATTCTGAATACCTGCAACTGAGCTAGTTTCAGGCAACGGATGCTTATTGTTAGAAACGTGCGGAAGGCGCCGTCGCTGAAAATACCGAATTTTTTCGACCATCTCGTTTAAAGTCCATTTCTTTTTCACTCGATCAGAAAAAAGAAACTGCTGTGTGTAAGCTTGGTTCGAGTTCTCCTCAATCCACTTCTCTAAAATGTCGACTAAGCTCTCAGGAAGCTCAAATTGCTGAACTTCGGCAGAAAGTCGCCAAAGCGGCTGACGCTCACATATGACATCTGCAATCTCCCGTGCTCTCTGCTTAGCTACATCAAACTTCACAGCAATGCTCAGAGGGACAAAATGCCGCATTACAGCACCAACAACTTCACCATCCGGTCTATTTTCAATAACCTGGGATCTAGTTTTCTGGTCGATATTTTTGACGTCATACGCCAATGAACTCACAAACCTCAATGCTCTGGAATCATTAACATCAAGTCCACGAAGCTTAGTTTCGGGCGACCGGTTAGATCTCCGGACGGAAAGATTACTGATCTCTTCAGAAGACTCTGCTTTGTTGGCAACTACTTCCAAGGTTGAGGACAAAAGAAGCGGCTGGAGTAGCGTTAGCTCATCTGCAATTTGCGAGTCAGGGATATCGAACCTTAAGTTACACATGACTTTACGAATAGATCTTCCGAAATGACTTAGGGAAGGCCCCTCAGTAAGACTATCCGCAAGTATGTATGGGAATTGGTTTTGATCATCTGCGACAACTGAAAAGGAAATCCCGAAATCGTTAGTCACTGACAGTGCGTTCTTGACGTCACTAAAACTACCAAGCTTTAGCAAAGGGCCATTAAGTGCAATTGGTCGATCATTTGGGGCATATTGAAGGGTTTGCTTCATCAGCAGTATGCTTTGTATAATGGTGCTTTTTCCACTGGAATTGGCGCCAACAAACATTGTGATTGGCGCGAGGTCTAACGACACGGCCTGCCCAACAGATTTGAAGTTATCTATTTTCCAATTTTCGAGCATAGTTGATTCATTCCGCAAACGGTTTCGCGTATCGGAGTTCTCATTTCCGAATAGCTAAACGAGATTTAATAGGAGCGCTGGCGGTACGTCAATCGTTGCGAGCGCTCCGTTAAAATCCCCATAAGCTATCGGGTTGGCTGACACTCCGGACTTGTGATTCATCAGCCCGTAGTAGGAATAGGATCTTACCCCCTCTGCTTCTTCCTCCCCACCAGCGCCGCGATGATCCCGTGGAAGGTGCGCACCTCCTGCTCGGTCATGTGGGCGCGGTGGAGCGTGTTCCGCACGTTGCGCACCATCGACGGGCGCTTCTCCTCGCTGGTGTAGAAGCCGGTCTGGTCCAGCTCGCCTTCCAGATGGTCGAAGAGGTTCTGCATCTCGCCTGATGTGGCGGGGCGGCTGTTGCCGGTGAAGAGGGTCTCGTCGGGGGGCAGGTCGTCGCGGGTCTGGAACCACTCGTAGCCCACCACCAGCACGGCCTGGGCGAGGTTCAGGCTGGAGAAGCCGGGGTTCAGCGGGATGGCGATGACGCGCTCGGCGAGCGCGATGTCGTCGTTGAACAGGCCGGTGCGCTCCGGCCCGAACAGGATGCCGACATTGCGGCCGCCCTCCCAATGGGCGCGGATCTCCTTGGCGGCCGAGCGGGCGTTCAGCGTCACCTTCACCATGTCGCGCTTGCGCGGGCAGGTGGCGTAGACCTTGTGCAGATCCGCGATGGCGTCGGGCACGCTCTCGAACACCCGGGCGCGGTCCAGCACCACGGTGGCGCCGGCCGAGGCCGAGACGGCCTTCTCGTTCGGCCAGCCGTCGCGCGGGTTGACGATGCGCAAATCGGTCAGGCCGCAGTTCAGCATGGCCCGGGCGCAGGCGCCGATATTCTCGCCCAGCTGCGGCTCCACCAGGATGATGGCGGGGCCCGCCCCATCCGCCTCGAACTTGGCCAGTTCCCGCTTGTTGGTACCGCTCAACGCCGCTCTCCGCGTGGGCCCGCTCAGGCGGCGGGCGCGCGCGCTTCCGCCGATGCCCCCGCCGTGAACAGGCAATAGGTGATGCTGTCGTTCAGCGCGTTGAAGCTGGCGTCGATCACGTTGGCCGAGACGCCCACCGTCGACCAGCGCCGGCCGTCCCGCGCCTGGGTTTCGATCATCACCCGCGTCACGGCCTTGGTGCCGTCGTCGGGGGTGAGGATGCGCACCTTGTAGTCCACGAGCCGCATCCCGTCCAGGTGCGGGTAGAGCGGGATCAGCGCCTTGCGCAGCGCCGTGTCCAGCGCGTTCACCGGGCCGTTGCCCTCGGCCACGGTCATGAGCGGCGTGCCGTCCACCTCTACCTTGATGGTGGCCTCCGACAGGGTGACCAGGTCGCCCCGGGCGTTCCAGCGCCGCTCGTCGATGACGCGGAAGCTGCTCAGGCGGAAATAGTCCGGCACCTCGCCCAGGGCGCGCCGCGCCATCAGCTCGAAGCTGGCCTCGGCGCCGTCATAGGCGTAGCCCTCGTACTCCCGCCGCTTCACCTCCTCGACCAGAGTGCCGACGCGCGGGTCGTCGGCGCGGATCTCCAGCCCGATCTCGCGGAAACGCGCCAGGATGTTGCTGCGCCCGGCCTGGTCGCTGACCAGGATGCGGCGCGCATTGCCCACGGTCTCCGGCGCCAGATGCTCGTAGGAGGTCGGGTCCTTCTCGACGGCCGAGACGTGGAGCCCGCCCTTGTGGGCGAAGGCGTTCTCGCCCACGTACGCCGCGTGCCGGTTGGGCGTGCGGTTCAGCCGCTCGTCCAGCAGGCGGGAGATGTGCACCAGGCGCCGCATCCCGTCGGCCGAGACGCCGGTGGCGTAGCCCATCTTCAGCGTCAGCGTCGGGATCAGCGAGATCAAATTGGCGTTGCCGCAGCGCTCCCCCAGCCCGTTCAGCGTGCCCTGCACCATGCGGGCACCGGCGCGCACCGCCGCCAGGCTGTTGGCGACGGCGTTCTCCGTGTCGTTGTGGCAATGGATGCCGAGATGGCTGCCGGGGATGTGCCGGGCGACCTCCCCGACGATCGCCTCGATCTCGTGCGGCAGGGTGCCGCCGTTGGTGTCGCACAGCACCACCCAGCGGGCGCCGGCATCAAAGGCGGCCTTGGCGCAGGCGAGCGCGAAGTCCGGGTTGGCCTTGTAGCCGTCGAAGAAATGCTCGGCGTCGAACAGCGGCTCGCGGCCGCGCCGGGCGGCCTCATGGATGCTGTCGCGGATCAGCTCCAGGTTCTCCGCGCGCGGGATGCCCAGCGCCACGTCGACATGGAAGTCCCAGCTCTTGCCCACCAGGCACACCGCCGGCGCGCCGGTGTTGAACAGCGCCGACAGGCCGGGGTCGTTGGCGGCGCTGCGGCCGGGGCGGCGGGTCATGCCGAAGGCGGTCAGGCGGGCGCGGCAGAGCCGCGGCGGGTCGGCGAAGAAGGCGTCGTCGGTGGGGTTGGCGCCGGGCCAGCCGCCCTCGACATAATCGATGCCGAGCTCGTCCAGCGCCCGGGCCATGGCGGCCTTGTCGGCGGCGGTGAAATCCACCCCCTGGGTCTGCGCGCCGTCGCGCAGCGTGGTGTCGTAGAGAAAGACGCGGTTCGTTTCGGTCATTTTCAGGATCACTGGCGCAATGTCGTTGCGACAATGACCCGAGCGGCGCAAGGGATCAACCCGATTCCGCAGCGCACCAGAGATGTCGCAGCCTCAGCCCTTGGGCGTCAGCATCCGGTCCAGGGCCTCCAGGAAGGCGGGGGGCGTCGCCAGGCTGCAGCCGACATGCTGGGCCTCGATGTCGGGCGTATCCGGCAGGCTCAGCACGGTGAGTTCGCTCTTGTTGCCGGCCTCCTGGCGAACCAAGTCCTGCCAGCGGCTGGCCGGGCCCAGCGCGTAGGAGGCGCGGCCGCCGGCGACGATGTCGTAGAGGCGGATGCTGGGCGAGACCACATCCTCGGTCACCGGCTTGAAGGCGTCGAAACGGCGCTGCAGCTCCCGGCCGTAGCTCATCTTCGACCGCCAGGCCAGCACTTGGCCGCGGTCGGCCAGCAGCTCATCGAAGCTGCGGTAGCGGGCGAAGCTCGGGTCACCCTTGCGGTGGATGACCGCCAGCTGCTCCGCCGGGATCACCGGGGCGGAGAAACGGACGAAGCGCTCGCGTTCGGGCAGGCGGACCAGCGTCGGCACGCAGGCCACGGCCTCCGTGCTCTCCAGCGTCTTCAGCGCGCGCTGGAAGGGCACCAGGTCGACGATCTCCAGGTCCAGCCGTGACTCCGCCGCAGCCCGGGCGAACAGGTCGCGGAGCCGCACCCCATCGGCCGGCGCGCCGGGCAACCGCAGCGGCTCCTCCATCTGTCCGGCGCGCACGACCAGGATCTGAAGCGGCACCGCCCCGGCCGGAAGGGCCATCAGGCAGGAGAGGAGGAACAGGACGCCCGTCAGAAACCGCATGCCACCGGCCGTGGGAGATGAAGAAGCCAGGAAAGCGGGCACCTTAGTTCCTGCGGATGCGCCAGTGCAAACACTCAGCGGCCGCAGGAACGGTCAGCTGCCCTGCGGCGGCTGCCACAGCTCCAGCCGGTTGCCCTCGGGGTCCATGACCCAGCCGAAGCGGCCATACTCCCCCTCCTCCACCCGCTCGTCCACGGCGGCGCCATTGGCGCGCAGCTGGGCCAGCATGGCGTCGAGGTCGTCGACGCGGTAATTCACCATGAAGGGGGCGGTGGACGGGTCGAAATAGGCGCTGTCCTGGGTGAACAGGCTCCAGACGGTCATGCCCGGGCGGCCGGGCCGGACGCCCTCGGCCCAGCGGAAGGCGTGGCCGTTCCAGCCCTCGTCGATGTCGATGCCCAGATTGTCGCGGTACCAGGCGACCATGGCCGCCATGTCGCGCACCTTGAAGAAGATCCCGCCGAGGCCCGTGACCCGCTGCATGACCGCACTCCTGGTGTGGACATAAGAAAGGTGGGCACGTTCCGGCCGCTCGTCAAAGGGAAAAGCCTCACTCCGCCGGTGGCAGGCGGGTGCGGACGGACAAATGCCCTTCGGCCGGCGTGCCCATGTAGCGCGCGTCGCCCAGGAACAGCACCGTCCCCTGCCCGTCCGCCTCGAAGCGGGCGAAGGGCAGGCGCGACCAGAACAGATAGTCCGCCACCTCCTTGCGCCTCACCAGCGAGGCCAGTCGCGGATCGTCCATGTTGCTGGGCATCAGCTCGGGCGACAGCGTCACTTCGGGCAGCGGTCGCCAGCGCACCTCGCCGAAGCCGTAGGACCCGCCGGTGGCGACCACCATGCGGCGGCGGGTGACGTCCAGCGGCACCGGATTGGCGACGACCTCGCGCACCTCCAGCCCCTGCCGCTCCGCTTCACGGCGGGTGAGGTCCTCGGCGACGGCGCTGGCCGCCGCCATGGCGCCGATGTAGCCGCAGGTCAGCAGGATGGCGGCCAGGGCCGGCCGGCCCGGGTTCGGCGCGGCCCTCTTCCATTTCCGCCGCGCCAGCCAGACGCCCAGCGCCGGGACGCTCCACATCCAGGCGTCCATGATGAACAGCGTGTCGCCGTAGAACCAGCGGTCCGAGAAGGGCGCCAGGCAGCGCACGCCGTAGGTGTTCAGCAGGTCGAGCGCCGGGTGCGACAGCGCGCCGACATAGGCCAGCGCCAGCAGCCAGCCGAGATGCACCCTCAGCCGGTCGGGCGGCCGTGTGCCCCGGCGTGCTTGCCAGCGGTCCAGCCCCGCCATCAGCCCTGCCAGTAACGGCGGCAGCAGCAACAGGCCGAGCGGCCCGTGCGACCAGCCGCGGCGGAAGGCGAGGTTCTCCCCGAAGGCCAGGCCGACGACGTCGATGTCGGGCAGGTTGGCGGCGACGATCAGCGTCGCCATGCCCAGGCCCGTCTTCCGCTTCAGGCCGGTCTCGCCGATGACGGCCCCGGCCAGGCTGTGCGCCAGATTGTCCAAGGCCCCCTCCCCGCATCGCAGCTCCGGAAGAGGTAGCACAGCCAGGGGGAATGGAAAGGCCGCGTCCGCGGTGCGGCCTTTCCCGACGCCGCCCCATCACCGCGCCGTCGGTCGGCTCGTCCCACCGCTATATCGAAAATCAATAAGCGATCTTGCCGAAATGCGATACGGCTGTTATTGATATTCAATATGGAGAACCGAAGACGGGGGAGAATCCGGGCATGACACGATCATCAGGGCTGCTGAGCTGGTTCCGCATCGCGCTCAAGGCGCTGGTCGTCGGCAACGGGGTCTTCGCCCTATTCCTTCTCACCCTGCTGGCGACCAGTCTCGGGGCGCCGGAGTTCTTCGGCTCGCTGATGGGCGGGACTCCGGGCCTGCCGGCGCCGGTCCTGGCGGCGCTGCGGGTATTGATTCTGGTCGGGCTCGCCTCGGTGCCGCTGTCGCACCTGATCCTGACGCGGCTCATCGCCATCGTGGACACGGTGCGCGACGGCGACCCGTTCGTGGCGGAGAACGCGGCGCGGCTTGGCGGCATGGCCTGGGCGATGCTGGGGCTGCAGTTGCTGGGGCTGGTCGCCATCGCCGCCGCCGTCGGCGGCTCCGGGGACGGGCACCGGATCGACTGGCACTTCTCCTTCACCGGCTGGCTGGCCGTGCTGCTGCTCTTCGTCCTGGCCCGCGTCTTCGCCCAGGGCGCCCGCATGCGCGAGGATCTGGAGGGCACGGTCTGATGGCCATCCTGGTGCGCCTGGACGAGATGCTCTACCGCCGGCGCATGACGCTGACCGAGCTGGCGGCGCGGGTCGACATCACCCTCGCCAACCTGTCGATCCTGAAGACCGGCAAGGCGCGGGCGATCCGCTTCTCCACGCTGGAGGCGATCTGCGAGGCGCTGCAGTGCCAGCCCGGGGACCTGCTGGAATACGCGCCGGGCCAGGGCGATGCCGGCCCGGCGGAGGACGAACCAGGGGATGGCGGCGAAGACCGCGCCCCGCAACACCGGAGGAACGCGCCCCATGACTGAACTTTCGATGACCCGGCTCTACGCCCTGCGGGCGGCCTATCTCATCCTGGGCGGCGGCCTGGCCCTGACCATCTGGCCGCGCCTGCTCGACCAGCCCGCGGACTGGCCGGTCATGGGCAGCGTGGTCGCCGCGATGCTGGGCGGCCTGTCCCTGATGGCGCTGCTGGGGCTGCGCTACCCGCTGCGGATGCTGCCCATCCTGCTGTTCGAGTTCGCCTGGAAGGCGATCTGGCTGGGGCTGGTCGCGCTGCCGCGCTGGCTCGACGGTTCGCTGGACGACCGCATGATGGCGACGGTCGCCGACTGCGCCGTCATCGCCATCCTGATGCCGCTGATCCCCTGGCGGCATGTCGTCGCCACCTACGTCCGCGCGCCCGGCACGCCCTGGCGGACGGCGGGGACCGCCAAGCCCGCCTGAGGTTCAGGCGCCCGGGCAAGAAAAAAGGCCGCACCCGGGGGTGCGGCCTTTTCCGTCGCGGTGGGGCGACCGGTCAGCGCGAGTAGTACTCGATGACCAGGTTCGGCTCCATCGTGGTCGGGTACGGCACGTCGGCCAGGTTCGGCGCGCGCACGTAGGTGCCCTTCAGGGCGCCGGTGTCGACCTGCACGTACTCCGGGATGTCACGCTCGTTGGAGGAGACCGACTCCAGGATCAGCGCGAACTGCTTGGCCTTCTGGCGGACCTCGATGGTGTCGCCGTCCTTGACCATGTAGCTCGGGATGTTGACGCGCTTGCCGTTCACCAGGATGTGGCCATGGTTGATGATCTGGCGCGAGGCGAACGGGGTCGGCGCGAACTTCATGCGGTAGACCACCGCGTCCAGGCGGCGCTCCAGCAGCTGGATCAGGTTCTCGCCCGAATCACCCTTGCGGCGCACGGCCTCGTCGTACAGGCGGCGGAACTGGCGCTCGCCGATATTGGCGTAGTAGCCCTTCAGCTTCTGCTTGGCCATCAGCTGCAGGCCGAAGTCCGAGGGCTTCTTGCGGCGCTGGCCGTGCTGGCCGGGGCCGTACTCGCGGCGGTTCACCGGGGACTTGGACCGGCCCCAGAGGTTCACGCCGAGGCGGCGGTCGATCTTGTACTTGGACTCTTGACGCTTGCTCATTGCCTACTCCATGGCGCCGCTTTGCGCGGCCGTGTTGTCCCGGTAGTTCCGCCGCTCGGAAAGGGTCCCTTTCCGCCGTGGACGGGGCGCGCGCAATGACACGCACGCCCGCCTTCCCGGGAGTGAAGGCCGGCACTATACGGATCGCCGGCCGGATGTCAAACCCCGTTGGAGGTAGCCGCCCTCAGCGGCCGGGCGTGCCGGGCACGACCTCGAACAGCTCCATGGTGAAGACCATGGTGGCGCCGGGCGGGACCGTGCCCTTGCCCTTGGCGCCGTAGCCCATCTCGGCCGGCACGACCATCTCGACCTTCTCGCCGATCTTCATCAGCGGGATGACCTCCTGCCAGCCGCGGACCAGCTTGTCCAAGCGGAACAGCGAGGCCTCGTCGCGGCGGTAGGAGCTGTCGAAGACGGTGCCGTCGATCAGCTTGCCCTCGTAATGCACCCGCACCTCGTCGAACAGGCGGGCGTTGGGCGGCACGCCCTTGCCGGGGCGCAGCACCTTGTAGACGACGCCGCTGGGCAGCGCGATCACGCCGGGCTGGCGCTTGTAGTCGGCGATGTACTGCTTCTGGCTGTCCAGCAGGGCGCCGCCCACCTGCCCGCCCGGCGGCGGCTGCAGCTGCGCCAGCACCGGCGCGGCGCAGCAGGACAGGAGAAGGGCGGCGGCGAGGATGCGGCGGTTCATGGGGCGTCTCTTTGCAAAATCAGCGGCCGGACGGTTCCGGTTCGGCCCGGTGCCAGTCCTCCACCGCGATGGTGCTGTCGAACTGGTGGCCGGTCGGGGTCACGCCCTTCAGCCAGCGGGGGAAGAAGAAGGCGTCGGACTGGAAGAAGATGGGCAGCGCCGGCAGCTGCTCGGCGTAGTAGCGCTGCAGCTCGCCCCAGGCCTGGCGGCTGCCCTTGGGCTCGCACTGGCTCTCGGTGCGCTCGATCAGCGCGTCCATCTTCGGGTCGCGGTAGCCCAGGAAGTTCTGCCCGGCCCAGCCATTGTCGGCCGTCGGCACGGCGTCGGAATGCAGCGTCGTGCGCGGCACCGCCAGCGGCGTGGCGACCCAGGAGAACAGCGCCAGGCCGGTGAACTTCCGCTCGGTCAGCAGGTCGCCGAACATGACCCGGGCGATGGCGGTGCGCGTCTCGGTCGACACGCCGACGCGGCGCCAGGCGTCGCGGATGATCTGCAGCTCAAGGTCGATGGTGCGGTCGCCGGAGACGGCCACCAGCTCCACCGACAGCGGCTTGCCGGCGGCGTTGCGGCGGACCCCGTCCTGGCCCAGGATCCAGCCGGCCTCGTCCAGCAGCTTGCCGGCCGCCGCGGGGTTGAAGGGGTACTGGGGCACGTCGGCCTCGTACACCGAGTCCAGCGGGTTCACGAAGCCGTGCGCCATGACGTTGCGGCCGTAATAGAGCCGGTCGTTGATCAGGTCGCGGTTGATCGCCATCAGCAGCGCCCGGCGCACCCGCACGTCGCGCAGCGCCGGATTGTCGTGGTTCACGTCCAGGTGCCGGTAGCTCAGCCCCTGCTTCCAGACCACGTCGAACTTGTGGCCGTGGTGCTTCTCCAGCTGCGAGGCCTGGTGGACGCTGAAGCCGTACTCGCCGGCGACATAGTCCACGTCGCCCGCCAGCATCGCCTGCTCCAGCGCCGCCGACTGCTCCAGCGAGCGCACCACGATCCGGTCGAAATGCGGGCGCTTGCCGTACCAGCGCGGGTTGCGCTCCAGGATCACGGAGGCGCCGGGCTCCACCTTCGCCACCCGGTAGGGGCCCATCCACAGGCCGGGATTGGTGGTGTCGGACTCGTAGCGGCTGTGGACCTTGTAGCCGGACGGGTCCTTCTCGAACGCCTCGCGCTCCAGGTGCGAGGGCAGCAGCAGGAAGTCGTTCAGCTCGGCGTAGCTGCAGACATAGCGCGACCGGCGGACGATGAAGGTCTTGTCGTCCACAGCCTCGATGTCGCGGATGTCGTCCGAGAACAGGTACTGGTTGGCGAAGCCGGTGTCGTCGTGCCGGCCGACCCGCCAGGTGAACAGCACGTCCCTGGTCGTCACCGGCGTGCCGTCGCCCCAGACCGCCTTGGGGTTCAGGGTGTATTTCAGCGCCACGCCGGTGCGCCCGTCCGGCAGCTTCTCCGGCCAGGCCGTCCCCTTCTCCCGCGAGGGCAGCTCGGTGCAGAGCCCGCAGGCGAGGTTCCAGTCGGCGTCGTAGTAGGTCAGCGGGCGGTAGGCCATCCAGGCGATGTAGGCCTTGATGCCCTGCGCCTCGGTATTGGGGTTCCAGGTGCCGGGGAAGTCGTTGACGCCGATGGTCAGCGTCTCCGCCTTCGCGGGGGGCGCGGGATCGGCGGCGGCGGCCGGGCGCGCGGCGCACAGCAGCACCGCCATTGCGGCGGTCGCGGCGGCAAGGGCGGCAGGCGTTCGCTTCATCCCGTCAGGCATGCGCCACTATCGCCGCTTCGCCGTTGAAAATAAAGGGGTAGCCGCGTGGAGGCCTCAGTCCTTGCCGCCGCCCCGGAAGACCTCGGGGATGCGGCCGGGGATGGGGTCGAAGCTCATGAGGCTGGTGCCGGGCGGCAGCTCGAACAGCGTGGGGTCCTGGGCGCCGCGCTTCACCTCGGCCAGCTCCATGCGCAGGCGCACCGGCTCGCCGCCGTCGGTGGCGGCGCCCTCGACCCTGGCGTAGATGCCGTCGGAAGTCGCCCAGACCATGCCGTCGAAGCCACCCTCCTCGTTGCCGCCGGAGACGCGGTAGCGGGTCGTGTCGAGGCCGGCGACCTTCTCCTTGCCTTCCGCCACGGCCGGCAGCCGCTGCAGCGCGGCGAGATCGGGCGCCGCCTCCGGGTCGCCGGAATCCAGCCGCATCGCCGCACCCGACTCGGGCTGCAGCACGAAGGCCTCGCCCTGCTCCGGGCGCACGATCAGCACGCTGCGCAGCCCGTCCTGGACGGTCTCCCGCCGCTCCATGCCCCGGGCGTGCGCGACGGTGCCGCGCACCTCCTCGCCATTGACGCTGAGCGTGGCCGCGGCCCGGTACTCCGCCCGCTGCGGCGGCAGCGTGTCGGCGAGGGCGGGCAGCGGCAGGGCGACCAGGAGACCGAGGACCAGGCGGCGGAGCATGGGGCGTTCCTGCAGGGGGAGCGCCCGGACCCTAGCCGCCGCCCGGTGCCGGTTCAAGGGCGGGTTGGGAGGGTCGGAGGCTGTGAGGTCGATCCAAACCTCTACCCGTCATCCCGGCGCAGGCCGGGACCCAGGGGTTGCAGCCATGGGCCATCGATGAAGCCGCCCCAGCTCCAACTGCGCCGCGAACGGTGCAAACTGGAAGTTCTGCATCCATCGCATCCCGCTGCAACCCCTGGGCCCCGGCCTGCGCCGGGGTGACGGGTTGTGGGTTGGATGAACGGACTGCCCCCTTATTCCCCCGGCTGGACCGGCTTCAGCGGCGCGCTGGCCGGGCCGCAGAGGACCGAGCCGTCGGTGCCGAAATGCGAGCCGTGGCAGGGGCAGTCCCAGCAGGTCTCCATCTCGTTCCAGTGCACGATGCAGCCGAGATGGGTGCAGACGGCGGAGACGCGGCTGACCGTGCCGTCCGGCGCCTTGTAGACCGCCACCTTCTGCCCGCCCATGCTGACCACGCCGCCGGCGCCCACGGGGATCGCCGTCTCGGAGGTCACCTCGCCGCCGCCCAGATGCTCCTTCACGAACTCCTTGGCGACGTCGAGATTCTCCTTCAGGTAGGTCTTGAGGTTGCGGTGCATCTTGCGGCTGGGATCGTACAGGCCCGCCCAGGGATTCTCGCGCCCCTGCAGCAGGTCGGTCAGCAGCAGCCCGGCGATGGTGCCGTGGGTCATGCCCATGCCGCTGTCGCCCGTGGCGATCACGATATTGGCGGTGTTGGCCGGGTCGCGGCCGATGAATCCCAGCCCGTCATAGGGCTCCATCACCTGCCCCGACCATTCGTAGACCCGCTCGCCCGCCTGCGGCCAGCGCTCGCGCGCCCAGGCCTCCAGCCGCGCCAGCCGCTCGGCCATGTCATGGGCCTCGCCGGTCTTGTGGTCCTCGCCGCCGACGATCAGCACATCGTCGCCCGACCCGTCGTTCGACGCCTCGAGGCGGACATAGTGGTAGACGTCCAGCGTGTCCCACCAGAGCGCCGGCTGCACCGCGCCCTTCGGGATGCGCAAGCCCACCACATAGGTGCGGTAGGGCGCCTGCTTGGTGTGGATGTGCACCTTGTCGATGAAGGGCGAGTTGGTGGCGACCACGCAGGCCAGCGCCTTCAGCGTGTGGCCGTCGGCCATCTTCAGCGTGGCGTACTCGCCGCCCTCGACGGATTCCACCAGGTGCCCCGTCACGATGTGGCCGCCCAGCCGCGTGATGGCGTCGGCGAGGCCGCGCAGATATTTCAGCGGATGGAACTGGCCCTGGTTCGGGAAGCGCAGCGCGGGCGCCCGCTGGCCGCCGGGCAGGGCGAAATCCTCCACCATGGTCACAGCCGTGAGCCCGGCGCGGTGCGCGGCGGCGATCTCGTCCTCCAGGATCTTGCGCTCGCAGTCCGGCGCCAGGAACAGGTAGCCGTCGACCCGGCGGAAGTCGCAGTCGATCCCCTCCTCCCGCGCGATGCGCTCGATCGTGTCGATGGCGGCGGTATGGCTCTCCGCCACCAGCCGCGACGCGTTGACGTCGTGCATCTCCTCCAGCAGCGAGTAGCGGTCGTCGAAGGCGTTGGCGAGATGGGCGGTGGTGCGGCCGGTCATGCCGCCGCCGACGGGGCCCTTGTCCACCACCAGCACCTTGCGCCCCTCGCGCGCCAGCAGGTAGGCGGTGGTCATGCCGGCGATGCCGGCGCCGATCACCACCACGTCCGCCGGCTTGCCCTGGTCCACCAGGCTGTAGGGCGCGAAGGCCGCGGCCGAGGGCATGTCCAGGTCCGACTCGTGCGTCGGCTCCGCCGGATGCGGCATCGGCCGGTCCGTATGAGTCGGCGGGACCTCGTCCATCCAGACGGACACGCTCGCCTCGATCTCCTGCCCGGCCATCTGCCGCTCCTCTGTCCCGTGGGTCTCGCCGGAGCAACACGGAGGGAGCGGCGGACGTTCCGAAGGAGCGACGCCGCAGGGGGTAGGTTAGAGACGGCGAATATTAGGGGGTGCGGCGAGCTATCCTTCTCCCCCTTGAGGGAGAAGGGTGGGGCCCGCGGCGAAGCCGTGGGGGGATGAGGGGTCGACCGGCGCAGCCGGGCGTTCTCGACGGGCGATCCTGGAACGGCGGTGGAGAGCGTCGGGCTGCCGCCCGCCGACCCCTCACCCTCCCATTGCATGCGCAATGGGTCCCATCCCTCTCCCGCAAGGGGCGAGGGATAACATCACCCCCGCACGCCCGCCCATGGCCGCTCCGCCAGGTAGTCCGCACGGAACGCCTCGATCCGCTCGCGGTACTGGAGCGTCAGGTCGATCTCGTCGATGCCTTTCAGCAGGCCCTCGCGGCGGAAGGGGTCGATGTCGAAGCGGAAGGCGAAGCCGGGGCCGCGGACCTCCTGTGCCTGCAGGTCGACGGTCAACTCGGCGCAGGCGCCGTCAAGGGCGGCGCGAACCTCAGCCACCTGGTCGGGCGGCAGCACCACGGGCAGCAGCCCGTTCTTCGGCGCGTTGTTGAAGAAGATGTCGCCGAAGCTGGCGGCGATGACGCAACGGATGCCGGCGTCCACCAGCGCATAGACCGCGCCTTCCCGCGAGGAGCCGCAGCCGAAGTTCGGCCCCGTCACGACGATCTTCGCCCCGCGATACTCCGGCCGGTTCAGCACGAAGTCGGGACGGGGCGCGCCCGCCTCGTCGAAGCGCAGATCGTAGAGCAGGTAATTGTCGTAGCCGCTGCTGCGCGGCTTCTTCAGGAAGCGCGCGGGGATCAGCTGGTCGGTGTCGACATTGGCGATGTCCAGCGGCACCGCGCGGGAGGTCAGGACCGTGAAGGGCTCCATCACGCCGCCTCCCCGACCGTGAGGCCGCGCACGTCGGTCAGCCGGCCGGTGACGGCGGCCGCCGCGGCCATGGCCGGGCTCATCAGGTGGGTGCGGGCGTTCGGGCCCTGGCGACCGGGGAAGTTGCGGTTGCTGGTGCTGGCGCAGCGCTCGCCCGCCGGCACCAGGTCGCCATTCATGCCGACGCACATGGAGCAGCCGCTGTCGCGCCATTCCAGCCCGGCCGCGGTGAAGACCCGGTCCAGCCCCTCGGCCTCCGCCATGCGCTTCACGGCCGACGAGCCGGGCGAGACGATGCCGGGCACGGCGGAGCGTCGGCCGCGCAGGATGGCGGCGGCGGCGCGCAGATCCTCGATCCGGCTGTTGGTGCAGCTGCCGATGAAGATCCGGTCGACCGTCACCTCCGACAGCTTCTGTCCCGGCACCAGGCCCATGTAGGAGAGCGAGCGCTCCACCTGCGCCCGGCGCGCCGGATCGGACTCGGACGCCGGGTCGGGCACCAGCGCGGTCACCGGCAGCGCCTCCTCCGGGCTGGTGCCCCAGGTGACCATGGGCGCGATCTCGTCCGAATGCAGCCGCACCTCGCGGTCGAAGCGGGCGCCCTCGTCGCTGGCGAGGCCGCGCCAGTCCGCCACCGCGCGCTCCCAGGCCTCGCCGGCCGGGGCGAAGGGCCGGCCCTTCAGATAGGCGAAGGTGGTCTCGTCGGGCGCGATCATGCCGGCCTTGGCGCCGGCCTCGATCGACATGTTGCAGATGGTCATGCGGCCTTCCATGGACAGGCCGCGGATCGCCTCGCCGGCATATTCCACGATGTGGCCGGTGCCGCCGTTGGCGCCGATGCGGGAAATCACCGCCAGGATCACGTCCTTGGCCGCGACACCCGGATGCAGCCTTCCGTCGATGGTGATGCGCAGGGTCTTCGGCCGCTTCTGCCACAGGCATTGGGTCGCCAGCACATGCGCCACCTCGGACGCGCCGATGCCGAAGGCCAGCGCCCCGAAGGCGCCGTGGGTGGAGGTGTGGCTGTCGCCGCAGACGATGGTCAGGCCCGGCTGGGTCAGCCCCTGCTCCGGCCCGATGACATGGACGATCCCCTGCCCCGGATCGTCGAGCCCGAACAGGCGGATGCCGTTCTCCGCCGTGTTGCGCCCCAGCATATCCACCATGTTGGCGATCTCCGGATTCGGGATCGGCCTGGCGCGGTCGCGGGTGGGGACGTAATGGTCGGCGACGCCGAAGGTCTGGCCCGGTGCTAT
Organism: Azospirillaceae bacterium; assembly: GCA_035626475.1. Classification (GTDB taxonomy): domain Bacteria; phylum Pseudomonadota; class Alphaproteobacteria; order Azospirillales; family Azospirillaceae; genus DASPKT01. Next base: position 30,618 of record DASPNP010000051.1, read on the forward strand.
GACCCTGCGGCCCGAGGCGCGCAGCTTCTCGAAGGCGTGGAAGCTGCCCTCATGGGCGAAGTGGCGGTCGATGTAGAGCAGCGCCTGCCCGTCCCGCTCCAGCACCAGGTGGCGGCGCCAGACCTTCTCGAACAGGGTCAGGGGTCCTGGCGCGGCATCCGGCATGGACGGTTCCTCTCGGACGGACTTTCGCGGACCGGTGCGCCGGTCCAATTGACATATCAATATAACAACCGGCCCGCGAAAAGGAACACCCCCTATGGGCGATCACCGGGTGCCAGTGCAGGCTAAGCGCGCGGAGCGCGTCGGCGGGTAGCCGTCCTGCGGCGGGCGCACGTCCCCCCGCCTTGCATTCCCCCCGTTCCGTGTCTAGCTTCCGCGCCCAAGAGGGCCGGCCGCCCGGGCGCGGCCCCGCACCCCTATTCTGCGAGCGGTCCCCCGGCCCATGAGATCCGCCGTCATCGTCTTCCCCGGCTCCAACTGCGACCGGGATGTCGCCGTGGCCCTCGAGCAGGCCTCCGGCACCAAGCCCCACATCGTCTGGCACCGCGATACCGAGATCCCCGAGGTCGACGTCATCGCCGTCCCTGGCGGCTTCTCCTACGGCGACTATCTGCGCTGCGGCGCGATGGCCGCCCAGTCGCCGGCCATGCGGGTGGTGAAGGAGCGCGCCGACAAGGGCGTGCGCGTCTTCGGCCTGTGCAACGGCTTCCAGATCCTGACCGAGACCGGGCTGCTGCCGGGCGCGCTGATCCGGAACCGCTCGCTGAAGTACGTCTGCCGTACGGTGGGCCTGAAGGTCGAGTCGGCCGACAGCGACTTCACCCGCAAGTACCGGGCGGGCGACGTCGTCCGCATCCCGATCGGTCATGGCGAAGGCAACTACGTCGCCGACGACGAGACGCTGGAGCGGCTGGAAGGCGAGGGTCTGGTGGCCTTCCGCTACGCCGCGGTCGAGGGGGAGCTGGGCGACGCCAACCCGAACGGCGCCACCCGCGACATCGCCGGCATCTACAACGCCAAGCGCAACGTGCTGGGGATGATGCCCCATCCGGAGCGCGCCTTCGAACCGCTGCACGGCAACACCGACGGCCGCGCCTTCTTCGACAGTCTGGTGGAGAGCCTCTCGTGAGCCAGCAGCAGACCTTGCCCCCCAAGGACCTCCCTAAGGAACCGCCCGTCACCCCGCAGCTCGGCGCCGAGCATGGGCTGAAGCCGGACGAGTTCCAGCTGATGCTGGACATCGTGCGGGAGAGCAACGGCCGCGCGCCGACGGTCACCGAGCTCGGCATCTTCTCCGTCATGTGGTCGGAGCACTGCTCCTACAAATCCTCGCGCGTCTGGCTGAAGAAGCTGCCGACGACCGCCCCCTGGGTCATCTGCGGCCCGGGCGAGAATGCCGGCGTCATCGACATCGGCGACGGGCAGGCCGCCATCTTCAAGATGGAAAGCCACAACCACCCGAGCTTCATCGAGCCCTACCAGGGTGCTGCGACAGGCGTCGGCGGCATCCTGCGCGACGTCTTCACCATGGGCGCCCGCCCCATCGCCAACATGAACGCGCTGCGCTTCGGCGAGCCGGGCAACCCGAAGACCCGGCACCTGGTGTCGGGCGTGGTCGCCGGCATCGGTGGCTACGGCAACTGCGTCGGCGTGCCGACCGTGGGCGGCGAGACCAACTTCCACAAGGCGTACAACGGCAACTGCCTGGTCAACGCCATGACGGTCGGCCTCGCCCAGGCCGACAAGATCTTCTATTCCAAGGCCGCGGGCGTCGGTAAGCCGGTCGTCTATGTCGGCTCCAAGACCGGCCGCGATGGCATCCACGGCGCCACCATGTCGTCGGCCGAGTTCACCGCCGACAGCGAGAGCAAGCGCCCGACCGTGCAGGTCGGCGACCCCTTCACCGAGAAGCGGCTGCTGGAGGCCTGCCTGGAGCTGATGCAATCCGGCGCGGTGGTCGCCATCCAGGATATGGGCGCCGCAGGCCTGACCTGCTCCGCGGTGGAGATGGGCGCGAAGGGTGACCTCGGCATCGAGCTGAACCTCGACGCGGTGCCCGTGCGCGAGCGCGGCATGTCGGCCTACGAGATGATGCTGTCAGAGAGCCAGGAACGAATGCTGATGG
>DASPNP010000052.1:0-44652 GCA_035626475.1 Azospirillaceae bacterium
CTCAACGCGCTTGGTCAGGGTCGCGTAGTGCGTCGGCTCGCCGGTCGCGGGGTCGTCGACGCGGAAGACGTCGTAGATCACCGGGATGCGGGCGCCGGTGCGGAAATGGCGGAAGGTCAGGCGCCCGCTCCAGCGGCCGTAGCGCAGCACCGTCGGGAAGACTTCAGAGGTCAGGCGCGGCACGTCCTCCGGGACGAAATACTGCTGCACGTCGGTCCGTAGCGCCTCCTCGAGAGTCTCCAGCCCGACCAGGCGGCGCCCGGCGTCATTGACGTAGACGGCATGGAAGCGCGTGTCGGCGACGCCGACGAAGTCGGCCGACTGTTCGATCACGGCCGCCAGCATGCGCCGCTCCGCCTCCACCGCCTGCCGGTCGGTGACGTCGGTGTGGATGCCGACCCATTCCGTGATCATGCCGTCATCGTCCACCATCGGCACGGCGCGCACCGACATGGTGCGGTAGGCGCCGTAGCGCTGGCGCAGCCGGTGCTGCACCTCGTAGACGGTGATGGTCTCCAGGGCGCGGCGCCAAGCGGCGGCGGTGGCGGCCCGGTCTTCCGGGTGGACGGCGTCGAGCCAGCCCCAGCCCTTCAGCTGCTCGAAGCTCTGGCCGGTGAAGGCGCTCCAAGCCGGCTGCTCGGTCGTGAATTCGCCCGAGGCCGGCATGTTCCAGACGATGGCCGACGTCGCCTCCACCAGCGAGCGGAAGCGCTCCTCGCTCCGCCGTAGCGCCTCCTCGCGGCGGCGCTCGGCGGTGATGTCGCGGGAGATGGCGACCAGCCGCTCCGGCCGCCCGTCGGGCCCGGGCACGCCTGTCACCACCACGTCCCACCATTTCGGCGTGCTCTTGGCGGTCGGGCAGAAGGCCTGGAAGCGCCCCTCCCCGCCCGCCAGCGCCTTTTCCATCGCCGCCTGCACCAGCGGCCGGGCGGCGGCCGGCCAGAAGCTGCTCCAGGCGCCGCCGCAGACCGAGGCGAAATCGTCGATCTCCATGACGCAGAGGCCGCGCCCGTTCATGTAGACGACATCGCCCTCCAGGCTGAGGACCTTGATGCAGTCGGGGCTGGAGTCGAGGATGCTGCGGACGAAGGCCTCGCCCTGCCAGTTCCCGTCGATCGGGGTCGGGCCGCCCGTGCCGGAAACGTCCGGTTGCCCTGACGGGCGGTCGCGGAGCTGGGCATCGGACACGTCGGTCTCTCCCAAGGGTTGACTGTACGACATCGTACGGAATCTCGTTCGCGGCCAGCGGTCTGGCAATCCGACGAAGGGCGTAGAGTGCCCGGTGCCAGCCCGGTCACGACGGCGGGCGGCACGGAACCGTTGCGCCCGCGCTCCCGCCGGGGCCAGACTGGCCGACCCCACGCGCATGGAGCACCGATGCCCGCCGGCCGCCCCGACCTCTCCGCCGTCCTAGACCAGCTCTGCGCCGAGTTCCTGGCGGCATTGCCGTCCCGGATGCAGGCGGTGGAGAATGCCTGGGCGCGGCTGGAAACCGGCGACACGGCGGCGCGCGAGGCGCTGGTGCAGGCCGTCCACTATCTGGTCGGCTCCGGCGCCACCTTCCGCCAGCCCGGCATCTCCCAGGCGGCGCGGACCCTTGAGGAGCAGGTGATGGCCGGCGGCGGCGCGCCGGAGTCCGGGGTGGCGCTGCAGGCCCTGCGCGACGCGGTGGCGGCGGCGCTGGCGTAGGCCTTTTCAGGAATCTGCAATGAGGCGCGTCCCCTCTCCCCGTCACCCCGGCGAAGGCCGGGGCCCAGGGGTTGCAGCGGGATATGATCGATGAAGCATCGGTGTGGTTCGTAGGTCGCATGGAGCGGAGCGCAATGCGACATGATCAGGCCGCGGTAATGTCGCATCACGGCTTCGCCTCCATGCGACCTACGGGTGCTTCATCGACCTCGGATGGCTGCAATCCCTGGGTCCCGGCCTGCGCCGGGATGACGGTCAGTGATTGGGATCGACAGTCAGGGGTCCGACAATCGGGTATTAACGCTGCGTCCTTGCCGGCCGCGGATCGGCGTTGTCCAGCGCCTCGGCCACCGCCTGCCAGGCCGCCTTGCGCCGCATCTCCCGGTCGTAGAGCAGCGGCCGCACCGGCAGCCCGTCGGGCCGCGCCCGGTGCTCGGACAGCCAGCTGTTCCGGTCGGACAGGCCCCAGGTCAGGATCGTGCCGGTGGCGGGCACGTCCAGCACCACGTCCAGCACCCGGCGGTAGGTGTCGGCCACCAGCCGGTCGCGCACGGCCACGTCGGCGGGGGCGAACTGGTCGGAGACGTCCAGCTCGGTCAGCATGACCTCCAGCCCCAGCGCCGCCACCTCCCGGCAGAAGCGGCCGAGCGCGGCGATGTCGGGCGCGTCCCTGCCCTCGGTCGCGACATGGCCCTGGATGCCGAAACCGTGCACCGGCACGCCGCGCGCCCGCATCCCCTCCAGCAGCGTCAGCACGCCCCGGCGCTTGGCCTCGGCCTGGGGGCCGGCCTGGGCGGTGCCGAACTCGTTCAGCACCAGCCGCGCCTTGGGATCGAAGGCGGCGGCGATGTGGAAGGCCTGGTCGATATAGGCCGGGCCCATCAGGTCCAGCAGCGCCTTGCGCCGCAGCCCGCCCTCGCCGGCCTCGGTGGCGTAGAGCGGCTCGTTCACCACGTCCCAGCTGTGGACCCGGCCGGCATAGCGCCCGACCACGGTGCCGAGATGAGCGGCCAGCATCTCCTCGACGTTCAGCCGTGTCGCCCGCTCCTCGAACCAGCGCGGCATGCCCTCCAGCCAGACCAGCGTGTGGCCGCGGAAGGCCATGTTGTGGTCGCGGGCGAAGGCGAAGCGGCGGTCGCTGGCGGTGAAGTCGTAGAGGCCCGGCCCCGACGCGATCTCCCGCCATTTCATCTCGTATTCCGGGACGACCAGGTTGCAGTCGGCGACGACGGCGTCGCGGTACTGCCGGTCGGCGTCGACCAGCGGCCCGATGGCCGTGCCGAACAGGATGCCCTTGGCCTCGGCCCGGCGGCGCAGCGTGTCGGCCAGCCCCTGGGCCGGCGCCGGGCCGGCCGGCAGCGACGCCGCGGCGAACCCGGCCAGCACGGCGCGGCGGGATGGCTGGGCGGCAAGGAAGGATGGCGTCAAGACGGCTCCGGTGGGCTATATGTCAACTGTTTCAGGCGGCGCCGATGGGGCCGCCGCCAGCCTTCCACGGTTCGCCGCCCATGCAAAGCGACATCCTGAGCCACGGGATCGACGACGAGGCCATCGACCTCGGGCCCGTCCTCATCGTCGACGACGACCCGCTCTCGCGCCGCCTGCTGGAGGTGGCGCTGGCGAGCCTGGACTACGAGGTCATGGTGGCCGAGAACGGCGCCGAGGCGCTGGAGCTGCTGAAGCGCCACCCGATCGGCCTGGTGCTGACCGACTGGGTCATGCCGGAGATGGGCGGGGCCGAGCTGTGCCGCCGCATCCGCGAGACGGTGACCGACCGCTACGTCGTCATCGTCGTGCTGACCGCCCGCACCAACCGCGAGGCGCTGATCGAGGCGCTGGAGACCGGCGCCAACGACTTTCTGTCCAAGCCGCCCGACCTGGAGGAGCTGCAGGCCCGCCTCTCCGCCGGCCGCCGCATCCAGCGGCTGGAACGCCAGCTGGAGGCGCGCAACCGCCGGGTGGCGGCGGTGCATGCCGAACTGGCCCAGGCCTATGAGCGCATCGAGTCCGACCTGAAGATGGCCGACCGGACGCTGCGCCGGCAGCTGCCCGCGCCCGGCGACCTGGGCGGCGTGCGCTTCGCCTGGCTGTTCGAGCCCTCGGCCCATCTGGGCGGCGACATCTTCGACGTGGCGGTGAGCCCCGGCGGCGACCTCGCCGCCTTCTACCACATCGACGTGGCCGGCCACGGCGTGCCGGCGGCGCTGACCTCGTCGACGCTGCAGAGCCTGCTCTCGGGCGCCGTGAAGCGCGGCGGCGCCCGGCGCGGCGAGAGCGCCCCCTGGTACAGCCGGCCGATCCTGGTCGCCGACGAGCTGAACCGCCGCTACTGCCGGCCGGGCGAGGTCGACGGCTACTTCACCATGCTCTACGGCGTCGTCGACCGCCGCACCGGCCGGGGCGAGCTGACCAATGCCGGCCATCCCCCGCCCCTGATCTGGCGGGCATCCGAGGGGCGCTGGGAGCGGCTGGGCGACGGCGGCATGCCCGTGGGGCTGCTGGAGGACGCTGCCTTCGAAGTCCTGTCGTTCGAGCTGAAGCCCGGCGACCGGCTGGTGCTGCATTCCGACGGTATCGACGAATGCGCCTCGGCCGGCGGCGAGGCGTTCGGCGACGAGCGACTGGGCGAGGCGCTGGCGGGAGCCGCGGGTGATTCACTTGATGATTTCGTCGCCTCGATTGCGGTACTACTTAGGCAGTGGCGCGCGGCGCCGTCCTTCGAGGACGACGTGTCGCTCCTGGTGATCGAAAAGACCGGCCGGGACTGACGGCCTCCACGGGAAGACTTGGCCCATGATCGACAGCGAGGCCCGCGGCGGCGTCACGCTCGCCCGCCTGACCGACAAGCGGCTGGATGCCGCCGCCGCCCCCGGCTTCAAGACCGGCATCTCCGCCCTGATCGAGGGCGGCGCCGACCGCATCGTGCTCGACCTGACCGCGGTGTCCTTCGTGGACAGCAGCGGGCTGGGCGCCATCGTCTCGGCGCTGAAGCAGCTGGGCTCGCGCGGCGACCTGGTGCTGGCCGGCCTGCAGCCGCCGGTCAGGAAGCTGCTGCAGCTGACCCGCCTCGACCGTGTCTTCAAGACCTACGACACCGCCGAGGACGCGGTGGCGGCGCTGGGCTGAGGCGGACGGGGATGGCGCGCGGTCAGGCGGTTCCGGACAGACGGGTGGACCTGACGCTGGAGGCCGCCTTCCCCAATGTCGCGATGGCCACCCGCGCCGTTGCCGGCGTCTGCGCGCTGACCGACATGAAGCCCGAGCATATCGACGAGGTCGAGCTCGGCCTGGCCGAGGCCATCAACAACGTCGTCGAGCACGCCTATGACGGCCGGGAGGGCGGCGAGGTCCGCGTGTCGGTCCTGCTGTTCCCCCAGGTGCTGCGCATCGACATCGAGGATGAGGGCCGGGCCATGGACCCGCGCCTGCTGGTCGACCCGCAGCTCTGCTTCGATTGCGGCGACCCCGACAGCCTGCCGGAGGGCGGCATGGGCCTCGCCCTCATCCGCCAGCTGTTCGACGCCATCGCCTACGAGACCCGCGACGGCCGCAACCGCATGACGCTGACGCGGTGGCTGGTGGTGATCTGAGGGCTCCGGCAGGACCGGTCGCGCTGTACTCGCCGGTCGCTCAATCCTTCAACCGTCATCCCGGCGAAAGCCGGGACCCAGGGGTTGCAGCAATCTGCCCTGAATGACGTGCGCGCGTAGGTCGCATGGAGCGCAGCGCAATGCGACATGCCCCGGCCGGGATGTCGCATTACGGCTCCGCCTTCATGCGACCTAAGGACCAAATGAGTGCTGCATCGGCCGTATCCCGCTGCAACCCCTGGGTCCCGGCTTGCGCCGGGATGACGGGATCAAACCTTCCGGAACGACCTATCTCGCCGCCGCCTTGGTCGGCGGCGCGTGCATCCAGGAGCGCATCAGCGGGCCGTGGCTGCGGAAGGCCAGGGACTGCAGGATCATGGCGTTGGTCTCCAGCGACAGGGCGCCGTTGACCTGTCGGGTGGCGGTGTAGATGCCGGCGCGCCACCCCTTCTCCGCATCCGCCGCCGCCGCCGTCTCGGCCAGCAGCTTGTCCGCGTAGGGGGTGCCCAGCAGCACGCCCCAGCCGAAGGCGATCTTGGATGCCGCGGTGCGCAGCTGGTCGGCCTCGCCCGCGTCGCCGCCGATAAGGCCCCAGTCTCTGCCCTCCTGGGTGACGGGCTGCTGGACGAACCAGGGCTTGCGGTCCACCGGCCCCTCGCCGGCGGTCACCGGCAGGCCGGTCACGGCCGCCCGCGCCTCCTGCGCCTTGTAGATGCGCCAGGCCAGCTCCTGACCGACGCGGTCCCAGCCATATTCCAGCCCGTCATAGATCCAGGGCTCGCTGACCGAGTTGGTGCGGGTGCCGGGGAAGCTCGGCCGCGCGTCCAGCGGCACCGACACCTCCTCCACGGTGCGCCAGGCCAGCTTGCCGGCCAGCGAGGCGGCGTTGGACACGTCGTAGCCCAGCAGCGCGAAGCCCTTGGCGGCGTACTGCTCGAAGCCCAGCCGCCCCTCCTGGTGCAGCTCGACCGTTCCGTCCGGCAGCCGGCGCGCGGCCTGCAGGAAGCGGTTCTCCACCGCCGCGCCGAGGTCCCAGCCGGCCAGCAGCCCGTCGATGGACGGCGCCAGCCCCGGGTGGTCGCGGCGGGCGAGCGTCAGCGCGGTCAGCAGCCGGCCCAGATCCACCGCCGACCAGCCGAGGTCGCGGTAGCCCGTCTCCCTGCCGGTCGCCTGCCCGTCACGGTCCACGGGCGCAAGGCTGACCGTGTTGTGGAAGCGCCCGGGCAGCCGGTCCTCGAACCGCGGCAGCCGGCCGAGACCGGCCAGCAGCGCCGCGATGCGCGCCTCGGCCTCGCGCGGCGGGATCAGCTTCAGCTTCTCCGCCGACAGCGTCGCCATGATCTGCGAGCCCGCGGTCCAGAGCGTCGCCACGGGGAAGTCGGCCACCATGTCGGCGAAGCCGGTTTCGGCCCTGGTCTGCGTCGCGAAATAGCGCCAGGCCGCCGCCGCCGCCTGGGTTTCGGCCTGGGTCAGCGGCCGGTGGACGCTGTCGGGGATGCCGGGCGTGAGCTCGACCCTGGGCGCGGTGTCGGGGCCAAGCTCGAACTCCTCCAGCTTCAGGATCAGCACGATCGAGAAGGACAGCGCCAGGATGAAGACGATGTGGCTGCGGGCGGCGATCAGCCCGTCGCGGAACCTCATGCCGGCACTCCCTCGGCCGGACCCTCGGCGGGCTCGTCCTCCGGCTGCCAGCGGGCGGCGGCGACGATGCCCCAGAGGGCCAGGATGTTGTTGGCGCCCCAGAAGGCGTTGGCCAGCAGCCCGCCCCAATTGTAGGCGTCGCTGCCCAGCCAGTTCGCCACGGTGGCGTAGACCAGCCCGGCGATGGTGAGCCCGACCACCGCCAGCTGCGGCCAGACCAGATGCAGGAAGCTGCCCTCCTGCCGGTCCTTCGGCGTGACCGGGAACTTGATCTTCTCGCGCTTCAGCACCGTCCAGATCGCCCGCAGGCTGATCGGGAAGAAGCTCAGCCAGTTGCGCTTGCCCTGGTAGCTGGGCACGCCCCAGGCGCCGATCATGAAGGCCAGCTCGTTCATGATCAGGAACGGGATGATGTGCTTGAAGAACTCCACCGAATAGGTGGCGACGGGCGCGATCCCGGTGAACAGATAGACGATCGGCGCCAGGAAGAAGACCGTGTTCCACAGCGCGCCGAGATACGAGTAGAAGGTCGCGGCGTACATGATCTTCTGCTTCCAGGACAGGCCCCGCCACAGCAGCGGGTTGTCGCTGAACAGGATGTCCAGGCTGCCGCCGGCGTATTTGAAGCGCTGGATGGTCCAGGACAGCAGGTCCTGCGGCGACAGCATCTTGGTCTCGACATGCGGGTGCAGCACCGACTTCCAGCGCCGGTCGGTGTCGTTGTGCAGCACCAGCGAGGTGTAGATGTCCTCCGAAACGTGGAACTTGTAGGGCGTCAGCTCCTCCTCCAGCGCCGCCTCGGCCGTCAGCATGCCGGCGACGGCCGGGTCCAGCGCCTCCTCGCCGGTGAGCCTCAGCGTCTCGCGCCCGCTCTCGCGCGCCTTGCGGCTGACGGCGCGGGCGAAGGACTTCAGCGCCGCCTGCATCACCGCGTCGCGCCGGTGGATGCTGGAGGCGCCGCAGCAGAAGGAGGCGTTGCACCAGTTCCGTCGGCGCTGGATCACGTCGAAGAACATCTGGCTGTCATTGACGAAGGGATCGCGGCCCAGATGGATCGGCCCCGCCACCTTCTCCACCGCGCGCCCCGCGATCCTGCCGACCGCGCCCAGGCGGCGGCCCCAGGCCTCATGCAGCCGGGTGCCCTCGGGCAAATCGTAGAACCAGTGCGGCGTCTGCACCCAGGCGACATCGGGGTCGCGGAAATAGCCCAGCGTCCGCTCCAGCATGGTCGGGAAGGGCCGCGTGTCGGCGTCGCAGATGACCAGGAAGTCGCCCGAGGTCTGCTCCATGGCGTTGCGCAGGTTGCCCGCCTTGAAGCCGATGTTGGTGGTGCGGGTCAGGTAGCCGACCCCCTCCTCCTCCGCGACCCGGCGCATCTCCTCCCGCTTGCCGTCGTCCAGCACATGGATGCGCAGGTCGATCGGGTGCGGGTAGCGCATCGCCTTGGCGTCGCGCAGGCCGAGTCGCACCAGCTCCGGGTCCTCGCTGTAGGTCGCGAAGAACACGTCCACCGCCACCGGCCGGTCCGGCGGGTCGGGATCGTCGGTGCACTCCCCGATTCGGGCCGGCGGCGGCTGGATCGGCGTGTCGCGGCAGAGCCAGAGGTTGAAGGTGAAGAGCACCAGCCCGATGAAGGCCAGGGTCTCGGCCGCGGCCAGCGGGACGGCGAACCACAGCGCCTCGGGGTTCAGCGATTCGGTCCAGCGCCAATGCAGGTACCAGACGCCCAGGCACAGGTTGGTGACCGCGACGAACTGCCAGAGCAGCTCGCGGGCGGTGGAATGGGGCACGGGTTCGGGCGGGCGCCGATCCTCGAACCTGTCGAAATAGAACCCCATGCCGCCGCCGCTCGCCTCGCCAACTAGTCGCCCGCGCGTGAACTGGATTTCGGCGGATAACCTTTCATATAATGTGACCACCGAAGCAAACCCGGTTCAAGGGGCGATGCGCGCCACTATCCTTCTATCCATGGTGGCCGTCGCCGCTTTCCCCGCCTTCGCCGCCGATACGCCCCCCCAGGACTGGCGGGCGGAGGATGTGCGGGCGGGCCTCGCCTCCTCCTTCGCCCTGCCCTGGGACGAGCTCTATGTGAAGCGCACGCCGTCTGAATGGCGCAACGCGCTGGACGGGCTGACGCTGGGCGCCGCCTTCGCCGTGCCGCTGTCGCGCGACCGGGAGCCCGGGCCCCGCGACGGCCAGGCGGCCGGCCGGCAGACCGGCAGCTCGACCCTGCAGGCCGTCGCCCAGTACAAGCCGCTCGGCCACTGGTTCGTCCGCGCCACCGCCTACGCCTATCTGGACCGTGACCGGCAGGCGCCCTGGAATCCGGACTTCAGCTATTCCTTCGGCTATGACGACCCCCGTCCCTTCAGCCTGAGCCTGGTCTACGCCAATTACGGCGGCAACCGCTTCAGCCCCGACCGGCGCGACGACGAGGTGGCGACGCGCTTCAACGGTGGCACCTGGTCGCTGGGCTGGAAGCTGGTGGTGCCGCGCCCGCTGGCCGACCCGTTCCTGATCGACCGCGACCGGACCATCCCCTGCGGCGTGAACCTGAACCTCACGCCGCGCTTCTACGACGACCGGCTGGGACGGGACCGCGGCTGGAAGGAGTCGCTGTCGCTGGGCTGCCGGGCGCCGGTGGCCGGGGGCTTCTACCTGGAGGGGCAGGCCTTCGCCTATCCGGACAGCGGCGACAAGCAGCCCTGGGACCCGGACTTCACCTACGGCTTCGGCTACAACGGCGGCTGGCCGGGGAACCTGACCGTGCAGTACGCCAACTATTCCGGCAACCGCTTCCCCGGCTCGGACCGGGGCATCAGCCAGGGCCGCTTCAAGGACGGGGAGATCACGGTATCATGGACCTACAGCTGGTGATGCGCCGCGCCGCCTCCGCCCTGCTGCTGGGCGCCGCGCTGGCCGGCCTGGCCGGCTGCGGCGTCGTGGTCCGCGCCGTGACGGGCGAGGAGAAGGCGGTTCAAGTCGCTGGCCCGGTAGCCGCCCCCGCCGCCCCGCGCGAGCTGAGCGCCGATGAGCGCCGCTGGGCCGAGGCCGCCTGGGCCTATTTCCGCACCAACCAGGATCCCGGCCAGGGCCTGACCAACTCCGTCGCCGGCTACGGCTCCAGCACCATGTGGGAGGCGGGCGACACGTTGGCGGCGCTGGTCTCGGCGCGGGCGCTGGAGCTGATCGACGCCAAGGAGTTCGACTACCGCTTCAGCCTGCTGCTGGGCTTCCTCGGCACCATGGAGCTGGCGGACGGCAAGCTGCCGAACAAGACCTACGACGTGCGGACCGGCCGCATGACCCGCAACGGCGCGCCCGGCACCGACGGCTGGTCGGCGGTGGACACCGGTCGCCTGCTGGTCTGGCTGCGCATCGCCGCGGCCCGGCACCCGGACAAGGCCGAATACGTCGCCCGCGCCGTCTCCCGCCTGGACCTCTGCGCCGCCGTCTCGCCCGAGGGCCGGCTGCTGGGCGCGGCCGCCGGCGGCTTCACCACGCGCTATCCCGAGGCGTCGCGCGGCTATGAGCGTTACGCCGCCATCGGCTACCGGCTCTGGGGCGTCGATGTCGCGCCGCCCGCCGACCCGGCGGCCCCGGTGCTGAGCGGTCCCGCCATGCTGGCCGGGCTGGAGCTGGGCTGGAGGGATGCCTGGGACGGCGCGGCGGACGAGGCGCGGGCCCTCGCCGAGCGGCAGGCCGCGCGCACGGCCGGGGGCACCGCCACCGCCCGCACCGAGTTCCTGCGCAAGGAGGCGCCCTATTTCGTCTTCGGAACGGTCGAGGCGGGCGGGCAGCCCTGGGCGGTGCTGGAGCCGAACGGCACGCCGCAGCCGGGACTGGCCCTGGTCTCCACCCGCGCGGCGATGGGCCTCTGGGCCCTGTTCCCGGAGCGGATGGAGCCGGCGCGCGCCGTGGTCGCCGAGCTGCGCGACGACGGCAAGGGCTGGTTCGAGGGCCGCTACGAGAAGACCGGCACCTACGAGTGGACCCTGTCCGCCAGCACCAACGCCCAGGTGCTGGAGGCGCTGCATTACCGCCGCTCCGGCCCCTTCCTGGCGGACGCCACCCCGGCCGTGCCGCCGCGCAGCTGCCGCTAGGTGGGTCCAGGGGACTTTGAGAGGCTGGGGCGTGGTGCGTCCTTCGACAAGCTCAGGATGAGGTATGGGGAATGCCAGGCACTCCCGATCCATTCACTGGGAGCAGCACCCAACCACCTCATCCTGAGCTTGTCGAAGGACCCACGCCCCCAACACGCCCCTGGCCGGGAGCAGCAAGAAGGTCCTCATCCTGAGCCTGTCGAAGGACGCACAAAATCAACGCTGCCCGCGTTTACGGCCGAGCCGCCACTACGGCAACTCGACCGCACCCCCGGCGGCGTTCAGCGCGGCGAGGCGCAGGCGGATGGTGGCGCTGGCCATCTCCGCCAGGCTGGACAGCAGCTTCAGCTGGGCGGCGTTGAAGTTGCGCGGTTCGTGGCCCAGCAGGCAGAAGGAGCCGAGCGAATGGCCGGCCTCCGACGTCAGCGGCACGCCGGCGTAGAAGCGGAAATGCGGCTCGCCCTTGACCAGCGGGTGGTCGCGGAAGCGCGGGTCGTCCGCCATGTCCTCCAGGATCAACGGCGCGCCCTGCGCCACCGTGTGGTGGCAGAAGGTGATGTCGCGCGGCAGCTCGCGCACATCCAGGCCGGCCGCCGACTTGCACCAGAGCCTGTCATGGTCGACCAGCGACACCAGCGCGATCGGCACGTCGAAGAAGCCGCGCGCCCAGTCGGTCAGCCGGTCGAAGGCCGGCTCATCCGGCGTGTCCAGGATGCGGCAGTCATGCAGCGCCGCCAGCCGCTCCGCCTCCCCGCCCGTCGCCCGTTCCGCCATGCCATCCTCCCCGCGGATCATCCCAGGGCGCATTAGCGCGACAGGCGAGGATTGTCCATGGGGGGAATGAGGGGTGCGGCCGACTCAGCGCCGCTCGAAGCCGCTGCCCCGTACGTCGGCGCCGGCCAGCAGCGGGGTCTCGATCGTGGCCCCCTCGAGGATGGCGTCCTTGAGCATGGCGCCGGTGAAGTCGGTGGCGGATATCCGCGCGTTGCGCATCCGCACCGCCAGCGAGCGGCCGGTCTTCTGGCCCTGCGGCCCGACGATCTCCATCGGCTCCAGCATGGCGCCGCGGAACTTGGCGCGGGTGAGGTCGGCGCCCGAGAGGTCGGCGCCGTTGAGGATGCTCTGCGACAGGTCGGCCTCGGTCAGGTCGGCGCCCTTCAGATCGGCCAGCACCAGCAGCGCCCCCACCAGCTTGGCCCGCGCCAGCGGCGTGCCGGACAGCAGCGCGCCCGAGAGGTCGGCGCCGGTGAGGTCCAGGCCGGTCAGGCTCAGGGTCGTGAAGTCGCCGCGCTGGCCGCCGGCGCCGTTGGTGCGGATCCATTCGGCATGGCCGCCGATGATCCGGCCGACATCCTCCGGCAGCTGCGACCCGGACGAGCGGTAGACGGCGCCCGACAGGTCCGCCCCGCCCATGTCGCAGCTGGACAGGTCGACATTGCGCAGCACCGCGTCCTTCAGGCTGGCGCCGCGGAAGCTCGCCCCCCTCAGCTTGGCGCCGTTCAGGGTGGCGCCCTTCAGCTTGGCGCCGGCGAAGTTCGCCCCCTCCAGGTCGGCGCCGCAGAGATTGACCCCGAACATCGTCGCCTGCGCGAACTTGGCGCCCCGGGCCGAGCTGACCGCCAGATTGGCGCCGGTCATGTCGCAATTGGCGAAGTTGGCGGCATCCAGCGTCGCCCCCTCCAGATCGACCGAGCGCTCCTTGCTCTCCGCCGTGCGCTTGTCGACCAGCTGGCCGGGGCGCAGGTCGGCCTCGAAGAAGTCGGTGCCCTTCAGGACGCATTTGGTCAGCCGGGCGCCGCGCAGATCGGCGCGGGCGAAGCGGCTGCCGGACAGGTCCGCCTCGGTGAAGTCGGCGCCGAACAGGTCGGCCCGCTCGAAGCCCGCGTCCAGCAGCTGCGACGCGGCGGCCAGCAGGCCGGGCAGCTGCGCCTCGGTCAGCAGCAGCCCCTTGGCGCGGCGACCGCGCAGATCGAGCATGGGCCAGTTCAGGCGCACCCCGCCCGAGCGCCGCTCCAGATATTTCCGGTGCTGCTGCATCGCGCGGACGACGCTCTCGACCGTGGCGGCCTGCGTCATCGCCCTGCCCCTGCGCGCTGATCGCCGCTTGGCGGTCGCATCCCCTCATCCCTTCCCCGCCGCCGGACCGTCACGGCTCCCAGCGGCGTATGGTTAGGAAGGGACGGCAAAAACGCCGCCACGCCAATCTATGCGCACGGATAGGTAGTTGGTCCTAACAGTTGCTGCGCGGCAAGCTTGTGAACCGCCGCGGCCATGGCCGGCCGCGTTGACGGCGCGCCGAAGCGCATGCGATTCTGAGAGGGATGACGGCGGTTCCGCCGTCCTGCGACGCGTCGGTTTTTCGTGAAGGAAGGCAGTTCCGCCCTATGCGCACCGGCATCCTGTTCCGGCTGGCGGTCCTGCTCGCCCTCTGTCCGCTATCCGGCCCGGCGGCCGCCGAGGGACCGGCCGCGCCTGACCCGTGGGAGCGGTTCGCCACGCCGGTCTTCCGCGACCTGACCACGCGCCAGGGCCTGCCGCACGACGCCGTGACCGACCTCGCCCAGGGGACGGACGGGCTGATGTGGATCGGCACCATGGGCGGGCTGGTGCGCTATGACGGTTACCGTCTCCGCGTCATGGGCAAGGGCGAGGCGCCGGAGACGCTGCCCGACAACTATGTGCGCTCGCTGCTGCCCCTGCCCGGCGGCGGCGTTCTGGTGGCGACCAACGCCGGCGGGCTGGCGCGCTACCTGCCGACGGTGGACGGCTTCCGCCGCTATCCCGTCGGCGAGGGCGGCACCGTCCATGCCAAGATTTTCGCCCTGGCCGACGACGGGGCAAAGGGCGCCTGGATCGCCTCGGAGTTGGGGCTGGACCGGCTGGACTTCACCACCGACCGGATCGAGCGCGTGCCCCTGGCGATCGAGGGTGCCGCCCCCGCCCCGCAGCGCCTGTTCGCGGTGGCGCAGGACAGCCGGGGTCATCTCTGGATCGGCGGCAAGCCCGGCATCGCCGTGCGCCGCGCCGGGTCCGACCGGTTCGAGCGGCTGCGGGCCGCCGACCCGCTGGCGGCGGAAGTGCTGAAGGGCGAGGTCTGGGCCATCCGCGAGGATTCGGCCGGCCGCGTCTGGTTCGGCACCGCCTTCTCCGGCGCCGCCTATGTCGACCCGTCGGACGGGCGGGTGCGCGGCGTCCCGGGTCTCAGCGGCAACGACGCGCTGACCAGCCGCCGCACCATCCGCGACATCCTCGAGGTCTCCCCCGGGCGGCTGTGGTTCGCGACCGACGGCGCCGGCCTGCTGACCGTCGACATGGCGACCGGCACGGCGGCCCGGCTGGTCAGCGACCTGGCGGTACCGGCGACCTTGAATGGCGAAGGCCTGCGCGCCCTGCTGATGGACGACACCGGCAATGTCTGGGTCGGCACCAACCGGGGCGCGGAGCGGCATGACAGCCGGGCGCGGGTGGTGCGCAGCGTCTTCGCCTCCCCCACCAACGAGCGCGCCCTGTCCCAGTCCACCGTCTTCTCCGCCATGACCGACAGCCGTGGACGCCTCTGGGCCGGGCTGGGGCCGGGGCGCATCGACGTGTTCGACCCAGTTGCCGACAAAGTGCACCGGCTGCACCTGCCCGAGCCGCAGGCCGGCCGCGATGTGCAGGCGCTGCTGGAGGAGCCGGACGGCGGCGTGCTGGCGGGGACGCTCGGCGTCGCCCGTATCGACGGAAGGACGCTGGCCGTCACCACCTCCGCCGTGCCTTGCGTCGACGGCAAGGTCGTGCTCCACATCGGCCGCGACGGGGCGGACCTGCTGATCGGCACCTATGACGGGCTGTTCCGCCACAGCCCCGCCACGGGCGCCTGCGTGAACCGCCGCGCGGTGCCGGCCGATCCGACCGGCATCGCCGACAACCATATCCGCGCCACGCTGCGGCTGCCGGACGGGCGGCTGCTGGTCGGCACCGGTAACGGCGTCAGCATCCAGGACCCGGGCGCATCAGGGTTCCGCAATATCACGCCCGACCCCGCCGATCCGGCCGGGCTGCCCCAGGGCTACGTCACCGAGATCCTGCGCGACGGCGAGGGGCGGGTCTGGATCAGCACGTCGGGCGGCGGCATCGCCATGGCGCCGGAGGCGGAGTTCGCGGGCAAGCCGCGCTTCCGCGTGCTGTCGCGCAAGGACGGGCTGCCGCACGACAATGTCGACGGGCTGGTCGCCGACGGCCGCGGGCTGATCTGGGCGGCGACGCCCACCAGCCTGGCGGTGATCGACGCCGACACGCTGAAGGTCCGCCGCCTGGGCGAGCGCGACGGCCAGGCGGTGGACAGCTACTATGTCCGCTCCATGGGACGCGGTCCGCAGGGCGAGGTGCTGTTCGGCGGCCCCGCCGGCCTGTCCATCGTGACGCCCGAGGCCATCGGCGCCGCTCCGCCCCCGGTCCGCTTCGCCGTCACCGGCCTGAGCGTCAACCAGCAGCGCCAACCCCCCGCCCGCATCCCCGGCGCGGGCGGGGGGTTGGACCTCGCCGCGAAGGAGCGCGGGCTGCAGGTCGACTTCGCCCTGCTGGACTACCGGACGCCGTCGGAGCTGCGCTACAGCTACACGCTGGAGGGCTTCGACGAGGGCTGGATCGAGGCGCTTCGCACCCTGCCCGCCGCCGCCTACACCAACCTGCCCGCGGGCAGCTACACGCTGCGCGCCCGGGTGGAGTCCACCATGACGGGCGAGCGGCTGGCGGAACTGTCGCTGCCCGTCGCCGTGGCGCCCTTCTGGTGGGAGAGCTGGTGGTTCCGGGCGCTGGCCGGCCTGGCGGCGCTGGGGCTGGTGGCCGCCATCGTGCAGGCGCGCACCGCGTACCTGCGGGCCCGCCAGCGCCAGCTGGAGGCCGTGGTCGAGGAGCGCACCCGCAGCCTGCTGCAGGCCAAGGAGGCGGCGGAGGCGGCGGCGCGCGCCAAATCGGCCTTCCTGGCGAGCATGAGCCATGAGATCCGCACGCCGCTGAACGGCGTCATCGGCTTCAACGACCTGCTGCTGGAAAGCCCGCTGACGTCGGAGCAGCGCGACTGGGCTCGCGTCGTGCGCGACGCCGGCCGCTCGCTGCTGACCGTCGTCAACGACGTGCTCGACTTCTCGCGCGCCGAGGCCGGGATGCTGACCCTGTCGCCCGAGCCCTTCGACCCGGCCGAGCTGGCGCGGGGATCGGCCCGCATCGTCGCCGTCGCCGCCGCCGAGAAGGGGCTGACCTTGGAGGTCGACCTCGCCCCCGGCCTGCCCGCCTGGGTCTCGGGCGACCGCGGCCGGCTGCGCCAGGTGCTGCTGAACCTGCTGAACAACGCGGTCAAGTTCACCGAGACGGGCGGCGTGGTGCTGTCGGTGGCGCCGTCCCCGGACGGTCTGCGGCTGGCGGTGCGCGACACCGGCATCGGCATTCCCGCCGACAAGATGGACCGGCTGTTCCGCCGCTTCAGCCAGGTGGACGATACCACCGCGCGGCGCCACGGCGGCACCGGGCTTGGCCTGGCCATCTGCAAGGCCATCGTCGAGCGCATGGGCGGCCGCATCGGCGTCACCAGCGAGACCGGGCGCGGCAGCACCTTCTGGCTGGAGGTGCCGCTGCCGGCCTGCGCCGCGCCGGAGCGCGAATTGGCCGGCCATGAGCCGGGCCCGGCCCGCCGGCTGCGCATCCTGCTGGCCGAGGATCTGGCCGCCAACCGGCTGCTGGCCGCCGCCATCCTGGGCCGCGCCGGGCATGCGGTGGAGACGGTGGAGAACGGCGCCGAGGCGCTGGAGCGGGCGCGGACCGGCGGCTACGACCTGATCCTGATGGACGTGCAGATGCCGGTCATGGACGGGCTGGAGGCGACGCGCGCCATCCGCGCCCTGCCCGGCGCCGCCGGCCGGGTGCCTGTGCTGGCGCTGACCGCCAACGCCCTGCCCGAGGAGGCGGCGCGCTGCCGCGAAGCGGGCATGGACGACCATGTGCCCAAGCCCATCGACCGGGCCGTGCTGCTGTCCGCCCTGGCGCGCTGGGGAGCGTCCGAGAGCGGTGGGGCGCCCGGCGTGCCCGCCGCCCCGTCCCAGGCGCCGGCGGTCTTCGACCCGTCGGTGTGGGAGGCGCTGCACCAGGCGGTGGGGCCGGAGGTGCAGGCGCAGCTGCTGGCCCACATGCGCGACATCACCCGCGAGGGGCTGGACGCGATCCTCTCGGCGCCGGCCGACCGGCTGGTGGTGCGGCGGCAGGCGCACGCGCTGGCCTCCATGGCGGCGTCGCTGGGCTTCCCCGCCCTGGCCGAGGCCAGCCGCCAGGCCGAGCGCATCGGCGCCCAGGACGCGGCACCCCTGGAGCCCGCCGTCGAGGCTCTGCGCACCGCCGCCGAGGCGGCCCTGCGGCAGGCCGAGGACCTCGCGGCCTGAGCGGCGTACGAAACCGCCTCGCCGGCTGTTGCCCCTGGGGGAGTACCGGGGGACAGGCATGGACCGCATCGTCGAGACCGACATTCCGGCGCGGCTGGACCGGCTGCCCTGGGGCCGGTTCCACACGCTGGTCGTGGTGGCGCTGGGCGTCACCTGGATCCTGGACGGGCTCGAGGTGACCCTGGCCGGCGCCCTGTCGGGGGCGCTGAAGGAGAGCCCGGCGCTGCGCTTCACCAATACCGAGATCGGCATCGCGGCCAGCGCCTACCTCGCGGGCGCGGTGCTGGGGGCGGTGTTCTTCGGCTGGCTGACCGACCGTCTCGGGCGCAAGAAGCTGTTCTTCATCACCCTCGCCGTCTACCTGGTCGCCACGGCGGCCACCGCCTTCTCCTGGAACGTCTGGAGCTTCGCCCTCTTCCGCTTCCTGACCGGCGCCGGCATCGGCGGCGAGTACACAGCCATCAACTCCACCATCCAGGAGCTGATCCCCGCCCGGGTGCGCGGCTGGACCGACCTGGTGATCAACGGCAGCTTCTGGGTGGGCGCCGCCATCGGCGCGGTCGGGTCGGTCTGGCTGCTGGACCCCGATGTCTTCGGCCTTGATCTGGGCTGGCGCATGGCCTTCGGCATCGGCGCGGCGCTGGGGCTGGTGATCCTGCTGATGCGGCTCTGGATACCGGAGAGCCCGCGCTGGCTCATGACCCACGGGCGGGAGGAGGAGGCCGAGCGGATCGTCGCCGGCATCGAGGCGCGCCTCATCGCCGAGGGGCACCAGCTTCCGCCGGTGGCGGGGCCGCCGATCCGCCTGCGCGCCCGCAGCCATACGCCACTGCGCGAGGTCTGGCATACGTTGGTGAGCCGCCACCGCGACCGGGCGCTGCTGGGACTTAGCCTGATGGCGGCGCAGGCCTTCTTCTACAACGCCATCTTCTTCACCTACGCCCTGGTGCTGACCGACTTCTACGCCGTGCCGGCCGGCGACGTCGGCCTCTACATCCTGCCCTTCGCCGCCGGCAACTTCCTGGGGCCGCTGCTGCTGGGACGGCTGTTCGACACGGTCGGGCGCCGGCCGATGATCGCCTTCACCTACATCGTCTCAGGATTGCTGCTGCTGGTCAGCGGCTGGCTGTTCCAGGAGGGCTACCTGACTGCGACGAGCCAGACGGCCGCCTGGATGGTGGTGTTCTTCTTCGCCTCGGCGGCGGCCAGCAGCGCCTACCTGACGGTCAGCGAGACCTTCCCGCTGGAGGTGCGGGCGCTCGCCATCGCCCTGTTCTACGCGGTCGGCACGGGGCTGGGCGGCGTCGCCGGTCCCTGGCTGTTCGGCGCACTGATCGACACGGGCAGCCGCGAGGCCGTCTTCCACGGCTATGTGCTGGGCGCGGCGCTGATGCTGGCCGCCGGCCTGATCGCGGCGCGTTACGGCGTGGCGGCGGAACGCAAGCCGCTGGAGAGCGTCGCCCGTCCGCTCGCAGCCGCGGACTGAGCGGGCCCCTTGGGCGGGTCCCCCGAGCGGAATGTCGCACCTGACATCGCAGGCAAGGGCGTGACGGGCCGGCCCCGGGCCTGTTGAGGGGTGCGTTCGGCCGCGCTCAAGGCGGCCTCCCACGAGAAAGGCGAACCGAGATGTCCGAGCAAGCCCTGAAGGAGCTTCTCATCGAGGAGCTCCGCGACACCTACAGCGCCGAGACCCAGATCCTGGAGGCCCTGCCGAAGATGGCGGACGCCGCCTCCTCGCCCGAGCTGAAGCAGGCTTTCCAGACCCACCTGCAGGAGACGCAGGGCCAGGTGAAGCGCCTGGAGCAGATCTTCCAGATCCTGGGCGAGGACCCCAAAGGCAACACCTGCGAGGCCACCCAGGGCCTGATCGAGGAGGCCGAGGAGGTCATGGGCGAGGACTTCCCGCCCGAGGTGCTGGACGTCGCGCTCGTCATGAACGCCCAGAAGGTCGAGCATTACGAGATCGCCAGCTACGGCTCGCTGCGCACCCTCGCCGAGACGGTCGGCATGCAGGACGTGGCCAAGCTGCTGGACGAGACGCTGGAGGAGGAGAAGGCGACCGACGCCAAGCTCACCTCGCTGGCCGAGGGCAACATCAACCCGCGCGCCATCAAGGCCGCCTGAGGTTGATCGCCTGATGAACCCCCGGCGCCCACCCGGCGCCGGGGGTTTTTCCATGCCTTACAGGCGGAAGCGGGCGCCCAGGCGCACGGCGTGGATGCCGGTGTCGCCGAAATCCGCGTCGCCGCTGTTGATCCAGGTATAGCGGTAGCTCGGCACGAGCTCGAAATTGCCGAGGTCGAGCGCCACGCCGGCCTCGCCGTGGAAGGCGACGTCGCCGCCATCCTGGTCGTCGAACTCGAAGCCGGCGGCGCGGGCATCCTCCAGCTCGCCGTAGATCACGCCGATGCCGCCGCCGACATAGGGCACCACCGGCCCGACCGGGATGTCGAAATAGCCGCTGAGGAAGCCCGACCAGTAGGTCAGGTCGCCCTCCACCGCCGTGGTGCCGCCCAGCGCGTTGATCTGGTCCAGCGAGGCCTGGCTGTAGGCGACCTCGGCCTCCACCCGGAAGCTGCCCAGCCCGAAGCCCAGCGCGGCACCGGCGAACAGGCCGCCGTCGGACTCCAGGTCGCCGCGGATGCCCTGGACGGTGAAGTCCTGCTCGGCCGGCTTGGACCAGCCGATGACGGGGGCGATGTAGAGGCCGGTCTCGGCCCGTGCGGGGGCGCTCAGCACGGCGGCGGACAGCAGAACGGCGGCCAGGGCGGCCGGCAGGGCTTTGGCGGGGACACGCATGTCGCTTGCTTCTCCGATATCGAGGGGCGCGGCGCGCCCGTTTCGACCTGCCAGAACGGCCTTTGAGGGGAAACGTCACTGGCGTCCACCCGCTTTGCCCAGGGGCGTGGCAGGGATGCAACGGTGTGGCGGTACTGGAATGCCCGGGTCCGGGTTGCCGTCCCCTCTCCCATGGGGAGAGGGACAGGGAGAGGGGGTACGGGATCGCGGAGCAGTCCGCTGGCTTCGATGAAGTGCTTTTCCCCTGCCCTCTTACCCCCTCACCCCAACCCTCTCCCCCTGGGAGAGGGGGATAGTTGCGGTAGTTCCGACCCGGTCGCCCGCTGAGGCGATGCGCCGCCTTGGCGTGGGCCGGTCCGCCATGGCATGAGTGACGCCATGATCCTGCCCATCTCCGGCGTGCTGACGCCCGACCAGATATCCGGCCTCACGGCCCGCATCGGGGCCGCCCGTCTCGTCGACGGCACCGCCACGGCCGGCTGGCATGCGAAGTTGGTCAAGCGCAACGCTCAGGTGGCGTCCGACGACCCGGCCCTGGCCGGCATGAAGGCGGAGGTGGAGGCGGCGGTGCGCGCCCATCCCGTGGCCTCCATGGCCGCCCGGCCAATGGCGTTCGGCCCGATCCTGTTCAGCCGCTACGAGGGCGGCCAGACCTATGGCAGCCATGTCGACGACGCGCTGATGGGCGGCGTGCGCACCGACCTGTCCTTCACCCTCTTCCTGGCCGAGCCCGAAACCTACCAGGGCGGCGAGCTGGTCATGGAGACCAGCGCCGGCGACCTCGCCTTCAAGCTGCCGGCCGGCGCCATGCTGCTCTACCCCTCGACCACGCTGCACCGGGTGGAGCCGGTGACCTCGGGCGTGCGGCTCTGCGCCGTCGGCTGGATCCGAAGCCATGTGCGCGACGCCGGCCAGCGCGAGATCCTGTTCGACCTTGACACCGCCCGCCACGCCCTGTTCCAGGCCCAGGGCAAGACGCCGGAATTCGACCTGATCTCCAAGAGCCTGTCGAACCTGCTGCGGCGCTGGGCGGATTGACGCCGGGCCCGCCGCTGCCTTATTCCTGGGGGCGGTCGGCAGTTCACCGAGGCGTCGCCGCCCCGAAAGGGGAGCTAAACCTGCCAGTAGCACCAGTTCCTTCGACCGACACCTTGTCCCGTGCCGCGTCGGAAGCCGGCGACCACCGATCCTCCGTCCCCGGAGCGGCACCATCCGAGGGATAAGCCATGTCGCGTTCAATCTTCCCCTACCATGCCGCCGACATCTCGGCCGTCGCCAAGTCGCTGCGCCAGCAGATCGGTTCCGCCGACCAACCGCCCGGCCATGTCGAGATGCTGAACATGCTGGCCCGCGCGGCCGGCTTCCGCAATTTCCAGCATTTCCGCGCCGACCAGGAGGCGCGCGCCGCCCTCGAGGCGCCGCCCGCCCCCGAGCCGGTCGACCATGTCCAGGTGCGCCGCCTCGCCGGACATTTCGACGATGGCGGCCGGTTGCTGCGCTGGCCGTCCAAATACAGCCAGCAGGTGCCCTGCCTCTGGGTGCTCTGGTCCCGGATCGAGGCGCGCCGCCCCTACACCGAGGCGGAGATCAACGAGCCGATCCGGGACAACCATCTGTTCGGCGACCACGCCATCCTCCGGCGCGAGCTGGTCAACCACGGGTTGCTGGAGCGCACGCCCGACGGCCGCGTCTACCGCAGGGTGGAGCGCGAGCCGCCGGCCGAGGCAAGGGCGCTGATCCGTCATCTTGCGGCGCGGCGCGCCTCGTCCAGCAGCCAGAGCCCGACCAGCAGCCGGTGAGTGGCGAGGGCGGGGCCGTAGACCCAGGCGATGATCGGCTGGGTCCACGCGCCCTGCCCGCCATACTCGCCCAGCATCATCAGCAGGGTCAGCGCCATGGCGAGCCCGGCCGTGGCCGCGACCCAGCGCCCGAACCGGCCGATCCGAGCCGCCGCCCAGGCCAGCAGGCCGGTGGACAGCAGGAACATGGCCCAGAGCAGGAAATAGAGCCCGTCCAGCACCTCGGCGAAATTGGTGATCTTGAGCCGCCACGCCTCCGCCGCCGGGGTGCCCAGGGCCGCCAAGTAGTTCACCTTCCAGACGGCGTTGACGACGAACAGGATGGTCACGCCCATCCAGAACTCCGTCATCTTCTCCACGAAGGCGAAGGTGGCGCCGGCCAGCGCCCGGCCCGGCGCGCGTGCCCACAGCGCCAGCGCCATGCCCAGCGCCAGCAGCAGGATGAAGGCCGGATGCACCAGCAGCACCCATTGCCGTGCCGCGTAGAAGGGGTTGTGGATCAGCGCCATCCGCGCGTCGAACCCGTCGGCCCCGTAGAAGCGGGGCAGCATCGTGTTCAGGATCGTCGTCGCCGCGCCGATGATGGCGCAGATGCCCAGCGCCTTCAGCGCCGGCGCGATCGTCCGCTCCGCCTTGTCCATACCCGACCTCCCTCATGCCGTCGATGCGACCGGCATGGCGGAGGCCCCGCCCGCCCGGCAAGCCGCCGGGGATGGGTGTCAGGAAGGTTTGTGACGAAGCGCCGGTTCCGCCGCCCGCACGGCGGCGCGGTGGCTGCGCCCGACCCGCTGCCGCCGCCCGTCTGCCAGGCGCACCGCGACGATGCCCTCGCGGTCGCGCTCCACCGCCGCGACCATGTCCAGCGCCACCACGGCCGAGCGGTGCAGGCGCAGATAGCGGCCGGGCGGCAGCCGCGCCTCGGCTGCGGCCAGGGTCATGCGCAGCAGCTGGCGGCCGGTGGCCGTCTCCACCTCGACATAGTTGCCCGCCGCCGTCAGCAGCCGCGCCCCGGCCAGCACCGACATGTCGGGATCGGTACGATCGGCGGGCGCTTGTGGCGCGGGCGCTTGCGGCGCGGCGGCCCGGGCGGGCTGCGGCGTCCGTTGGGCCGTAAGCGCACGCAGATTCCCGATCCGCGCCAGCAGCGGCACCAGCAGCGCGAAGGGCAGCCGCGCCCGCAGCCGCAGCAGCGCCTCCGACCCCTGCTCCACCGGGATCAGCGACAGGTCGAGCAGCACCGAGGCCGCCAGCGCCGCCAGCAGGACCGCCGCCTCGGGGACGCTCGGCCTCAGGCCCCGCTCCGCCACGCGCCGGCGCAGCAGGTGCCAGGCCGCCAGCCAGGGCAGCAGCGTCCCGGCGAACCAGCGCAGCGCCAAGCCCGGTTCCGTCCGCCCGCCGGCCACCAGCTGGTAGAGCAGGCAGTCGCCCAGTGCCAGCGCCGCCAGGACGAGCGGCACGGCCATGGGGAGCAGGCGCCGGTCGGGCGAGGGCCAGGGGCCGAAGACAGCGGCTGAAGCGGAGATGCGCATGGGGTCGGTCCTCCCGTAACCGTCCGCCAGCCTAGTCTTGTCACGGCGGCGGGCAAGGTCCGCTCCGACTGGCTCTTGCGCTTTATCGGCACCTTGCCCATTCTCCCGGTCTTTACGGACGGGGTGCCCCGAACGCGGGGGCGCCGGAACAGACGAGCCTGCACGTGAAAGCCATCATCCTCAGCGCCGGCCAGGGCAAGCGCCTGCTTCCGCTCACCGAGTCGCGGCCGAAATGCCTGATCCCGCTGGCCGGGCTGACCCTGCTGGAATGGCAGGTCCGCTCGCTGGCCGCCAACGGCATCACTGAAGCCGTGGTCGTGGTGGGATTCGCCGCCGAGACGGTCGAGGCGGCGGTCAAGGCCATGGACGTGCCGGGCATCAAGGTCCGCACCCTGCTGAACCCGTTCTACACGGTGGCCGACAATCTCGGCTCCTGCTTCATCGCCCGGCCGGAGATGCAGGGCGAGTTCATGATCGTGAACGGCGACACGCTGTTCGAGCCGGCCGTGCTCCGCCGCGTGCTCGCCGAGGCGACGGCGCCCATCACGGTCACGATCGACCGCAAGGAGCGCTACGACGCCGACGACATGAAGGTGCAGACGAAGGAAGGCCGCCTGCTCTCCATCGGCAAGACGCTGCCGCTCGACATCGTCGACGGCGAGTCGATCGGCATGCTGCGCTTCACCGCCGAGGGCGGCCGCACCTTCGCAGGGGAAGTCGAGAACGCGCTGCGCAGCCTGGAAGGGCTGAAGCGCTGGTACCTCTCGGTCATCCACCACATCGCCCAGACCCGCGAGGTCGGCACCGTCTCCATCCAGGGGCTGGAGTGGGGCGAGGTGGACTTCCCCGACGATGTCACCCGCGCCGAGCAGCTGACCCAGGGCTGGCGCGCCCGCGGCCTCGCCGGCTGAGCTTGGTCCCATGATCCGCCGCGCCACGCCCGACGACGTGCCCGCCATGGCGGCGGTGCATGTCGCCTGCTGGCGCGAGGCCTATACCGGCCTGATGTCCGAGGAGGTCATCGCCGCCATGACCGTCGAGCGGCGGGTGGCGATGTGGACGGACGTCCTGTCCAATCCCGAGCGCGAGGCCTTCGTGCTGGAGCTGGAGGGCGGGCTGGTCGGCTTCGTCTGCATCGGCCCCGGCCGCGAGGTCGGCGCGCCGGGCGAAATCTACGCCCTCTATCTGCTGCGCAAGGCCCAGGGCCGCGGTCTCGGCCGCGCCCTGATGGACACGGCCGCCACGGCTCTGAAGGCCCGGGGCTGGTGGCCCATGAGGCTGTGGGTGCTGGAGACCAACGAGCGGGCCAAGGGCTTCTACGCGGCGGTCGGCGGCACCCCCAGCCGCATCCAGGTCAGCGACGGCGAGCCGCACCGGCTGTACAAGTGGATGTTGCCTTAATATCGCCTATTAGTATAGTTGCCCATCATCCCCGATGGTGATTTCGGTGGGGCAGCATGCGACAGGCCATCCTCTTCATCCTCGTAGTCCTTACATTTTCGTGGAGCGGTGCGGCCATAGCCGCCTGCGAGGCGATCTCCTCCGAAATGAATCCTGACAGACTGGTCACTGTCGAAGAGGACGGCAAGCGCCTATGCCTTGCCGGTCAGATCGACGAGGCGATGTACGAGGCGGTCAGGTCGATCGACCTTGCGCATGTGTCAGAGGTCGTCGTCAATTCCATGGGAGGCGAAGTTCATGCCGCAGTAAAGATCGGCCGGCTCATACATGAACGCGGCATGAGTCTCATTGTCCGAGGGCTCTGCGCCTCATCCTGCGGCAACTATCTATTCATGGCCAGCCCTCGGCCGAGCTTTGAGAAGGATGCTACGCTCGCGTTTCATGGAGCACCCAGCGACAGACTTTACGAAGATCTGGGATGCGCGGTCGGTGGTACCTCGACATGCAACGAAATGCTGGCGGCCAATATTCTCCGCGACATCACGGACAGCAATACTTTCTTGAATCTGATCGCCGCCCATTATGGGCGCAAGCTTGCCATTATCCGTCATCCACCCGCACGCTACGGGGTCACCAAAGACTGGAAGACAAACATGTGGGTGCCCAATCAGGCCGAGATGGATGACGCGATGGGCTACCATCTCCCTGTGCCTTGGGAGAAGAAGGGCACGAGGTGAGACGAGCGCCTCAGCGCGTCGCCACCGCCACGGCCGCGCCGGCCATCACCGCGCCGGTGCCGACGTTCAGCGCCTTCATCGCGCGGGCGCTGCGGAACAGGCGGCGGGCGCGTGCGGCGGCCAGCGCGTAGGCGGCGAACAGGGCGGAGAGCACCACGATGATGGTGCCGGCGATCTCCAGCGCGCCCAGCACCGTCAGGGTCCGCAGGTCGACGACGGTCGGCAGCAGTGCCATGAAAAAGACGATGGTCTTGGGATTGCCCAAGGTCAGGGCGAGGCTGGAGAGGAAGGCGCGCCGCCCGTCCTCCGGTACCGGCGCCGCGCCCGTGTCGATCGCCGCCGCGGGGGCGGTGATCAGCTTCCAGGCGATATACAGAAGGTAGGCGGCACCCGCGTAGCGCACGACGGTGAACACCCCTTCCAGCGTCTGCGCCAGCGCCGCCAGCCCCGCGGCGGCCACCGTGAACCAGACGAGGTCGCCGACCACGAAGCCGGCGATAAAGGGCACGATCCCGGAAAGCCCGCGCGACAGCACCCGCGCCAGCAGCGCCGCCACCCCCGGCCCCGGCGAGGCGACGGCCAGCGCATAGGCGGCGACGAAGACCAGAAGTCCGGCGAGCGTCATGGGGGCCTCCTCTCCGGATCACCACGATCCGCAGGAACAGGCTAAGGGAGGGAGCGTCGCGGGCGGGAATGCCGATGCCCGGGAGCAGCCATGCGCCGCGCCCTACCCCCGCTTGCGCAGGATCGCCTCGGCCAGCTCCAGGTCGGCGGGCTTGTCGACGTCGATGGCGGCCTCGGCGAAGGGCATGTCGACCCAGCCGATCTCGGCCTCGGTCAGCTCGCGCAGGCGCTGGACCACGGCGGCGAAGGTCAGGCGGCCCAGGGCGAAGCGGATGACGTGCCAGAGGCCCAGCAGCCGCATCATCTTCAGGGGCTGCTTGCGGTTCTGCTCGACATGGCGCCAGAACTCGGCCACGCCCTTGGCCTTGGGCGTGCGGAAGACGAAGAGGTTGCAGCCGCTGACCGCCATGTCGGCGAAGCGCAGGTAGGTGCGCTGCGTCTCCGGATAGGCGGCGCGGATGGTCTCGGCCCGGGCGAGGGCCGCCGCCACGTCGACGCCCTCGGGCAGATGGCCCAGGAAATGCTCGACCATGGCGGGGGTCAGCAGCGCGTGGTCGGCAGTGGTGACGAAGACGGGCGTGCCGCACTGGGCGAGCGCCGCCAGCACGCTGCGGGCGGGAGAGCCCGCCGCCGGCACCGCCTTGATCCGCCCGCTCTCCAGGTGCGGCCTCAGGGCCGGCAACTCGCGCAGCAGCTCCGGCCGCTCGATGCAGATGCCGATGCGGCCGATGCCGCGGCTGGCCAGCAGCGCCTCGACCACCCGCTGCAGCATCGGCACCCCGTCCACCGGCAGGATCGCCTTGTGGCTGACGCCGCCATGCACCGCCATCGGATCGTCGGGCCCGCGGCTGCCGGCCAGGACCAGGGTCGTGATGCCGGGGAAAGCGCCGGGAGCCGGCATCAGGCGAGGTCCTTCACATAGACGCGCTGGGTCTTGTAGGGGCGGCTGTTGATGGAATCGAGCATGGCGCGCATGGGCATGTTGTCCTCGAGGATCCAGCCCAGCTCCATGGTCTTCAGCCCATGGTCGCGCGCGTTCCGGCGCATCGCGTCCACCACCATGAAGGGCATGACGCTGCCGAGCCAGGTGCCCGCGTATTTGCGGCGCACGCCCATCAGCGGCACCCGGCCGGTCTTCACGCCATTGCGCATCCGCAGCCGCCACAGCAGCTTGGCCCAGCCGAAGGGGAACAGGCTGCCGTCCAGGTCGCGGATCGCCTCGTTCAGGTTCGGCACGCAGACGCCGAACGCCGCGGGTTCGCCGTCCACGTCCACGAACCAGACCAGCTTCTCATGGATCAGCGGGCGCAGGGCCTTGGCCATGTGGGCGGTCTCGGCCTCGGTCAGCGGCACGAAGCCCCAATTGTCGGTCCAGGCCTCGTTGAAGATCGCGGTGAGGTCGCGGATATCCTGGGCGTAGCGCTTGAAGGACAGGTGGCGCAGCGTGACATTGTCGCCGCGCTTGCGCTTCAGCAGGGCCTGCACGCCCCGGCTCATGTCCACGTCGATGTCGTAGAGATAGGCGAAGGTATCCTTGGCCTTCGCGTAGCCCCGCTCCTCGACCCGCCTGCCGACATGCGGCAGGTCGTGCGGCATCATCAGCATGGGCGGGGTGTCGAACCCGTCGACCAGCAGCCCCGTCTCCTCGTTGATCGACAGGTTGAAGGGTCCCGTCACGCGCCGCATGCCGCGCGCCCGCAGCCAAGCCTCGGCCGTGTCGAACAGCGCCTTGAAGACATCCCCGTCGTCCTCGGCGGCGATCATGCCGAAATGGCCGGTCGCGTCCTTGCGCGTCTCCAGCGACAGCCGGTCGATCTGGGCGCTGATGCGGCCGACGTCGCGCCCGTCGCGAACCGCCAGCCAGAAGGCGGCCTCGGCGTGCTGGAAATAGGGGTTCTTCTTCGGCGACAGCGCCTCGAGCCGCTCCATGCGCAGCGGCTTGATCCAGTTGGGATCCTGGGCGTGCAGCCGCGCCGGCAGCTCGATGAAGCGGACCAGCTCGGCCCGGGAGGTCACCGGGACGATGCTAACCGCCGCCGGGGAGGGATCGGCGGGTACGAGCAGCTCGGCCGCGCTCACGAGGCTTCCGCGACCTGGGCGTTGGCCGGATCGGCGGCGCGCTGCGGCGCTCCCGGCGGCCGGTCGCGCGGCGGCGAGCCCGTCAGCTCCATGACCCAGGGGTAGCGCTTGGCCTCCTCCAGATCGTAGCCGAGGTTGAAGACGTGCGGGCTGCGCGGCTTCAGCCTGACCTCGCCGTAGAAGCTGCCCAGCACGCGGTCCGGCCAATAGGCGATGATGCCGTAATTGCCGTCCTCGTTATGGAAGTGGTGGGCCATGTGCAGCTGCTTGATGCGCTTCACCCACTCGATCTTCGGCTTGTAGTTCAGGTGCTGGATGCAGTGGAAGAACTCGTACACGCAGGTCGTGGCGAGGCCGGTGGCGAGCGCGGCCGCCGCACCGGCCCAGCCGCCCACCAGATAGCCGAAGGGCGAGGACACGGCGGCGATGGTCGGCAGCGTGTTGACCAGCGAGCCGAACAGCACGTCCAGCTTGTGCGGGTCCTGGTGGTGGTCGAAATGCACCCGCTTCCACATGGCGGCCGACCATTTCATGCGGTACAGCCAGCGGCCGTGCAGGATGTAGCGGTGGATCAGGTACCAGGCGACCGGGTACACGACCGAGGCCAGCGCCACGCCGGCGGCGACGCCGGTCCAGCTGCCCATGCCCTGAAGCGCGAACCAGACGGAGGCTGCGGCGGCGATCACCGCCAGCGCGGCATAGACCATGATCGCCGGATAGGTCCAGTAGGCGACCCACAGCTCCTTGAGCGACATGCGCCCAAGATCGTAGCTGCGGCCGCTCCAGGTGTCGCCCCACATGACCATCGCACCCATGTTGAAGGGCCGCGCCACCCGCGGGGCGCGGCATCGAACCAACCTATGATTACCACGTCCGGGCTTCAAGTACCCTGCGACAAGGCGGCGGGCGGCCGGGCGATGAGCCAGGCTGTGCGGAACGCATGCCACGCCATGGTGACGCCCTGCCAGGCGACGACGGCCAGGAACGCCTCCGCCGGATAGCCCAAAGCCAGCCCGACGGCGAAGATCACCAGGTTGGTGTTGCGCCGCGCGATCCAGGTGCGCACCGCGCCGTCCAGCCTCGTCACCGCGTGCAGGCCGCGGCCGAAGCTGGCCTTGGCGATGCCCAGCACGATGCGGTCGGCGACGTAGAAGCCGAACAGCCACAGCCCCGCCGTCCACAGCCAAAGTTCGGCCCCGCGCGTCTCGATCAGGCCCCAGGCCCAGCCCAGGTACCAGAGCGGCGGATGGACGATGTCCAGCCCATGGTCCAGCACGTTGCCGAAGGCGCTGTCGGTCAGCGTCACCCGCGCCACCTTGCCGTCGACGCTGTCCAGCACCGTCATGGCGAAGGCCATGACAAGGCCGGTCCAGAACCAGCCCTCGACGAAGCAGGGCACCGCCGCGAAGGTGAGGATGGTCGAGAGGATCGTCACCGTATTGGGGTGGATGCGGTGACGGCAGCAGAACTTGACCAGCACCCAGACCAGCGGCGGATAGACCCATTTGGTCAGGAAGTCGGTGGAGCCCTTGTAGTTCGACTGGAACATCCAGCGCTCGCGCGCGTCCCGGGCCGCCTCGTCCGGCACGCGGAACAGCCAGAAGGGCAGCGAGCGCCGCAGGTTGGTGATGAAGCTCGGCATGTCCTCGGGCGCCAGCTCCCGCACCGCGCCCGACGCCACCAGCCGGTCGGCGAGGCGGAGCAGGTCCGGCTCATGGCCGAGATCGCCCGCCCGGGTGCCGGTGAGGCGCAGCGCGGCGGCGCGCTCCACCCCCTCCCCGCCGAAGGCCGCGACGTCAGGGCCGTCCGCCATCAGGTGCGCGACCAGCCGCGGGTCAACCGCCGCGGCGCCGTCCAGCACCAGCACCGGCCCCGGCGCCTCCGCCAGGAAGCGCGCCAGCCGCTCGGCCACCGAACCGGCCTCCGCCCGCGCCTCCACCGCCAGCCCGGCGGGGGTGGCGGGGACGCGCACGCTGGGGCCGGACAGCACGACCGTGCCGGGCGGCGTCTTCAGCTTGGCAAGCGTGCGCAGGTGCCGTTCCACCGGCGACAGCCCGAACAGGGCGGGTGCCTTCTCGGCCCCCTCGGCATCGATCCAGACCCGCATCATCCCTCGACATGAACCATGATTGCCGCCCCGATGCTGGCGAACAGGGCGGTCGGACCCCAGGCGGCCATGGCGGCCGGCATGGCGCCGGCCTCGCCCAGCGCCGCCAGCATGCCGTCCGTCAGAAGATACAGCAGCCCGGCGACGATGCCGACGGTCAGCCCGCCGGCAAGATTGCCGCTGCGCCGCATGCCGTGCGCCACGGGGGCGGCCAGCAGCAGCATGATGAGGCTCGCCAGCGGCCCCGAATAGGTCTTGTGCAGCCGCGTGCGGTAATAGGCCGGGCTGTTGCTGCCCGACCAGTCGCCCGACAGGATGGTACGCAGCCGGTGCGCCGGCACCTTCTCGGTCGGCGCCGCCACCTCCACCACGTTGGTCGGGTGCAGCGTCAGGTCCCAGGGCAGCCGCGCCTCGCGCCGGATCTCGGTGCCGCCGCCGGCGCGCAGGCCCACGCGCTGGGCGCCGATCAGCGTCCAGGCCCCGTCCTCGAAGGTCGCGGCGCCGGCGGTGATCCGCTCCTGCATGCGGCCGGCGGCGTCGCGGGGATAGAGCTCCACTCCTTCCAGCCGGCGGCCGCGGTCCAGCACCCGGTCGACGCGCAGGATGGTGCCGCCGGCCCGCAGCCAGACCGGCTTGCCCCGCTCCGCCTCCTCGCCAGGCGGGTTGGATTCCTGCCACCAGGACAGGAAGGCCCGCTCGGCCCGGGGCACCACCTGGTCGGCCAGGACGAAATGGAACAGCCCGATGCCCACGGCGGCCGGCGCCAGCACGCCCAGCAGCCGGTAGGGCGTCAGCCCGGCCGACTTCAAGGCCACGATCTCGTTGTTCTGCGCCAGCCCCAGCAGGGTCAGCAGCGCGCCCATCAGCACCGCCAGCGGCAGCACCCGGTCCATGATCACGGGGAGGCGCAGCAGCGCGTAGTAGGCGATGTCGCCTACCCCGCCGCCGCGCTCCAGCACATCGCTGGCGGCGTCCAGCAGGTCCAGCAGCTGCAGCAGCGCCGTGAAGGCGAACAGCGCCGCCAGCACCCGGGTCAGGAACTGGCGCGACAGGTAGGAGACGAGGATGCCGCGCAGGATCATGCCGCACCCGCCTTCTTCTTCCGCCACTTCGGCAGGAAGCGCATGGCGCCGTTCATCACCCGGTCGATCAGCTCCAGCCCGTGGTTCAGCGGATTGTCGCCCGGGCGTTTCTGCGACTTCTCGAAAACCCAGATCGACAGGGCGGCGAACAGGGCGAAGGGCACCCAGACCCCGAAGGCCGGATGCGCGCGGCCCAGATCGGCCAGGCTTTCACCCAGCTGGATGGAGTGGTGATAGACGACCAGGATCAGGGCCGCCAGCGCCACGCCCTGGCCGCGCCGGGCGCGCTTGGCCGCCATCCCCATGGGCACCGCCAGCAGCGGCATCAGCGGCAGGCTGAAGGCGCGCACCAGCCGGGCGTGGAACTCCGACGCCAGCCGGTCGCGGGGCAGTAGCGAGGCTGGATCGTTACGCTCCCGCAGTAATTCCGGCAGGGTCAGCTCGCGCTCGCTGTTGCCCCGCGGCCGGTAGGGCGGCGCCGCCAGCGTGAAGTCGCGGTCCAGCGTCATCTTCCCGAAGCGCAGCGTGCGCGCCTCGGGCATGGTCCCGTCGGCGCGGGGGCGCGGCACCTGCATCTGCTCGCCGTCCTCCAGGGTCAGCAGCAGCTTCCCCTTCTCCAGGTCGGCGGCGATGGTGCCGCGGGCGGCCGTGGTCACCCAGTCCGCCGCCTCGCGCCGCTGGTGGACGAAGACGCCCTCCAGCTGCCGTCCGGTGGGGTCGACATGGTCGGCGGAGATGGTCACCCCCTCGCCCGCGTCGATGAAGGACACCTCCGTCACCGTGGCGTCCCAGGCGGCGTTGGTGACCAGATGGTAGAGCGCGCGGTAGCCGTAGCGGCTGTAGGGCTGGATGAAGCCGAACAGCGCCACGCTGAACACCGCCAGCGCCACGCCCAGCCATAGGAAGGGCCTGGCGATCCGGCGGATGGACAGGCCGCTGGACTGCAGCGCGTCCAGCTCGTTGTCGTCGCCGAACTTCGCGACCACGACGAAGATGCTGATGAAGAAGGCCGCCGGCAGCGCCAGGCCCAGATAGTGCGGCACCAGGTTGGCGGCCATGCGGATGATCAGGTCGAAGGCGCCGCCGCGGTGCGCCAGCAGGTCGAACAGCCGCAGCAGCCGCTCCAGCAGCAGCGCCACCAGCACCACCGCCAGCGAGGCCAGCAGCGGCTTGGAGATCTCGCGCAGGATGTAGCCGTCGATCAGGCGCGTGGCGAAGGGGACGCCCGGCTTCGATCCGGCCGGGGGGGCAAGCCCGCCGTCGGACATGGTGCTCACCCCGCGGCTCCCGGCCAGTGCGCCTTCAGCTCGGCCACCAGGGAGGATATCTCCTCCGCCGTGAGGGCCTGGGCCTTGGTCAGATCAGGCGGGCCGGGCCAGGATGCGTCGGCGAACTGCCTGCCCCGCCATTCCCGCATGCCCTCATACCGGGGGATGACGTGGAAATGCACGTCCGGGTCCACCATCATGAGCATCAGGTAGTTGATGCGCTGATAGCCCACGAAGCTGGTCAGCATGTGCTCCACCGACTGCACCACCGGCTGCAGGCCGGAGAAGGCGCCGGGGCTCACCTGGCCGAAGGCCGTCACCGGGTCGCGGCAAACCAGCACGAGGGATCCCAGCGTCACCTGCTGCGGCCGGACCAGCACGCTCCAGGTCGGTGTGCCGGCGACCAGCGAGTCGGGGTAGCCGAATTTCAGCAGCGTGGGATTGCTCATCTGACCGCCCAAAAGATGTAACTGGCCGCCCCTCCGCCACGATCGATAGGATGTGACGCGAGGCACAGCGGTAAGCCATAATTCGGCCTAGTGTAGAAGATAGAAGGCTGTATCAGCAAACCGCCGCCGCGTCATCCCATCCCGACTGAAGATCATGCGAACCCTCCCCACCATCGCCCTGCTGCTGGCGCTCGCCGCGCCGGCCGCCGCCCAGACTGCCGAGAGCGCCGCCAACGCCGCCGTGACGCCCGCCATCGGCGCGCCCGTGTCCGCCGCCGTGGCGCCGCCCTCGATGCCGGAGGACGCCTGCGTCGGCGATGGCCAGGTACGCCTGCGCCTGGAACTCGGCGGCGTCCGCTCCAGCAAGGGCCAGCTGGTCGTCACCGTCTATCCCGACGACGAGAAGCGCTTCCTGGCGAAGGGCGGCAAGGTCGCCCGCGTCCGCGTGCTGGCCTCCGCGCCGGCCACGGTCGCCTGCGTGCCGGTACCCGCCTCGGGCAAGTACGCCATCGCCGTCTACCATGACGAGAACGACAACCGTAAGTTCGACCGGACCATGGTCGGCCTGCCGGCGGAAGGCTACGGCTTCTCCAACGATGCCGAGACCACCCTGGGCCTGCCGAAGTTCGAAGCCGTCCTCTTCGCCGCCGACAAGGGCGAAAATAAGCTCTCGATCAGGATGAAGTACTGAGCATAAGTGGTTGATTTGTAGGTCGCATGGAGCCGCAGGCGTAATGCGACGTGCTCCGGCGAGGTGTCGCATTGCGTCTCCGCCTCCATGCGATCTATGGTGCCTTCAGGCGCCCACCCGCACCGAATAGCGCCCCGCCTCCACGAACCCGCCCGCTTCCGTCAGCGCCCGGGCGGTGACCCCCAGGCGCCAGCCCTCGCCCTCCCGCTCCACCTCGTAGAGATGCCACCGCGCGCCGGCGCCCTTGCTCGACGGCACGGCGGAGGCGGACGGCACGCACAGGGCCGGGATCGTGCCGGCCGGCGTGCGCAGCACCGACAGGCGGGAGACATGGGTATGGCCGTGCAGCACCAGCTCCGCCCCCACCCGCGCGATCATTTCCTGGAAGGCCTTGCGGTCGGACAGCGACTTGCGCTCGCCGGCATGCTTCAGGCCCCATTCCGTCTCGACCGGCGGGTGGTGCAGCATCACCACGCGGAACAGGCCCCGGCGGCCGAGGTCGGCCAGGGCGGTCTCGGTCCGCTCCAGCTGGGACGCGCCCAGCCGGCCGTTCGCCAGGAGCGGCGGGGTCGGCACGGCGGTGGACAGCCCGACGAAGGCCACCGGCCCGCGCACCCGCACCGCCGGGAACAGCGAGTCGACATCGTCGGCCGGGCTGGCGTCGCCTGCGCTGCCGTCGCCCGCCATCCAGTCGCGCCACAGCCCCATGCCCTCGGCCCAGGGGAAGACGACAGTGGCGTCGTGGTTGCCGGGGATCAGCGTGACGTCTTCCGGCGCGCCCACGATCGCCAGCCAATCCCGCGCCCGCTCGAACTCGTCGGGCAGGGCGATGTTCACCAGATCACCCGTCACCACCCGATGATCGGGCGCCGCCGCCGCGATGTCCGCCAGCAGGGCCTGCAGCACCTCCGGCCGGTGGATGCGGTGGCGCTTCTTGCGCCAGGACATGTAGCCCAGCACCCGCTTGGACGCGAGCAGCCGCAGCGGCGGGCGCCTGGGGTCCAGCGGCAGATGCGGGTCGGAGAGATGGGCGAAGCGGAACGCGGGCATGGGATGCGGTCGCGGTAATGGTGCGTAAGGGCGGCTGCCTGTATGAAAGCGGTACCGCATCGGATTCACAAAGGCTTGGCGGAAAGCGTGAGCGCTGTCGAGAACAACATGCCGGTTAAGCCGGCCGCGCGCATCCTGGGCGATGGCCCGGCGCGCCTCTGGGGCATGGCGCCGGCCGAACGGCTGCGCCGCTCGCTGGTCCGCGCCGGGCTGACGGACGTCGCCGCCTGGACCGGCACGGCGCCGGCCGGCCCCGCCCTGCTGCTGCGCGGCGACTTCGTCTATGACGAGGTGCTGGTGAAGGATCTGGCGGCCAGCCCCGCCACGCTGCTGACCGACCCGCTGACGGGCCTCGTCGTCGCCGGCCATGTCGCGGCCGAGGACGTGCCGGCGCTGGTGGAGGCCATCGGCAAGGCGCCGGGCGATCTCGCCCATCGCTGCCGCGTCGTCGGCCCGGGGGAGCTCAGCTCCACCTACAATAATGCGCTTCGCAAGCGCGAGGCGCCCTATCTGCTGCTGCTGACGCCGGAGAACGCGCCCGATCTCGAGAAGCGCATGTTCGCGGGCTCCTACAAGGGCGTGACCGACCTGGTCACCAAGCATGTCTGGCCCCTGCCCGCTCGTTACGTCACGAAGGTTTGCGCCGTGCTGGGCATCAGCCCCAACATGGTGACCCTCGCCAGCTTCCTGCTGGTGCTGGCGGCCTTCTGGCTGTTCCTGCAGGGCCAGTTCATCCCCGGCCTGATCTGCGCCTGGGGCATGACCTTCCTGGACACGGTCGACGGCAAGCTGGCGCGGGTGACGCTGACCAGCAGCAAGTGGGGCAACGTCTTCGACCATGGCACCGACCTGATCCACCCGCCCTTCTGGTGGTGGGCCTGGGTGGCGGGCCTCTCGGCCGTGGGCATGGAGCTGGAGCACCCCTGGCTGGTGCTGGCGATCGTGCTGGGCGGCTACGTGCTGCAGCGGGTGCAGGAGGGCATGTTCATCGCCCTCTTCAAGATCGAGATGCACATCTGGCGGCCCTTCGACAGCTGGTTCCGCCTGATCACCGCGCGCCGCAACCCGAACCTGCTGATCCTGACCGTCGCCGCCCTGCTAGGCCGGCCGGATGTCGGCATGGAGGCGGTGGCGGTGTGGACGCTGCTCTGCTTCCTGGTGCATGGCTGGCAGATCGTCCAGGCGGCGGCGGCCAAGCGCCACGGCCCCATCGAGAGCTGGCTGAAGAAGTGATCCGGCTGGGACTCATTCGGAACCCCCGCAGCACGCGCAACAAGCACGGGGGCGGCGATTTCCGCGTGCTGGCGGCGCAGCTGCTGGGCCTGTTCTATGCCGAGCCGGCGACGCCGGAGGAGTTGGCGGAGACGCTGGCCGACTTCGCCCGGCACGAGGTCGGCATCATCGCCATCGACGGTGGCGACGGCACGGTGCGCGAGGTGCTGACCGCCCTGCCCGGCGCCTATGGCGACGATCTGCCGGCGCTGACCATCATCGCCTCTGGCAAGACCAACCTCATCGCCGCAGATGTCGGCACGCCCGGCCATGGGCCCAGGGCGATCGCCCGGCTGGTGGATGCGGCGCGGCAGGGCAAGCTCGGCTCGCGCATCCACCGCCGGCCGGTGCTGGAGGCCACCTGGCCCGGCGGGTCGCGTCCGCCGGTCACCGGCATGTTCCTGGGCGCCGGCGCCTTCACCCGCGGCACGGCCCTGGCCCAGACCGAGGTGCATGCCAAGGGCGTCAACCATGGCCCGGCC
This sequence comes from Azospirillaceae bacterium, assembly GCA_035626475.1. Taxonomy (GTDB): domain Bacteria; phylum Pseudomonadota; class Alphaproteobacteria; order Azospirillales; family Azospirillaceae; genus DASPKT01. The sequence goes on from DASPNP010000052.1 coordinate 36,806, forward strand.
GTGGCGCTGACCATCGCCACCGTCATGGCCCGGGTGCTGCGCGGCAACGATGCCGATGGCTGGCTTACGGGCGAGCCGATGCGCCTGTCGAAGGACGGCGCGGAGGACCCCGGAAATCCGCGCTTCCTGATGCTGGCGACGACGCTGCAGCGGCTGGTCCTGGGCATCTGGCCCTTCTGGGGCGGCGGGGCCGAGCCGATCCGCTGGCTGGACATCGAGGCGCACCCCAGGCGCCTCGCCCGCGCCCTGCTGCCGGTCATGCGCGGCAAGCCACGTCCCTGGATGGAGGCGGGCGGCTACCGCAGCGGCACCTGCGCGACGCTGGACATGACCCTGCGGGGCGACTTCATCATGGACGGCGAGGTCTTCTCGCCCGGGCCAGGCGGCACGGTGCGCCTGACCGCCGCCCGCACCGTCGATTTCGTGATCCCCTGACATGCCGACGCTGACCGACCTGATCGCCGAGGAACTGGCCCGGCCGATGATGCCGGAGGCGGTGGCCGTGGCCGAGGCGATCCGCGCCCGGCACGGCCCCAGCGTCGCGGCGGTGCTGTTCTACGGCTCGGTCCTGCGCACCCGCGACCTCGACGGCATCCTGGACTTCTACGTGCTGGTGGACAGCCTGCCGGCCTATCACGACCACGCGCTGGCCGCGGCCGCCAACCAGGCACTGCCGCCCAACGTGGCCTATTGGGAGGTGCCGGTGGCCCAAGGCGCTGCTGTGCGCACGATGCGCGCCAAGGTCGCCATCATGACCCGCGCCCAGTTCCGCCGCGCCGTCTCGCCCGCCAGCCTGGACACCACCATCTGGGCCCGCTTCGCCCAGCCGGCCGGCCTGGTCTGCTACCGTGACGAAAGCGTGCGCGCCTGGGCCGCCGAGTCGGTCGCCGCCGCCGTCGCCACCGCGGCGACCTGGGCGGTGCGGCTGGGGCCCGAGCGCGGCGCGGCGCTGGAGTTCTGGACCGCGCTATTCCGCCAGACCTACGCGGCCGAGCTGCGCGCCGAGCGGGCCGAGCGCCCCAGCCACATCGTCGACACCGACCCCGCCCGTTACGACGCGCTGTTCCGCCCCGCCCTCGCCGCCGCCGGCATCGCCTTCAATGAGGCGGATGGGACCATCATCCCGGCGGTGACGGCGGAGGACCGCGCCCGCGCCATCAAGGGCTGGGCCGTGCGGCGGCGGCTCGGCAAGGCGCTGAACGTCGCCCGCCTGATGAAGGCCGCCTTCACCTTCCAGGGCGGCGTCGACTATCTCGCCTGGAAGGTGGAGCGCCACAGCGGCGTGAAGGTGGAGCTCACCCCCTGGCAGCGCCGCCACCCGATCCTGGCCTCGCCGCTGATCCTGTGGCGGCTGCGAAAACAGGGGGCGGTGCGGTAGTCAGTCCGCGAGATGCGCCGTCTGCGCCGCCACGGACTTGGTGAGCGCCGTCTCGACGTCGCCCGTGTGCTTGGTCTCTGCCGGCTCCACCAGCATGAGCCAGCACTCCTCCGGGGCGTAGGGCTGGTGCTCCACGCCCCGGGGCACGACGTGGAAGTCTCCGGCCCTCAGCACCACCTCGCCGCCGTCGCGGTAGCGGATGTGGAGCGTGCCGCGCTGGACGATGAAGAGTTCGTCCTCGCCGGCATGATCGTGCCAGACGAACTCGCCCTTAACCTTGGCGAGCTTGACGTACTGGCCGTTCATGGACGCCACCACGCGCGGCGACCAGTGCTCGGTCACCTCGGCGAACTCGCGCTCCAGATTGCCGACCGTGCGTTCCATGGCGTCCTCCCGATCTTGTCAGGCGGTGAGCGTCGCCTCGAAGCGCTTTCACGGCAAACGAAAAGGGCGGCCACCGGGGCCGCCCTTTCGCACTAGGAAAGGCGTGACGCTCAGCCGTTGGCGGCGCGCAGCAGCACGGGCTCGGGCGCGATGACGCCCAGCTCGCGGCCGATCTGGGTGAACAGCTCGATAGCCGTGTCGATCTGCTGCGTGGTGTGCGCGGCCGACACGCTCGAGCGCAGCAGCGCCATGCCGTGCGGCGTGGCCGGCGGCAGCGCCAGGTTCAGGTAGAGGCCGCTCTGGACCAGCGCGTTCCAGAACCGGATCGCCACTTCCTTGGAGCCCAGCTGCACCGACACGATCGGGTTCGCCTCGGGGCCCAGGTTGAAGCCGGCGGCGGTCAGCCCGTCATAGAGGCGGCGGGCGTTGTTCATCAGGCGGACGCGCAGGCCCGGCTCCTCCTGCATGCGCTTCAGCGCCTGCAGCGTGGAGGCGATGACCGACGGCGGCAGCGAGGCCGTGAACATGTAGGGCCGGCAGGCGACGCGCAGGATGTCGAAGTCCGGCAGGTCGGAGACGCAGAAGCCGCCGACGGCGCCCAGGCTCTTGGAGAAGGTGCCGACGATGAAGTCGCAGTCGGCCTCGACCCCGGCCGCCTCGGCCAGACCCCGGCCGCGCTGGCCCAGCACGCCCATGGAGTGCGCCTCGTCGACCAGCAGGTAGGCGCCGGTCTCGCGCTTCACCTGGGCAATCTCCTTGATCGGCGCGGTGTCGCCCAGCATCGAGTAAATGCCCTCGACCACGATCAGCTTGTTGCCCGGCTGGTCGGACAGGCGGCGGATGCGCTTGTACAGGTCGTCGGGGTCGTTGTGGCGGAAGCGCGTCACCGCGGCGACGCCCAGCTTGGCGGCGTCGTAGATGCTGGCGTGGCTGTCCGCGTCCAGGATCAGATGGTCGTCCTTGCCGACCAGGGTCGACATGATGCCGAGGTTGGCCTGGTAGCCGGTCGTGAAGACCATGCAGGACTTGCGGCCGTAGAACTCGGCCAGCGCCTGCTCCAGCGCGCCGTGGCCCGTGTAGGTGCCGTTGGCGATGCGCGAGCCGGTGGTGCCGGTGCCCTGCTCGACCAGAGCCTCGATCGCCTTGTCCACGCAGGACGGGTCGAAGGTCAGGCCGAGATAGTTGTTCGTGCCGAGCAGGATCGTCCGGCGGCCGTTGATGATCCCCTCGGTCGGAGAGAGGATCCGGTCGAACTGGATCGAGAACGGGTCGTAGCCGACGGCCTTGAGGCCCTCGTAGGCCTCGCGCAGCGGCGCGAATTTAGCCAGTATCGTCATGATCTGCTTACGCCCCTCGAAGTTCCTGGATCGTCCTTGCTAGGTCCCCGACCGTCTCGACTTCCGCGATCTTGTCCAACGGGATGGAGATGTCGAACTTGTCCTCGAGTTCCATCACGAAGTTCATCACGGCCAGCGAGTCGAGGCCGAGGTCCCGAACGATGTTTGTATCCGCTGTAATGGTGACCGGAGAGTTAAGCGTCGGCCCAAGCGTCCGAGCGATCTCGGCAATGATATCGTCAGCGCTAGAAGTCATTTATCCGTTAAGCCCTGCAATGCACCGGTACCGCGGAGTAGACGGCCTGCTTATCGCAGCGCAGCAGAGCCGTCACGATTGCGTAAGGTAATTGCAAAAGGCGGGGACGCAAGGGGAAAGCGCTTGCTGTAACAATGCGTAACAATGGGTTTATCGCGGCTTTCCGTAGGGTCTTCCCGGCCATCTCGCAGTCACGGGAGCCACCCCCGCTCCCGGTACCAGAGCGCAGTCGCAGCAAAGCCCTCGGCCAAGGAAATGCGCGGTTTCCAGAACTCCGGCGGCGGCTGTCGCGCCGCGGCGCAGGACCAGTCCGGATGCAACGCCTCGCGGACCTTGCCGGCGGTCAACATGGCTGGCCTGCGCCGGGCGCGGGCGATCCAGCCGGACGCCGCCCCTATCACCCGGAGCAGCGCGGCGGGTGGTCGCAGGCGCACCGGGCGATTCCCCACCGCCGCCGCGGCCGCGTCCAGCATCTCGTCCCAGCTGTAGCCATCGGTGCGGGCGTCGGACAGCTCGTAGATTTCACCGCAGGGCGCGCCACGGGCCGCAAGCGCCGCGATGGCGCGGGCGGCGTCCTCGGCATGGATCCAACCCAGCCGAGCCTCCCGCCCGCCCAGCACCGGCGCCAGCTTCCCGGCCGCCGCCTTGAACAATGCGAGCGACTCGCGGTCGCCTGGCCCGTAGACCCCCGCCGGCCGCACCACCACCCAGGGCCGGTCGCCCAGCTCGCGGATCGCCGCCGCCTCCCCCGCCCGCTTGCTGGCGGCATAGTCGGAGAGCTGCGGCTCGCGCGCGGCGAGCGAGGAGACGATGACCATGCGCGCGCCCGGCGCCGCCGTCACGGTGGCGCGGGCCAGGGCGGCGCTGCCGCCCTCGTTCACCCGGAAGAATCCGGCGCGGTCCACCGCCTTGATCAGCCCGGCGAGATGGATGATCGCGTCGGCGCCGGCCACGAGTCGTTCCAGCGCGCCCTCGTCCGAGAGGTCGCCCGGCACGATCTCGGGCTCGACACCCCGCCACAGCTCGTGCACCGGGTCCTGGCGCACCAGCAGGCGCGTGCGCCAGCCGGCTTCCGCCAGCGCCGCGACCACGTAGCGGCCGAGGAACCCGGTGGCGCCGGTGACGGCGGCGAGCGGCCTGTCCGGCACGAGCGGCGCGGTCATGCCGGGATCAGGCGGCCACGGGCGCGAAGTCGCCGCGCTGGTACATGATGCGGGCGCGGGACCGGCTGAGCTTGCCCGAGGAGGTCTGCGGCAGGCTGTGCGGCGGCACCAGCACCACCTTCACCTCCAGCCCGTGCTGGGCGCGCAGCGTGCCGGCGACCTGGGTCGACAGCGCCTCGCGGGCGGCGGGATCGGTGGCGCGGCACTGCACCAGCACCACGACGCTCTCCCCGCCTTCCTCGTCCAGCGAGAAGGCGACGACGTCGCCGCTCCGCAGCGCGTCCACCGCGTGCTCCGAGGACCATTCCAAATCCTGCGGCCAGATGTTGCGGCCATTCACCAGGATCAGGTCCTTGGCCCTGCCGGTGATGACGATCTGCCCGTCCACCAGATAGCCGAGGTCACCGGTGTCGAGCCAGCCGTCGGTCGACAGCACCTCGGCCGTCTCCTCCGGCATGCCGAAATACTCGCGCATCAGGCTGGGGCCCTTGACATGGACCTTGCCGACGCGCCGCTCCGGCAGCGGCTTGCCGTCGGTGCCCCGCACCTCCAGCCCGTGGCCGGACATGATCGGGCCGCACAGCACGAAGTCGCGGGTCCGGACGGCATCGACCGCCGGCGCCACGGCAACGGCGTCGTTCTCCAGCCGGTCCATGTCGACCCGGTCGGTCACGACGCCGGCGCCCAGCGGCGCAAAGGTCAGGGCCAGCGAGGCCTCGGCCATGCCGTAGCTGGGGATCAGCGAGCCGCCCTGGAAGCCGCGCGGCCCGAAGGCCTCCACGAACTTCGCCATGATGCGCGGCCGGATCATGTCGCCGCCGATGCCGGCGCGGGTCCAGCAGCTGAGGTCCAGCCCCTCTGTCGAGGCCGTCTCGGCCCGGCGGGCGCACAGCTCGTAGCCGAAGCTGGGGCTGAAGGAGATCTGCGAGCGGTTGCGGCTGATGAGGGTCAGCCACAGCAGCGGCCGCCGGGCGAACTCGCGGGTCGGAATGTAGTCGACCGTCAGCTGGCTCAGCAGCGGGGTCAGCATGAAGCCGACCAGCCCCATGTCGTGGTAGAGCGGCAGCCAGGAGGTGCAGCGCGAATCCTGGGCGATGCGCAGCCCCTCCACGGCAATGCCGCGCGCGTTCGCCATCAGCGCCCGCTGCGTGACGGCGACGCCCTTCGGGAATCGCGTGCTGCCCGAGGAGAATTGCAGATAGGCCAGGTCGTCGGGCTGCGGCGTCGGCAGCGTCACGCCGGATCCGTCCAGCCCGTCGAACGCCGCCAGCGTGCCGGACACCTTGAGGTCCAGCCCCTGCGCGGCGGCGGCCAGCCACTCGGACAGGGCGGCCGGGGCCAGCGCGGCGCTGGCGGCCGCGCCCTGGATCATGCGCCTGATATGGTCGATGTAGGCGTCCTTGCCGCCGAAGGCGACCGGCAGCGGCATCGGCGCCGGCACCAGCCCCGCATACTGGCAGGCGCAGAAGGCGCGCATGAAGTCGCCCTCGGTCTCGGCGATCATCGCCACCCGATCGCCCTGTTGCAGCCCCGCCGCCAGCATGCGCCGCGCAAGATCCAGAGCCTGAGCGCGCAGCTCGGCATAGGGCAGCACCTCGGTCAGCTCGCCCTTGCCGGAGTAGAAATTGAAGCCGCTGGCGCCGGTGGCGGCATGGTCCAGCCCCTCCGCCAGGGTGGCGAAGTCGGCGATGCGATGGGCGGGAAGGCCCGAGGACGAGGGGGTGGGCTGCGTCATGTCCGGAAATCCTAGGCCAAGCGCGGCGCTGGCCGCGCGGCACGAACCCAGGGGATATCAAACGCGGTGCCCCGCCGCAATGCCATCCCCTCCGAAAGGGTTATGACATCTGCGGGATCAGGAGGGCGCCGCCTGCGCCGGCAGCCGGTGACGGAACCAGCGCAGCACCGGGATCATCAGGCCCGCCAGGATCACCAGCGCCGCCGCTATGGCCGCCATGCCGGCCCCTTCCAGCCCGAAGCGCCGCAGCAGGACATAAAGCGTCGGGACATAGAGCGCCGTCGCCACGATCTGCACCCGCAGCGCGGCGCCGACCTCGCCGATGGTGATCAGCATCGGCTCCAGCGGGAAGGTCCAGACGCCGATGACGGTGGCGACCGTCAGCATCATCATCACCCCGTGCGCCGCCAGATACTCCCGCCCGACGACCAGCGCGATCACCGTGTCGCCGGCCACCGCCAGGATCGCCATGAACAGCGAGGCGCCCGCCCCGGCGATCAGGACGGAGCGCAGCATCAGCTGGCGCATCCGCTTGATCTCGCCGGCCGAGTCGAGCTTGGCGAGTTCCGGATATATGGCCGGCGTCAGCAGCTTGATCGGCTTGGCCATGGCCTCGGCGAACTGCCGCGCCACCCGGAACAGGGCGGCCTCGGCCGGGCCCAGCAGCCAGCCCACCGCCAGCGTGCCCAGATGGGTGAAGACCAGCGCCAGGCTGGTGTTGGCGTTGGTGCTCCAGACGAAGCCCCAGATGCGGTCGAACCCGGCGGTGGCGCCCTTCCAGCGCAGCCGGAAGCCCTCCAGATGCCCGCGCCGCCGCAGCTCCCGCCGGGTCATCAGGATCAGGGTGATGCCGCTGACCAGGGTCGCCAGGTACCAGACGACGAGGAAGCCCAGCAGCCCGCCGTCCAGCGCCCAGACCAGCGCCGCGCCGACCATGCGGACGGCCGATCCCAGCGTGCTCTGGAAGGCGATGAGGTCGAACCGGTCATAGAGGCGCAGCACGCCCGTCGGCGTCGCCGTCACCATGAAGACCATGGAGGTGGCGTAGAGCATGGCGGCCGGCACGATCCAGGGCGGCCATTCCATCAGCGGCGCCACCCAGGGCATGGCGGCGATGCCCAGCACCGTGCCGGCGACGGCCGCGCCCAGGTCCAGCAGGATGGTGAAGGAGAGCAGGCGCTGGAAGTCGCCGATCCGCCCTTCCGTCACCGCCGGGGTGCCGAAGCGCAGCACCGCCTGCCAGGACTGGAACTTGGCGATCTCGCCCACCGCCTGGGTGTAGGTGTGGATCAGCACCAGCACGCCGAACGCCTCGACCCCCAACGCGCGGGCGGCCAGCGCCAGGTAGACCAGGCTGAACAGCCCGTTCATCGACTTGCCGCCCAGCAGGATGCCGGCGTTCCCCAGCACCCGCCACAGCAGCCGGTCGCCCATCCAGCCGCGCCTGCGCGGCGGCTCGGGGGACGGCGGGGGATCGGGCGTGTCGCTCATGGTGCCATGGGATTAGCAGGGTCGGGGCGCCAGTTACAGGGCCTCGCATCGCGGCATCCTGTCGTGCAGGCGCACGGCCGGGCGCTGTGCCGGCCGTCACAGG